>JANNEY010000025.1:0-27807 GCA_031379235.1 Opitutaceae bacterium | reverse complement strand
GATTACTACCTCGATGATCTGTTGTCGGAGTCGGCCCTGCTGGAGACGCAGACATTTTTTGCCGAGCTGCTCCGCGGAGATTTGCCGGCGCGGAATCTCGTCGCATCGGATTTCGTGATGGTTAACGAGCGCCTCGCGACGCACTACGGGCTACCCGCGGTCTCCGGGGTTGCGCTGCGGCGGGTGGAGCTCCCGGCGAACAGCGTGCGCGGCGGACTAATGACGCAGGCGGCGGTGTTGAAGGTCACGGCTAACGGCACGACGACCTCACCGGTGCTGCGGGGCGCTTGGATCATGGAGCGCCTGCTCGGTCTGCCGCCGCCGCCACCGCCGCCCAGCGTGCCGGCGGTCGAACCCGACATCCGTGGCGCGAGCACGATTCGGCAACTGCTCGACAAACACCGCACGGAAGAGACCTGCGCTTCTTGCCACACCAAAATCGACCCGGCGGGGTTTGCGCTGGAAAGTTTTGATGTGATGGGCGGTTACCGTGACCGTTATCGCGCCATGGCCGACGGAGTGGCGCCGCAGCCGGGGTTTGGCAAAGGCGGCCAGAAATTCACGTTTCACCTCGGGCCCCCGGTGGATTGCAGCGGCGTCCTGCCGGACGGCCGGGCGTTTGCCGACGTGCGCGAACTTAAGCAGCAGTTGCTTGCCGACGAGAAACAGATCGCGCGCAACCTCGCGCGGCAATTTGCGGTTTATGCGACGGGCGCCCCGGTGCGTTTCAGCGACCGCCCCACGATTGAAAAGATCCTCGAACACACCGCGGCGCGCGGCCATGGTGTGCGGGCCATGCTGCACGAGCTTGTGCAAAGTGAGCTGTTTTTGAATAAGTGAAAATGAAACCCCGTTCAGCAGTGTCATTGCGAGGAGCGCAGCGACGAAGCAATCCAGCTGAAAGTTCAGATGGATCGCCACGTCGCTGCGCTCCTCGCGATGACCAACAGGAACAGTGCCCGGCATTGCGCATTCGCCTATGAACTCTCCCCGTCTCTCCGTCCCCGTGCCTTCGCGTCGCTCAGGCCCCGTGTCCGGTTCGTTCGTCTCCGCGCAGCGGGCTCTCTCGCGGCGGCAGTTCCTCCGCAACGCGGGGATCGTGATGTCGCTGCCGTGGCTCGATTCGATGTTGCCGGCGTTTGCCCGCGGCGAGGTGGCCAAGGCGGCGGCGAAGAAACCGCGCCGGATGCTCGGCATTTGCAACAACCTCGGCCTCCTGCCCGATCAGTTTTTTCCGAAGCAGACGGGCCGCGGCTACGCGCTCTCGCCCTACCTCGAGACCCTGCGCGAGCACCGCGAGGATTTCACGGTGTTCAGCGGGGTGTCGCACCCGGACGTCGATGGCGGGCATCCGGCGGACATCTGCTTCCTCACGGCGGCGCCACATCCCGGCAGCGGCGGTTTCCGCAACACCATCTCGCTCGACCAATACATCGCGGAGCGCATCGGGCACGAGACGCGTTTTCCGTCGCTCACCCTCGGCGTCAACGTCCAGCAGGGGCAGCGCAGCCTGTCGTGGACGGGCTCGGGCGTGCTGATTCCGTGTGAGGAGAAACCGTCGGACGTGTTTAAGAAACTCTTCGTGCAAGGCACGCCCGCCGAGGTCGAGACGCAGATGCGCCGGCTCGCACAGGGCCAGAGCATCCTCGATGCTGTCGGCAGCCAGGCGAAGGACCTCCAGCGCGGCGTGGGCGCACGTGACCGCGATCGGCTCGACCAGTATTTCACGAGCGTGCGCGAGCTCGAGCAGCGCATGGAGATGTCGAAAGAATGGGAGACGCGCCCGAAGCCGAAGGTCGCCGCCGCCATGCCGATCGATCCCGCGAGCCCGAAGGAATACATGGAGAAGGTGCGCCTAATGTATGACATGGCACGACTCGCGTTTCAGACCGACTCGACGCGCTCGATCTCGCTGCTGCTCGATAGCGTGAGCTCGCCGACCATCGAGCTCGACGACGAGCACAAGCTCACCGACGCCTACCATAACCTCTCGCACCACGGAAAATCCGACGCAAAAATTTCGCAGCTCAAGGCGATCGACCAGTGGCACATGAAGCTGCTCGCGCAGCTTTTCCGCGACCTCAAGGCGGTGCAGGAAGACGGCGAGTCGCTCTTCGACCGCACGATGGTGCTTTACGGTTCCAACCTGGGTAACGCCAACACCCACGTGACGACGAACCTGCCGACACTCTTTGCCGGCGGCGGCTTTCGCCACGGCCAGCATCTCGGCTTCGACACCGCCCACAACTACCCGCTGCCGAATCTCTTCGTCTCGATGCTTCAGCGCATGGGCATCGAATCGGATAAGTTTGCGACCTCGACCGGCACGATGCGCGGGCTGGAACTGGCGTAACGGAGCGCCGGGAAGACGGCGCAGGCTCAGCGCGCCGCGCGCAAGGCGAAAGCCGTCCACAGCGCCGCCGCAAGATCGACCGTGCCCAACAGCGCGACGGGTGCGGGTGCGATCCTGAGGAGCACGAGCGCGCCGCACATGACGAAGACGCCGAGCCGCACCGCGACCGTCCAGCGGAAAAACAGAATCAGCCCGGCGCGCGCCGCCGCGACGTAGTAGGTGGCGAGGCAAAGCGTCAGCATCCCGACAATGCGCGGCCACACTTCCACGCTGGGGGCGAAGCCCAACGGGCCGAGCGTGGCGTTGGGCGCGATGAGTAGCCCGAGACCGACGAGGACGAGGTAGAGACCAAAGATGAAAACGCTTTTGGCCGCGGCATTCATGGGTGTGCTTCCGGCATCGTGCTCACGGCCCAAGGAGTGGCGGTGGAGCGAAGGATGGCAAACGCGATTTCAGGCGCGACGCCCGGATGGGATATTGTGGTTTCGGTTGGGGCGGACTCCCGTGAGGATACTTTCGTGAAGCTCGTTCGAAAGCCCATTCTTACCACCGTCCGTCTCATCGCCTTGTTTGAAGCGGCGAAAGCGGGGCTGGTGTTGCTCGCCGGGGTGGGCCTGCTTTCGCTCGTGCATCACGACGTGCAGGCGTTTGCCGAACGGCTCGTGCGTCACAGCCACCTCAATCCTGCCAGCCACTACCCGCGCATCTTCGTCGATGCGGCCGGCCGCGTGACCGACGCCAATCTCTGGTTGTTCGCGGGCGGCGCGCTGCTCTACGCGATCGTGCGCGGCGTGGAGGCTTACGGCCTTTGGCACGAGCGCGCATGGGCCGAGTGGCTGGCGCTCGTCGCCGGCGGCCTCTATGTGCCGGTCGAGATCTACGAACTCGTGCGCCATGCCACGTGGCTGAAGGTCGTCGTCCTCGTGACGAACCTCGCGATCGTCGCCTACATGGTGTGGATGCTCCGCCATCGGGCCGAGCAGGACAGGGAGCGCCTCGGCTCGCAGTGAGCAAAACGGGCTGTGGCATGGCTCGGTGAACGAGCTGGATTACGGCGTCGCCCGCGGCGCGTGGCTTCTCGCCATGACAAACCATGCCACGGTCTTCCGGCGGGCGGCCTTGCCGTGGGAGCGACGCGTGCGCAGCCTGCCGTTCCCATGATCTACCGCAAAGTCGCCATGCCCGCGCGCAAGCGCATTGCCCTCGTCGCGCACGACGGGCAGAAGCAAAACCTCCTCGAGTGGGCCAAGTTCAACCGCGGCACCTTGGCCGCGCACGAGATCTGGGCCACCGGCACGACGGGCACGATGGTCGAGACCGCTCTCGGTCTCCCGGTGAGCAAGCTCCTCAGCGGCCCGCTCGGTGGTGACCAGCAGATCGGCGCGATGATCGTCGAAGGTAAGATCGACTTCCTGATCTTCTTCTGGGATCCGCTCGAGCCGCAGCCGCACGACCCGGACGTGAAGGCGCTGCTGCGCATGGCCGTAGTCTGGAACATCCCGACCGCCTGCGACCGCGCCACGGCGGACTTTGTCATCTCCTCACCGCTGCTCGACACGCCTTACGAACGCCGCGTGCCCGACTACGCGGCCTACCGCCTGAGACGCCTCGCGAACGATCCCAAAGCCGCGGGTAAAACCGCGAAGGCGAAACACTGACCGCGTTTCACACTCCTATGCTGAAAACGAAATCCGTGCATTCGCCGATCGAGCCGGGCATCGTGCTGCGCCTCACCCGAGCACGTAGCGGCCGGTTTTGCGCGTGCCGATGCGCTTCACGAGTTTCGTCTTGAGCAGCGGGGCGAGGATGTGGGCGGCGCCCTGTTTGGTGACCTCGAGCGCCGCCCAGATTTCCGCGGGCGCGAGGCCGTCGTGGCGTTCGCGCAGCAGGTGCAGCAGCCGCTCCTGGCTCGGCCGCAGCACGGTTTTCTTTTTCGCCGACTTTGCCGCGAACTGCTGCACACGCAGCCACACCCGGTCGAGCGTCACGCGCACGCCCTCGGTCGTGTATTCGAGCCAGCCGGTGAGGTCGCCGCCCGTGGCGGGCACGGCGGAGAGCCGCGCGTAGTAGCGCGAGCGATCCTCCCAGAAGAACTCGTCCACGGCGAAGATGTGGTGCGTGTCGAAGCCGCGCCGGTAGAGCTCCCAGAGCGCGAGCATCCGGCCCGCGCGGCCGTTGCCGTCGGCAAACGGGTGGATGTCCTCGAACTGGTAGTGCAGGATCGCAGAGGTGAGCACGGGCGACCACTCGACGCTCGGGCCGTTCCACCACGCGAGCAGTTCGCGCATGAGGCCGGAGACCATGTCGGAAGCGGGCGGCAGGTGCTTGCCCACCCGCACGGCGATGGTGCGGTAACGGCCGGCCTCGCCCTGATCCATCACCTCCGCCGCGAGCAGGCGGTGGAGGCGGAACAGATCCTCGTGCGCGACGGGCTTCGGCTGCTTCGCGCGCTTTTCCACCCAGCGGAGTCCGGCGAAATAGTTGAGCACCTCGCGGCGGGCGCGCTCGGGATGGACGGGCAGCGTGGCCCCGCCCTCAAGCGCACGGACCTCCTCCAGCGTGAGCGGGTTGCCCTCGATGGCGGTGGAGGCGTGCGCGCCGCGCTGGCGGCTGTCCTGGGCGAGCCGGGGCGTCCATGCGACCTGGATGGTGGCCGCGGCGATCCGGGCCTTGAGCTCGGCAATGGTCTCCAGCTCCCGGAGCAGGCGGGCGGTGACGGTGAACTGCGGCTGGAAGCTCATGGCCGGATAAGGCAAGCGTGAGTCCAGTAATGAGTCAAGCGCCGGATTGAGTAAGGCCAGCGTGAGACCAGCGATGAGACAAGCAGCGAGGCCGACGACGACGGATCGAAATAGTGCGGTGCTTCAGCCCGCAACACCGTTCGTTCAAGCGCGGGCTGAAGCACCGCGATACTGCTGACAGCCGCCACGCGTGGGAAAAATTCACCGCGTTTTCCGCGGGACAGCGATGCCGGTGTGAAAGCCCATCTCCTTTTGCGGCAGCTCAGCCGCGGGCGGCGGCGGTTCGAGGAGGGCCATGACGCGCTGCAAGACATCGACGATGGCGGACTCGTGGGTGTCGAGCCGGCTGGTGAGTTCCTTCGCGAGCGACGTGAGCTTGCAGGCGAGTTTGCGCGTGTCGGTGAGCGCGGTGCACAGACTTGAGCGGAGCTACGCCCCGAGCGCCGCGGCCACGGCATCCATCCGGTTCGAAGAGAGTGAGAGATGGGCCTCGTCGGCGTAGGTTACAAGTTGGGCGGTCGGCAGGTCGCGCAACGCGCGGCGCGCGGCGGCGATGGGATAGTTGGCGTCCTGCTCGCCGTGAAACAGTTTCAGTGGCATCCGGATTTCGTCGGCGCGGAAATCGAATTCGCGCACATAGAGCCGCATGTCCCAGACTGCGCCTTTCGCGCCCGGCCGCAGTGATTCGCGCAGGACGCGGCCTAGCGCCGCGAAGCGCCGGGTGTCGTGCGCGAACCACGCGTAATCCGCGGCGGTCACGCGGCCCTTCATACCGGCGAGTTCCTTCTCTGGTGTGCCTTGGCCCATGCTCGCCATCGCTTGAAACATCGGTCCCAGCAGCCACGGGACGCGGCGCGCAAAGAATAACATGAGCCGGTTGGGAAACGGCAGCCCGGCCGCCACCTCGGGCCAGTCCATCCGCCACGCACCCGCGACGATGACCGCCGCCGTGAGGCGCTCGGGAATCTTTGCGGCACAGGCCGCGGCATACGGACCGCCGCCGGAGTAGCCCCACACGGCAAACTGATCGAGACCGAGCGAATCGGCGAGCGTCACCACATCGCGCGGCCAGTCGGAGAACCCGCGGCCAGCTTGAAAATCGGAGCCGCCCATGCCGGGGCGGTCTGGCGCGATGACGCGCAGGCCAAGCCGAACGAGCGATTCATCGCCGATCAGCTGCGGCTCAAACCGCGAGGAGGGCGAGCCGTGAAAATAAAACACCGGGCGGCCGTCGGCCCGGCCAAATTCGGCGTAGGCGAGTTTGCGACCGCCGGGAAGGAGCAGCTGATTCTCAACCATCTTGAGCGAGACGCTGCCCGTCGCAGTAAGCCTGACGAGCGAAAACGCCGACGGCTGCTGAACCGCTCACATCGTCATCGCACCGGCGAATTCCTGCACCGGCATCGCATCCAGTTTCACGCGGTCGCTGAAGAGGGCCGTGAGCCCTTCCGATTTTGATTTGCCGTAGTGAGCGATGAAGGCGGCGGCGGCTTTTTGTTGGAGGATGGGGATGCCCTCCTTCCGCCGCCGCCGGTGGCCGATGGGGAAGTGGACTTCGATGCGTTCGGTCTTTGTGCCGTCGCGGAAGAAGACTTGGACGGCGTTGGCGATGGAGCGCTTTTCGGGATCGAGGTAGTCGCGGGAGAATTGTTTGTCCTCGGTCACGACCATCTGGGCGCGGAGAGCGTCGATGCGCGGGTCGGCGGCGACTTTGTCCTCGTAGTGTTCGGCGGTGAGATTGCCGAAGAGGAGGCCGATGGCGGTCATGTATTGCAGGCAGTGGTCGCGGTCGGCGGGATTGTGGAGCGGCCCGGTCTTGTCGATGATGCGGATCGCGGACTCGTGCGTGGTGAGCTCGATGCGCGCGATGTCGGCGAGTTTGTCTTTGACGAACGGGTGAAGCTGGACCGCACACTCGACCGCGGTTTGCGCGTGGAATTCGGCGGGGAAGGAAATTTTGAAGAGGATTTGCTCCATCACGTAGCTGCCGAGGGGGCGCGCGAGTTTCACGGGCTGGCCCTTGAACGACACGTCCTGAAAGCCCCACGTCCTGGCGGTGAGGACGGAGGGGTAGCCCATCTCGCCGGTCAGCGCGATGAGCGCGAGGCGGACCGCGCGGCTCGTGGCGTCGCCTGCGGCCCAGCTTTTGCGGGAGCCGGTGTTGGGGGCGTGCCGATACGTGCGCAGCGCGGAACCGTCGAGCCACGCGTGCGAGAGCGCGTTGATGATTTGCTCGCGCGTGCCGCCGAGGAGAGCGGTTGCGACGGCAGTGGAGGCAATGCGCACAAGTAACACATGGTCGAGTCCTACGCGGTTAAAGGAGTTTTCGAGGGCGAGCACGCCCTGGATTTCGTGGGCCTTCACCATTGCGACGAGAATATCGCGGACGGTGGGGGCGGGTTGAGAGTTGAGCGCTGAGAGTTGAGAGCCGAAGGCGGCGAGCGGGACGCCCGCCGCTTTGTTGCGGCTGATCCAGTCAGCCACCGCCAGGATCGCGCCGAGGTTGTCGGAGGGGTGGCCCCATTCGGCGGCGAGCCACGTGTCGTTGAAATCGAGCCAGCGCACCATCGTGCCGATGTTGAATGCGGCCTGCACGGGATCGAGTTCGTAGCTGGTGCCGGGGACGCGCGCGCCGTTGACGATGCTCGTGCCGGGCACGACGGGGCCGAGGAGTTTGGTGCAGGCGGGATACTTGAGCGCCATGATGCCGCACGCGAGCGTGTCGAGCAGGCACCAGCGCGCGGTGTCGAGCGCCTCTTCGCTGGGCGAATCGTAGTTCAGCGCGTAGTCGGAGATCTCGGCGAGGAGGGCGTCGGGTGGCGGGCGGACGTTGGAGACGGGGGCGGACATGCGGAAGAGTTGAAAGGTGAAGGGTGAAAGTTGAACGAAGAGGAGTTTGTGATGGGCAACGAAGCGGGTGCGGCGGGCCGTGGCAAACGGGGAAACTGACGGTGCGCGCCAATGCCGTGGGCGCTCGCCGCTTTTTTGGGGAGGTGAAGGCCCCATCAGGTTTCGCTGGGATGCGGAGAACCGGCCGACGAATCCGCAGTCAGCCCACCACGTATGAAAATGATCTCCCCAGCTCTGCAGAAAAATAAACACCCGATGCCGCTCACGCCGCTCTTTGCGTTGTGCGGTGCGCTCGGCCTCATGGCCGGTTGCGCGTCCGAACCCGCTTCCTATATCGTATCGGCTCCGCCGCCGCCGGCGCCGACGGTTGCAACCACCGCGTATGTGACCACCACGGCACCCACGACGACCACTACGCAAACGACTCAGTCGACTCCCTCCGGCACGGTGGTGACGACACAGCAGTCGCAGCCCGTCAGCACGATCACGGTCATGCAAGCGCCGCCCGCGCTCCAAGCGGAAGTAATTTTGGCGCAACCGTCGTCAGCTCACGTGTGGATTGCTGGCTTCTGGACCTGGCGCAGCAGTCAGTATCAGTGGATGGCCGGTCACTGGGAAGTGCCGCCGTATACGAATGCGAAGTGGACGTCGCCCCGTTGGCAAACCGAGAGCGGCGCCTATCGGTTCTACGAAGGATACTGGAACTGACCGGTCGGCTCGTAATTTTGGAACTAACCTCGGCGCGGAACGGTCCGCGCCGTTTAAATTTTCCGCGTCAGCCCGCCGAGTCGTCCTTGCGCGAATGGAAATGGAGACAGATGCGGTTGCCCGCGGGATCGGCGATCCACGTGCGGCGCATATCCTTTGTGTTCTACCTCACGAAATCGAGCGCGCGGACCGGAATCACGGCGCGGCGGGAAGAGCGGGATTTTTCTACGACGCGAGGCCTGGGAAAATATTTCAGCTCCGCTGCGCGAGCGGCACGTAGGCGCGCGGTTCCGGGCCGGTGTAGTTGGCCGAGGGGCGGATAATTTTTCCGTCCTGCCGCTGTTCGATCACGTGGGCGCACCAGCCAGCGGTGCGGGCCATCACGAAGAGCGGCGTGAAAAACGAGGTGGGCACCCCCATCATGTCGTAGGCGGGCGCGCTATACCAATCGAGGTTGGGAAACATTTTCTTCAGCTCCCACATCGTGCGCTCGATGCGTTCACAGACGGTGAAGAGCTGCGGCCGGCCGGCGTCGGCGCACAATTCACGCGCGATTTCCTTGATGATCGGATTGCGCGGATCGGCGATGGTGTAAACCGGGTGGCCGAAACCGATGACGATTTCTTTGCGGGCTACACGGGCGCGGATGTCGGCCTCGGCCTCGTCGGGTGTGCGGTAGCGGACTTGGATTTCGTGGGAGACCTCGTTGGCGCCGCCGTGCTTCGGGCCGCGCAGCGCACCGATGGCACCGGTGACGCACGAATACATCCCGGAGCCGGTGCCAGCGATGACGCGCGCGGTGAAGGTCGAGGCGTTGAACTCATGCTCCGCATAGAGTGTGAGCGAGCGGTCGAGCGCGCGCGTGTGCAGGAGCGATGGCGCGCGCTGGTGCAGGAGCCGGAGAAAATGCGCTGCGAGCGAAGGCTCGTCGGTCTCGACCTCGACGCGTTTGCCCGTCGTGGCGAAGTGGTGCCAGTAGAGCAGCATCGACGGGAAACTTGCGATGAGCCGATCTGCGATGGCCCGAGCCGCCGCGACATCGGTGGGCCCGGCGCTGCCCGCGGGCGCGCGCTCGGGCTCGAGCGCGCCGAGCGCGGAGCACGCGGTGCGCAGCACGCCCATTGTGTGGGCGGACGCGGGAAGCTGCTCGAGGATCGCGCGCACGGGCGCTGGAATGCCACGCAGTGAAATCAGCCGCGCGCGATAGGCGGCCAGCTCGCTGGCGTTGGGGAGTTTTTCGTGCACGAGCAAATGGGCCACTTCCTCATAGCTCGCGTGACGCGCGAGGTCCGCGATGTCGTAGCCACGGTAGTGGAGATCGTTGCCCGCATGGCCGACCGAGGAGATCGCGGTGTTGCCCGCGACGACACCGGAAAGGGCGACGGACTTCTTGGGCTTGAAAGCGGAGTTGGGGATTGGGTTGGCGTCGCTCATGGGGAAAACTACTTCGGTGGTTCGTAGCCGAGTGTCGTGTAGAGATCGGCGCGGGTTTGCATTTTTCCGACGGCGTTCTGCTGCGTGCCGTCGCGGCGGATCGCGGAGTAGACGTCGAGCGATGCGGCGGCGGCGGCGCGGCTGGTGCTAAGCGGATAGAGCACCATCGCGATGCCGGCGGTGCGGAGTTCGTCGAGGGTGAAGAGCGGGGTCTGGCCGAACTCGGTGAGATTGGCGAGGACGGGGACTTTGATGGCGGCGGTGAAGGCGCGGAAGTCGTCGAGCGTGCGCAGGGCTTCGGCGAAAATCATGTCGGCACCGGCAGCGATGTAGGCCTGGGCGCGGGCGATGGCGGCGGGGACGCCTTCTACGGCGGCGGCGTCGGTGCGGGCCATGACGACGAAGTCGCGGT
Organism: Opitutaceae bacterium; assembly: GCA_031379235.1. Lineage (GTDB taxonomy): Bacteria > Verrucomicrobiota > Verrucomicrobiia > Opitutales > Opitutaceae > ER46. Next base: position 17,309 of record JANNEY010000025.1, on the reverse strand, counting down.
CGGGTTTGCCGGCGACGGCCGCGCGCACGCGTGCGACCATTTCGGCGGTGGGCACGAGTTGTTTGCCGGGGAGGTGGCCACAGAGTTTGGCGGGGACCTGATCTTCGAGGTGGACGGCGGCGGCACCAGCGGCGGCGAGTTCGCGGACGGCGCGCGCGGGATCGTCCCAGCCGGTGTCGATGTCGACGAGAAGCGGCAGATCGACGCGACGGGTGATGCGACGAGCGTCAATCAGCACGTCGGCGAGCGTGGTGTCGCCGACGTCGGGGATGCCGTAGGAGTGATTCGCGACGCCGGCGCCGGAAAGATAGAGCGCGCGAAAGCCGGCGCGCTGCGCGAGGAGCGCCGCGTAGGCATTAATCGCGCCGGCGATTTGGAGCGGGCGCTCGGCGGCGAGGGCGGCGCGAAACGTGGAGCCGGGAGAGGGCGTGGTGCTCACGAGGGCGGAGCGTGGGGGCGAGACTGCGGGTTGGCCGCAAAAAAGCGCAGAAGGCGCAAAAAATTTCGGCGTTGGCATACTTTGCCTTGTCATCGCGAGGTGCGCGAAGCGCGCCGTGGCCGCCGAGGCTGACGCACTCGTCGCGATCCAGCTGGATTGCTTCGTCGCCGCGCAGAGCGCGGCTCCTCGCAATGACAAACTATGCTACCACCAGAATTCCGAGTTTGCGCCCTCTGTGCGTTTTTGCGGCTATATCAGGCCGATGCTTTCCGTTGCCGATCTCAGGAAGTCGTTTCTTTCGCCGGAGGGGCAGCGCGTCGAGATCGTGAGCGTGCCGGCGTTTGCGCTCGCGGGTGGCGAGCAGCTGGCGCTGCGCGGCGAGAGCGGTTCGGGCAAGACGACGTTTCTCCATTTGATCGCGGGCATCCTCGCGGCGGACAGCGGGCGCGTGACGATCGACGGCGCGGAGATGACAGCGCTGAGCGAGGCGCAGCGCGACCAACTGCGGGCGGCGAAGCTCGGCTACATTTTTCAGACCTTCAATTTGCTCCAAGGCTACACGGTGCTGGAAAACGTGGTGCTCGGGATGTCCTTTGGCCCGCGCGGCGCGGACCGGGCGCATGCGCGCGAGACGCTCGAACGCGTGGGACTCGGGCACCGGCTGGATCATTTTCCGCGGCAGCTGTCGACCGGCCAGCAGCAACGCGTGGCCGTGGCGCGCGCATTGGCGAACCGGCCGAAACTCGTGCTAGCCGACGAACCGACGGGCAACCTGGACCGCAAGCACGCGCGCGAGGCGCTGGCGCTGATTCGCGAAGTGTGCCGCGAGCACGGCGCGGCGCTGCTGCTGGTGAGTCACGATGAGGAAGTCCTCAGTGAGTTCGAGACGCGGAAGGATTTCGCGCAGATCAACGCGGCTTCAAAAACATGACTCTAAACAGGAAGAGCGGGGAGGACGGGAAGACAGCGAAGGTGGATCGGAATTTCTTCCCGATCTTCCCGGCCTTCCTGTTCAAAAAAATATGACCCTTCCGTTGATCATCTACCGTTCGCTGCGGCAGCACGCGCTCTCGACCGTCATCACGGCGGGGAGCATCGCGCTCGCGTGCGGTTTACTGATGTGCGTGTGGATGGTGAAGACGCAGTCGCAGGCGGCGTTCACGCAGACGACAACGGGCTTCGACGCCGTGCTCGGCGCGCGCGGCTCGAAACTCCAGCTCGTGCTCAACGCGATTTTCCATCTGGAAGCGTCGCCGGGCAACGTTGCCGCCGCCGACTACGAAACGATCCGCCGCCACCCGATGATCAAGGCCGCGATTCCGATCGCGGTGGGCGACAACCTGCGCGGTTACCGGCTTGTCGGCACGGTGCCGGAGCTGTTCACGCAAGTGGAACTCGCGCCGGGGAAAAAATTCTCGGTGGTCGCGGGTGGGAAAGTTTTCAATCCGGAGGCGAAGGAGGCGATCGCCGGCAGTTTCGCGGCCCAACGGCTCGGCTTGAAAGTCGGCGCCACGTTTCGCCCGTTTCACGGCCTGGCCTTCGATGCGAAGGCGGAGCACGCCGACGACTTCACGATCACGGGCATCCTTGCGCCGACCAACACGCCGGCGGATCGCGTGGTGTGGATTCCATTGCGCGGCTTGCAGACGATGAGCGGGCACGATGCGAAGACCGCGACGGATGTGAGCGCCGTGCTGCTCCAGTTTCGCTCGCCGATGGCGGGCCTGCAGCTCGACATGCTCTATAATAAGCAAGGTAACCGCCTCACGCTCGCGTTTCCGGTGGGCGCGATCGTCGCGGAGTTATTTGGGAAAATCGCGTGGTTCGACCAAGTGCTCACGCTGGTCGCGTATCTCGTGGCGCTCGTGGCGGCGGGCTCGGTGCTCGCGAGCATTTACAACTCGATGAGCGCGCGGCAGCGCGACCTCGCGATCCTGCGCGCGCTCGGCGCGAAGCGGCGGACGATCTTTGGCGCGGTGCTGGCGGAGGCGGCGAGCATCGGGGCGCTCGGGGCGGGGGCGGGTTTTGCGATCTACTTCGGCTTGTATGCGGGGATCGCCGGGCTCATCCGTGCGCAGACGGGCGTGGTGCTCGAGGTGACGGCGGGGCATCCGGTGCTGTGGATTTGTCCGCTGGCAATGGTCGGGCTCTGTGCGCTCGGCGGAGTGGTGCCGGCGTTGAAGGCCTATCGCACGCCCGTCGCGGAAACGCTCGCGCCGGTGTCGTAATGGGCGCATCTCAGTTTCCTGCAACCCCGGCCGTCCCGACCGGTTTTCGCAGGGGCGAGGCTGGTCCGCGCCCGCCGGGCAAAGGCGCGCACAAGGCGCGCCCCTACTCAATGCAAGAAACTGAGATGCGCCCGGTCGCAATCGGGACGAAAGATCGCTTTTGACGCCGGGGTTTGAGTGGGTAGCGTCTGCGCTACTATGAAACCGGCGCGCGCTTTTCTCTCGGTGGCAGGAATGGTGGCGGCGTTGATGCTGCCAGTCGCGGGATGGGCCGCCGACGCGGCGGCTCCGGCGGCTCCCAGCGCGCCGCTCGCTCCGCCCCCAGTGGAGAACGGTTACCTGAAACTCGGTTTCGAACAGCTCGCCTCGTATGCGTTCAACCCGCCGCCCTTCGATCCCGCGGCGGATCCGAAGGCGAAGCCACCGACCGGCGAGGAGCAGATTCCCGCGCTCGTGAAATCGTGGAATGGCAAGAAAGCCATCATCACGGGCTACATGGTGCCGGTGAAAATGGACAAGGGCCTCGTCACGGAATTTCTGCTCATGCGCAACACGATGGCCTGCTGCTTTGGCACGGTGCCCAACATGAACGAATGGGTGATCGTGAAGATGAAAAAAGGGGTGCAGCCGATGATGGATGTGCCGGTGGAGTTTTATGGTCAGCTCAAGGTCGGCGCGATGTTCGAGAACGGTTACATGACCGGACTCTACGAACTCGAAGGGGAGAAGATGGGTGCGGTGCAGAGCTGAGGATTGGCCGGGCGCTGGAGCGTGAAGATCAGGCGGTGAAACTTGCGGGCCGGCGGAGCCGTCACGTGGCCGCTCGTTCGTGATTTTTTCCCGACAATCCTTCACCTTGCCGCGGCCCCGCTCTTGCCCCAGACGCCTGCGGCGCGCCCTTGCCAACGCGGGATGGCTCGCCTGAATCGACGCCCGTGGCCGACACGCCCAATTTGGACCAGACCCAACCGCTCCCGCCCATGGCGGCGGTATTTTTCTCGCGCTATCGCCTGAAGGCGGAGCTCGGTCGCGGAGGCATGGGCGTGGTTTGGCGGGCGGAGGACACCAAACTCCAACGCGAGGTCGCGCTCAAGTTTCTCCCCGAGCTGGTCGTGCGCGACCGTGAGGCGATGGCGGACCTCGCGGCCGAAACGCGGCGGCTCCTCGACCTCACGCATCCGAACATCGTGCGGGTCTACGATCTGGTGGAGGATGGCGACCGCGCGGCGATCAGCATGGAGCTGGTGGATGGTGGCTCTCTCGCCGAACGAAAATTGCAGCAACCCGACCGATGCTTCACGACCGATACGCTCGCGCCGTGGATCGCACAGCTCTGCTCGGCGCTTGATTACGCCCACCAGAAGGTCCGGATCGTCCATCGCGACCTCAAGCCGCTCAATCTCCTGATCAACACGCACGGAGATTTGAAAGTCGTGGACTTCGGCATCTCGCGGAGCCTGCTCAACAGCGGGACCCGGCTTTCAACCGAAGTAAAATCATCCTCGGTATCGCTCGGTTATGCGGGCCCCCAACAACTGCTCGGGGAAACGGCGGCGGTGACGGACGACATCTATTCGCTCGGGGCGTCCCTCTACGAACTGCTCACGGGCAAGCCGCCGTTTTTTGAGGGCGATATTATCACGCAGTTGCGTGAGGTCGTGCCGCCGTCGATGACCGCCCGCCGGGCGGCGCTCGGCGTGACGGGCCGCGAAACGATCCCGCCCCAGTGGGAGAAGACGATTGCGGCGTGCCTGGCGAAAAAAGCCGGCGATCGGCCCCAGAGCGCCGGGGAGGTGGCGGAGCGACTCGAGCTGCCGATCATGACACTCTCGCGCACCGTGGCGCTGGCCGCCACCCCGCCGGTGCGGCGAAAAAAACGTCTGCGGGTTTTGCTCGGCCTCGCCGCGGTGACGGCGGTCGCGGCGGTCGGCGTGTTTTCGTGGCTGGACGACGGCCCGGAAAAAACGCCCGTAATGGCCGGGCCCGCGCCGGCGAGTTCGGCGCTGCCGGAGGATTTCCGCGGGCTCGTGGTCAACGTTTCGCCGGTTGATGTCGGCGCCCACGCCTGGCTGGGTAAGGAGACCAACAGGCCGGTGCCGATTGACGGTCGTTTGGGTCTCGCGAGCGTGCCCGATGGCAAGCACGACATCATTATCCGGGCCTCGGGTTACAAAACCTACACGGCGGCGGCCGAGGTCAGCAATGGCCGTGGCACGGTCGAGGTGAAGCTCGAGCCGATCTGGGCGGGGTTTACCGTGGTGGCGCGACCGGGGACGGTCGTCACGGCGCGCAACGAACGCGGTCGCGAACTGCCGGTGGGCACGGTGCCTGAGAGCGGGCAGTTACAGGCGGACAAGACGCTCGTGGTCGGCACCTATCACTTCAAACTCGTGCACCCTGACTGCGTCGATGCCGAGCAGCCGAAGACCTCGCTCGCGGTGGGCCGGCCGAATCGGGTGGCGCCGACGCAGGCGACGGCCCCGGGGGAGTTGCTGGTGTTTTCTTCGCCCGACGGGGCGGAAGTCTCGATTAATGGCACCTTGGTGGGCGTAACACCCGCGACCCTGCCTGATCAACCCAGCGAGAAGCCGTTGAGCGTGGAGGTGGCGCTCGCCGGTTACCGGTCCACAAAGCAAAACGTGCAGCTGAAGCCCCGGGAGTCGCGCACGCTCGATGTCGGCACGCTCGTCACGCAAAAGTCGGGCATCGGGCTCAATCCGCGCAATAACGCCGTCCTCATCGGGCTCTTGCCCAGAGGCCGGCTGCTCATGGACGGGAAACCGCTTCCTCCCCGCCGGGAAAATGACCGGAAGAGTCTGCCGGCGCGGAAGGAAATCCCCCAATGGTTCATCAGTGCGGAGCCCGGGCCGCACACGGTGGAATTTTCCCACCCCGATTACGAGCCGTGGAAGCAAGTGGTCGAGGTGGTCGAAGGCCCGCACCTGCAATTGACGATTAAACCGGTGCCGAAGCCGGGCGAACTGACGCTGGAGGTGAAGCCCGTTTCGAGCTTCACGGTCAGTTCCAGCGGAAAGCCCATCATGGTGAAAGAAGGGCGGGTGGCACTGCCGGCCAACGTGGAGCATGCGTTGGAGATTTCCGCGCCGGGTTTTAAAACCTCGCGCACGACCGTGAAACTCGCCGCCAACGGCAAAGAGACGGTGTCGCTCACGTTGGAACGCGCGGTGACGGCCGAGCTGCGCCAGGCGTGGACCATTCCGGGTTTGAGGCTAACGCTCCTTCCGGTGGCCGCGGGCACGTTTGCGATGGGCAGCGAAGTGGGCGATCCCACCGAGCGGCCCGTCACCCAAGTCACGATTTCCAAACCGTTCTGGCTCGGCAAAACGGAGGTGACGCAGCGCGAGTGGATCGCCGTCGTGGGCGGCAACGCGGCGCCAGGTTCGACCGAGGATTTCCCGGTGTGCAATGTCTCATGGATCGACGCGATGGACTTCTGCCGGCAGCTCACCGAACGCGAGCGGACCGCGCAGCGCCTTCCAGCTGGCTACATTTACACGCTGCCGACCGAGGCGCAGTGGGAAATGGCGTGCCGGGCCGGAGCCAAGACCGACAATCCCGCCAATCTCAATGAAGCTGCCTGGCACGAAGGGAACAGCGCGGCGGCGACGCACGCCGTCGGCACGCGGCAGGCCAACGCCTGGGGATTTCACGATATGCAGGGGAATGTCTGGGAATGGTGTGCCGATTGGTATGCCAACAAACTCAAGGGCGGCAGCGTCAGTGATCCCAAAGGCAACGCCGCGGGCGTGGAGCGAGTGCGCCGCGGTGGCAGTTATGTCCTCAAGCCGGAGTTCCTGCGTTATGGACTGCGGGGTAAGGCCGACCCGGAACACCGCACGGCGAACCTCGGGTTCCGGCTCGTGCTCGCGCCTGAAAAATAGAGCGGGCAAGTTTGCCGCGGCCCGGGAAATTTCTTGCGGCGTGTGACGCGCGCGCGCATTGAAAATCACGTGAGCGGGCTGGCTCGTCCGGTTTTGGTTTCGGGGATTTTCCGTCGCACCCGAGGGAGTGCGGGCGGACCGTGCGCCGCCGCCCCGCGCAAACTATTTTTCACCCATGGAAACGCACCGTGTCCGCCCCGTTGTCGTCGCGCTCGCCGTCGCGGCGTTTTTTTTCGTGTCGGCGCGCGCCGCGGTGCCCGACTACAAACTCGGCGAGATCGCGCGCGAGGATGTGATTACGCCGGTCGCGCTGGTGGTCGTGAATCCGGAGGCGACGGAGGCGTTGAAACAAAAAGTCGCGCAGCAGGTGAATCCCGTGATCCGGCACGCGCGGCCAATTTTGGCAGAAGCGGAGGCTGAGCTACGGGCGAGTATCGCCACGGCGCGAAAAATTTTCGTGGAAACGGGGCAGGGAGCCGCGCCGGACTCGCCGGTGTTTGCGGGCATCATCCGTCAGCTGGCCCGCCAGTCGCCGAAGGATCTGCCGTTTGACAAGCTCGCGCCGCTTTGGGCCCGCGGCCTCGATGACGGGGCCTTTGTCGAGGCGTTGCTGAAGCCGGTGCGCGAGGCGATGGCCCAGCCCATCATGGCGAACAAAAACGATCCGGCGGTCGCCACCAACCAGCCGGTGCGGATCGTGCCGGTGAAAAAAGCCGACGAGATTCCGAGTGCGCGCGAGATCGAGAGCTTGGGCGCAACGGTGTCGTCGGGCAAAATTGTCAGTCTCTGGCGCGCGAAGCGGCTGGTCGAAACGCATTTCCCCACCGGGCAGGACGCGGTGGGGCGGTTCGCGGCGTCGTTCGTGCGCGTGAATGCCTTCCTCGACTTACCGCTGACGGAGCTGTGGCGGGCGCAACGGATCGAGGGCCTGGCGGTGAACGACACCTATGAGGCGGCGCAGGTGATCGTCAGCAAGGGCCAGCCCATCGATCGCAAGGTGCTCGGGGCGCTGGCGGCGATGCGCGAGAAGAGCTTGATCGGCACGCTGCAAAATAAGCTTGAGCAACAGCAGTCCGTCGCCGGCCAGATTCGGCAGCAGACCAGCTGGATCGTCGCCGGCCTCGGGCTGGTGGGCGTCGCGCTGCTGGTGATTTTCTGGCGGCTCCGCGCCCGCCCAGCGTCCACGGCGCTCGTGCTGGCCGGCGATCCGGCGCTGGTGGGTGGCACGCAGCAGGCGCTGCCGGGCGGTGATGATCAGGCGTGGCGGGATCGCGCACTGGTGGCAGAGGGCAAGGCCGAGCGGGCGCAGGAGGCGATTCGCACCGGCGTGATCGGTTGGATGCGCGATCGCGTTTTCCATACGATGTCGAATCAACGGGCTGAGCTGCTCTCCGTGCAGCGCAAGGCCGAGGCGGAAATGCGCGAACTGGAGCAGCGGCTCGAACGGCTGCACACTCCGCTCAAAGAGCGCGTGACGGCCTACGAGAAAAGGATCGAGGAGCTGGAAAAGGATCTGGCGGCCAAGGGGGAGCAGAACCGCGAACTCATCCAAGCGCGCATCAGCGTCGCGCGCCAGCAGCTGACCGTGGAGCGCGAGCGCGGGCGGTTCGGGCCGAACTGAGCGCGCGTCAGCCGGGCGCGAGGGTGCAAAATGCGTTGGCCCGATGTGGGCGGCGCGAGGGCACCCCGCCGACATCGGGTTTGAACCCGCGTCCGCGGGCTCATACCACCGGCTGTTGTTTATTAGACTTTTGTCATCGCGAGGTGCGCGAAGCGCGCCGTGGCGATCCAGCTGGATGGCTTCGTCGCTTCGCTCCTCGCCATGACAATCCAAATATTAACAGACGTTGGTATCAGCTACAATTTCTGCTTCAGCTCCTGCGCGCGGCTGAGCGCGGTGCCGATGTCGGCGTCACGCACGGTGAAGTGACCCATCTTCCGGCCGGGCCGCGGTTCGGCTTTGCCGTAGAGATGAAGCTTCGCCCGCGCGGCGCTGAGCACAGCGGCCCAAGCGGGATCGGCGGTGACGCGGCCATCGTGCCAGCGCCAAGCGTCACCGAGGATATTCACCATCACGGTCGGTTCGCGCACCGCGACATCGCCGAGCGGCAGACCGCACACGGCGCGCACGTGCTGCTCGAACTGGCTCGTTTCGCAGCCATCGAGCGACCAGTGGCCGCTATTGTGCGGGCGCGGCGCGAGCTCATTGACGAGCACTTCGCCGCCCGTCGTGACGAACATCTCCACCGCGAGCAGACCGACGACGCCGATTTTCTCCGCGATGGCAACTGCCAGAGTTTGCGCTTCGTGCAGCACCGGCGGGCTCACGCGCGCCGGCACGATGGAAAAATCCAGGATGTGCCGGGTGTGAATGTTCTCCGCGATCGGAAAGACCTTGGTCTCGCCGTGGCTCGATCGCGCGACGATGGCCGAGATCTCGCAGGAGAAATCCACCCAGCGCTCCACCACGCAGCGCCGCCCGCGAAAGATCGCCGCGGCTTGCTCGAGGTCGGTCTCGCTCGTGATTTTCATCTGGCCCTTGCCGTCGTAGCCGAAGTCCGCGGTCTTCACCACGCACGGCCGCCCTACCAGCGCGATGGCGGGGGCGATGTCGCCATCGAGGGCTTCGGCGTAGCGCACGTGGGGAAAGTGATTCGCGCGCAACCACGCCTTCTCGCGCTGGCGGTTTTGGCAGACATGCAGGACCTCGGCGCGCGGATGCAAGGGCGCGAGTCCCGCGATGGCGGCGAGCGGCGCGGAGGGAATGTTCTCGAATTCGTAGGTGAGCACATCGCACTCCCGCGCGAAGGCCGTGAGCGCCGCAATGTCGTCGTAGGCCGCGTTGACCTCCTTGTTCGCCACGGCGCCCGCGGGGCAAGGGCCAGCCGGTTCGAACACATGCACCCGGTAGCCGAGCGTCTGCGCGGCCTGCGCCAGCATCCGGCCAAGCTGCCCGCCACCGAGAATGCCGAGGGTTTTGCCGGGAGGAATCATGGACATGAGTGGAAGGTCGAAAGGTGAAAGTTGAAAGACGGGAGGCGGCAAGCCCCGCGCGTGTCTTTCACCTTGAAGTCCGCAACTTTCAACGGCGGCGCACCGTGCGTCGCCTACGGCAGTTTCGCCTTTAGCACCTTGGCCGTCTGAGTGGCGCGGAATTTCTTCCACGCCGTGCGGGTCGGCGCGTCGGCCAGCGCGATCAGCGAGGCAGCGAACAAGGCGGCGTTGATCGCACCGGCTTTGCCGATGGCAAAGGTCGCGACGGGCACGCCACCGGGCATCTGCACGATCGCGAGGAGCGAATCCATGCCCTTCAAGGCGTGCGATTCCACGGGCACGCCGAGCACCGGCAGGGTGGTGAGCGAGGCGGTCATGCCGGGCAGGTGTGCCGCGCCGCCGGCGCCGGCGATGATCACTTTGAGCCCGCGGCGTTCGGCGCTCTCGGCGTAGCTTAGCATCAGCTTGGGAGTGCGGTGGGCGGAGACGACGCGTTTCTCAAACGGCACGCCAAGCGCCGTGAGCTGTGCCGCCGCATGCTGCATCGTTTCCCAGTCCGACGTGCTGCCCATGATGATCCCGACGAGTGGTGCATCCGAAGCCATGAGAGATAGGCTTGAGGCCGGAACCGTCGGCGCGAGAAAAAATTCTCCGTCGGCGCACGTGGCAGCGGCCAGTTGCGCCGGCTTGGCGAGGATCGATTTCAGCGGTGAACCTCTGGTTCGGAATTCAGTTTCCCTTTGCGCCGTCCGTCGCAGCGTCAGGCTATGATTCGCTCTTTTCAGCGCTGGGGTCTCGTCGGCATGGCGCTCGCATTTTATCCATTCGCGACGCACGCCGCCAACGCCTACACCACGCGGCTCGACCGCGAATATAAATCGTATTCCGAAGCCCTTGCCCGCGCGGCTCCGCCGCCGCCTCCTCCTTCGGCGCCCGCTCGCTACACGCCGCCGGCCTATTCCTCGTCGTCCACCGCCAGTTCCTATCGTCCGTCCTCCTCCGGCAACTCCTACGGCTCGTCCAACTCCGGGTCCTCGGCGCAAGACCAGCAGAGCATCGCCGATTCGCGCAAGGCCTGGGAAGACGGTGCCGCCGCCCGGAAAAAAGTGTCGGAGCAACGGGCGCTCGACGACAAGGCCATGTGGCAGCGCATCAACGACCGGGCGGCGGCTGACGCCCGCGAACGCTACCGGAACGAGTCGGAGTTTTCGCCCGGCGCATGGGAGGTTCTGCGGACGGAAACCGCCGGCAAAGCCCCGATTCGGCCGCCGCTGCGCCGGACGTTGGAGTCGCCGGCCGCGGAGTTTATCTACTACGAAGGCCAAACCTCCGTCTGGGGAACGCGGGGCCCGTGGGAGCAGATGAGAGTGGGCCAGATGTGTCTGCTCTACCAAGGGCCCAACGCCAACCCGAGCCGCGCGTTCGGCTTCTTCTCCAAATCGAATCTCGAATGGCCCGAGGTGCAGCTTGGGCTCGGACTCTGTTATCTCCGCGGCTACGGCGTGACGCCTGATGCCGCCAAAGCCCGCGAGTTCCTCGAAAAAGCCGCCGCGTATCAGAAGCGCACCCTCTTGCGCACCGGCTTCATCGGTGGTGGGAACATCTACCAGGACATCGCCTACGAGGCGTGCCGCGAACTCGCTGTCGCCTACGATCTCGGCCGCGGTTTTCCGCCGGACGCCACGCTCGCGGCCCAGTGGTATTTCCGCGCGCAGCAGCGTCAGCTTTTCACCGAGGACAGCGACGAGCTCAAAGCCCTCACGCTCGACTTCCGGCAACGCACCGCCGCCACGACCCTGCTCGCACTCGAACGCGAATATGCCGCTGCGAAAAACCTCGGTCCGATCGCGCCCGGCACTTCGCTGCTCCAAAAATTCACCGCCGCCCGCGATGCGGCCACGCTCTTCGCCCTCGGCGAGTTTGCCGACACGAAGGATACTCCGGCTCCGTCCGGTCGAATGGGCCGCCTCGGCTCCGTCTATTTTTTCGCGGCCGCCCGGCTCGATCACGAGCCCGCCGCCCGCGCCTTTTTCTCGTCGTCGTCCCGCGGTGGTTTCGACGTGGACCTCGGGGACAAATCCGACTGGCCGGAGCGCGCGAAGTTCACGCGCGACAAATGGGGCGAGTGGGAAAAGAAATGGCAGGACGCCGCCGCTGCCGGCGATGCCTCGGCGAACATCCCGCTCGCGTTCTACTATTCCGGAGCGCGCGGCAACCGGACCGATCAAGCGCAGGCCCAACGCCACGCGGCCAAGCTCCCGGCCACGATACCGGCGGCGCAGCGCGACGCCATCGGACATGCGAACTGGTGGGCGCAGATGATCGCGCATGACGAGTGGGCGAAAACCATCTGGGCGAAGTTCGGCACGACCTCCGACAAGATTGATCTCACTCGCCTCGCGACCCCGCCCGACGCGGCGCGCGGCGAAACCCTGCGTGAATCCGGCAATGCGCTCGCCGCTATCGACCTCACTCAGGCCCGTGATCTCTGGCGTGACGCCGCCGTGCTGGGCGATTTGCCCGCCCAAGTGCAGCTCTACAACTACGCCGGACGCCACAAAATCTACCTCGGCGAATTCGGTCGTTCACTCTACGCCCGGCTCGAAACCGCCGCGCAGGCCGGCGACCGGGGCGCCGTCGTAGCGCGGGTGGCAAGCTTGGGCGGCAACAATGAGAACAGCCGGAGAGCGGAGTGGGTCACGGCCCTTCAAACCCTTTTCCCGGAAAGCAACCGGTTTCGCGATGTCGCCAAAAACCCCGCGTCCAGCGATGCCGACTACGCGGCCGCCCGCGCCGCCGCTCTGCTCGAAACCGAGGGCTGGAAACCCGAGGCGCAGAAATGGGGTTTTGCCGAATCTCTCCTCTACACGCTTTCGCCGCAGGAGCTGAGTGCAATGGACGCCCAGCGCGCGAAGTTCCTCGCGCTCGCCGCGCTCGCGACACGCTTGGAAGCCCAGCTCGCGCTCTGGGAAAAGACCGTCGAATACCGCGAGTTCGATCCCGAGTCCGACGCGCGTTACCTGCAAGGCCATCAAGCGATGTGGGATATCCCGGTCACGGACCGCGACCCCGTGCTTGCACTCGACTATTTTTCGCAGAGCGCCGGCCTCGGTCATCCGCTCGCGCCGCTCGTCATCGGATTTTATTTCGGCAGCGGCTACGGCGGCTTGCCGAAAAACGCCGCGATCAGCCAGCGCTTCCGCGCCCTCGCCGATGCGCGCCTCACCGTGATGGCGGAAGCCGGCGACTCCTGGGCGCAGATTTTCCTGGGCGATCTGCTGACGGATGACTGCGAGCGCGAAAATAACGCCGAGAATCCCGGCGTCTACGCGTGGCTCCCGCTGGAGAAGGCGCGCGGCCTGAAGTGGCTCCAGCTCGCTGCCCTCAATGGCGAGGTGTTGCCGCATAATTTCGGCGATTCGACGGGCCGCCCCGTCGCGGGTTACGTCAGCAGTCGCTACCAGAACTGGGGCGAGGACGCGCCGGGGGCCAAATGGGCTCAGGTCAACGAGCTTTTCATTCAAATGGGTTTCAAGGGACCCCCCACCGCCGCGCAGTGGGCCACGCTCACGGCCGAAGCGCGCGCGGTGGTCGCGATGACCCCCGAGATGGGGCTCATGCTGGCCGCGCTGGACAAGGCGATCGAGGAAGCCGAAGGCGAATCGAAGATGCTGGCCCTTCGCGCCCGGGCGCGTGGCCTGGTGGCGAATCACTTCCCGTTCACCGCTCTCAACGAGTCGGAGAAAGCGACGTGGACCGCGCGCGCCTCTGCCACAGCCTGGGGCACGTTGGGCGAAATACAGCAGCACTGCGGCTACCCTGCGGAGGCCGTGGTGAGCACGAGTCTCGCGCGTGCGCTCGCGGGCGAAGCCGCTGCTCCCGTCGCCTTCGAGACCGCCCTTGCCGCACTGGCGAAAATCGATCCGGACCGACCGGAAGATTTCCGCAGCTCAATCGTGGGTGCCCTCGAGGACCAGCCGGACTCCTCCCTGCTCAAAGACCTGATGGCCCGCGCCGCCAAGCTCGTGCCCGCCGAAAAGAAGAAGTAGAATCGATCACACCATGCCGCGCCTCGCCCTTTACTGGCTTCTCGTTGGAGCAACGCTGGTGCTCGCCGCGCTCGTGGCCCGGTCGGCTCCGGCTTACTCGCGCGCGGATCGCGAACACCAGTCGTATTCCAACGCGCTCGCCCGCGCCTATGCTACGCCGCCGCCACGTCCGCCGCCATCGCGGTCCTATTCCTCGCCTTCCTACTCGTCGTCCTCCTCGACCCGCAATCCGAGTTCGTCCACCCCGGCGCGGGCCTACTCGCCGCCGGTGAACTTCGCGACCTCCGGGCAAACGCAGCAGCGTTTCACCGAGGACAAGCGAAGCTGGGAGCAAAAGTTTTCCGAAACGAAAAAACAGCGCGAAGCCGACGCCGCTTCCGAGAAGGCGATGTGGGAACGCATTCGCTCCGCCAACGAGCGCGTCGCCCGCGAAGCATTTCTCGCCTCGCCGATCGAATCACCTGCGCAATGGGCGCAGACGATCAAGGACACCAAGGGCAAGGTGCCGCGCGTTGTTCCCGTCCGCCGCCAGATGGAATCCACGGTCAGCGAATTCAAAGGTTTCGAAACCATGGCGATCGCGCTCGGCGCCCAAGCCCCGTGGGAGCAGATGCGGGTGGGCCAGATGTGTCTGCTCTACCAAGGGACCAACGCCACCCCGAGCCGCGCCTTCGGCTTTTTTTCCAAGTCGAATCCCGACTGGCTCGAAGTGCAGCTGGGGCTCGGGCTCTGTTATCTGCACGGCTACGGCGTGACGCCCGACGGGGCCAAAGCCCGCGAATGGCTCGAGAAAGCCGCCGCGTTCGTGCAGCCCCGCGAGCTGACGATTAGCTACATCGGCGGCGCGAACCCGTTTCAGGACTTTGCCTACGAGGCGTGCCGCGAACTCGCCGTCGCTTACGACCTCGGTCGCGTGCTCCCGACCGACCTCGATCTCGCGGCGCACTGGTATGAACGCGCGCAGAATCGCCCGCTCTACGCCAAGGACCGCGCCGACATCAAGGCGCTCAAAATCGAGTTTTGGAAACGCCACAGTCGCAGCGCGCGGGCGATGCAGGAGCGGCGGTTTGCCGCGCTGCAAAAAAAGGAGCCAGCCATGGTGGAAGCATCGTTTATTGATGAGGTCATCGGGGCCGGGGATGCGTCCGTGATCCACGAACTCGGCGAGTTCACCGACACCAAGGACTGGCAGGGGAACGAAATCGCCCGGGGCCGCAGCGGCATTTCCTACTATCTCGCCGCCGCCAAACTCGGTCACGAACCGGCCGCGCGCGCGTATTTCTCGCCCGCGAAAAACGGCTCCTACAACGAAGACCTCGAAGGCGATCCGCAGGACAAACGGCACGCCGAATTCGTGCGTGAGCAGTGGCCGCAGTGGGAGAAAAAATTTATTGCCGCCGCGCAAGCCGGCGATGCCGAGGCCAACATCCCGCTCGCGTTTCACTACTCCGGCGCGCGCGGCAACGCCCTCGATCGCGCGGCGGCGCTGCGTCACGGCGCGCTCCTGCCCGCGTCGATGCCGCCGCGCCAGCGCCAGGCCATCGAGCGCGCGATCGCCAACACCGGCGAGGCGCAGATCGCGGCGCGCGATAGTCGCCGCTGGCTGCAATCGGTCGTCGCCAAATTCCGCCGGGCTGATGGCACGATCATTTTGCCGAGCAACGTGGCTGCGACTGACGTCGCGCGCGTCGCCACCCTGCGCAACGAAGGCAATGCGCTCGCCCGCACCGCCGGTGAGCAAGCGCGCGCCAAATGGTTCGAAGCCGCCGCGCTCGGCGATTTGCCGGCACAGGTGCAGCTCTTCATCTACGCCAAACGCAGCCGCCTCGATCTCGGCGACGCCTACGAACAAGCACTGCAAGCCCGCCTCGAAACGGCGGCGCAGGCCGGTGACCCGGGTGCGGCGGTTACGCTCGCGGCGTTGCTCGATAGCAGCGCTGGCAACCCGCGCCGGCTCCGCCAAGCCGACTCCAACCTCGGCCGGCAATGGCGCGACACCGCGCTCAAATCCGCCCCGCGGAAAACGCAGTTTCTGAAAATCGCGCCGGACCCCAAGGCGAGCGACGCTGACTACTTCGCCGCCCGGACCGCTGCGCTGCTCGAAGCCGAGCAGTGGAAAGCGCACCTGCTGAAATGGGATTTCGAGGGGCAGCCGATCCAGGACGAAGTCATGCTTTCCGCCGAAGCCCTCCGCGTGATCGACACCCAGCACGTGGAGTTCAGGGCGCTCGCGGCGACGGCGGTGCGGTTGGAAACCCAACTCGCGCTCTGGGAAAAAAACATTGAACCCAAGGCCTACGATCCCGAGGCCGACGCCCGGTTTCACCAAGCCTACGAGGCCTGGCAGGGCCTCGAAGAATCCGAGCGCGACCTCAGCCTCGCCCTCGATTGCTTTGAGCAAAGCGCCGGCCTCGGTCATCCGCTCGCGCCGCTCGCGCTCGCGTATTTCTCCGCCAGCGGCTTTGGCGGTTTCCCGAAAAATGCCGAACTCAGCCAGCGTTTCCGCGCGCTCGGCGAGGCGCGGCTCACCCTGCTCGCGGAAACCAACAACCTCTGGGCGCAGACCTACCTCGGCTACCTGCTGGTGACCGGCGACAATGCGCGCGACAACGCCCTCGATCGCCCCGACCGTTTCGAGTGGCTCCCGCAGGACAAGGCCCGCGGCATGAAGTGGCTGCACACCGCCGCGATCGAGGGCGCGACCTGCACGCCCAATCTTGACGATGCCAGCGGTCAGCCTGTCGCGTGGTATGTCGTCCAGATGTATTTCAGCTGGGACCTCGCGGCGGAGAAAACCAAGTGGGAACTCATCCGGGATTTGGTGGAGCCGCTGCTCAGCGAGGAAAAGACGACCGCGGCGCAGTGGGAAAAAGCGCAGACGAAAGCGCGTGCGCTGCTCGCGGAAACGCCCGAGGCGGAGCGCGCCCGCGTGGCGCTGGATCAGGCGATCGAGACAACGAGCGATGAGCTTGCGTCCGCTTTGGCCCACGTGGCGCGCGCCCGCGCGCGCCTGGCAGCTGGCTTCGAACGCAGCGCGCTCATCGATGCCAAGAAGGCCGCCGAGCTGGCGCCGCACCAGGCCGCGGGCTGGGAAATTCTCGGCCAGATTCAGCGGAGTCAGGCCGATCCCCTCGCCGCCGCCGTCAGCACGGGGATCGCGCGGGTCTTGGAAGAAGGCCCCGCGGCCATCGGCGAATTCGAGATCGCCTTTGCCGCCTTCGCCCAAGCCCGGCCGGATTCCTCGGCCGACATCCGCGATCTGTTGGACCCCCGGAGCCTGCGCATGAGGCTGGAGCGCGCGCTTCAGGAACACCCGCAATCCGCCGCGTTGAAAATCTTAGTGGAGCGCGCCGGGAAAATCCTGCCGGACGAATAATACGAAACGGCCCTCAGTTTTCAGCCTGTCATTGCGAGAGTTCGACCAAGGGGCGGCGCTTGTGTGATGAGGGCAATGAACTTTCCCGTTTGTCATCGCGAGGAGCGAAGCGACGTGGCGATCCATCTGAAACTTCAGCTGGATTGCCGCGCCCGCCAAGCCGGGCTCGCAATGACAAACCTTATACCAATAGCCGCTAGCTTTTACGCTTCCCAAGGAGGCTGAAAGCGTGCAAGGATTGAGGATGGCCCGCCAATTACCGCCGCTCGGAGAAGAACTGGTGAAGGAAATCGAAGCGGCGTGGGAGCGGCCGCAGGCGGA
>JANNEY010000021.1:0-5831 GCA_031379235.1 Opitutaceae bacterium | reverse complement strand
GGAGCGCCCGGCCCACCTTCCGACTGCAACGTCCCCGCTCACCGCTGCTGGTAACGCGACCGATACGCCCTTGGCGTCTCGGCCATGAATTTCCGGAACTCCTTCGTGAAATGGCTCTGATCGGCGAAGCCGAATTCCGTCGCGACCTCGGCGAGTGATTTCCGCGAGAAGACCAGCGCGCCGCAGCTCATGCGCACGCGCAGCTGGCGGATGTAGTCGTGCGGCGAACTCTGGTAGGCCGCCTGAAACTGCCGCTCAAACGCCCGCACCGAGAGCCCGCACACTTTCGCGAGATCATCGTTGGTGATGCGGTCGGCGTAGTTTTGGCTGACGAAACGGATGGCCACACTCAAGGGCGAGCCGCTCGGCGGGGCAGCGGGCGAGGCGGAGTCCGCCGTCGTCGTTTCGCGTTGCGCGAGTGGACGCGTGACACCCGCCGTGCCGACGATCTTTCCCTTTGGATCGCGCAGCGGGACTTTCGACGTCACGCACCAGCGCGCGGTGTGGTTGAAGCGGCCGACCAGCTCGACGCGCGAGAGGATGCGCTCACCGCGCAGCACGCGTTCATCGTCGATGCGGTATTGGTTGGCGAGCACCTCGCCGCAGAAATCATAGTCGGTGCGTCCGATGATCTCGGCGCGAGTCTTGAGGCCGAAGTTGAGCAGCAGCGCGACGTTGGCCCACTCGTAGTGGCCAGCCTCGTCCTTCATCCAAAGCGGCGTGTCCTCGAGATAGTCGAAGAGCTCGATCACCTCCGGCGCGCCCGCTCCGATGCGGGCGAGCGTGGCGAGCATGGAGTCGTCGGAGGAGGTCATGGAATGGAGACGGGATTGAAACAACGGCCCGATGGCGGACGCAATCTTCACCTCAGTTCGTGGCGCCGTAAGACTGGCTAGGACGGCATTCGTAAGGGCGTGGCTTGTCCGCGCCCCCCTCAAAACAGGCGCGCACGAGGCGCGCCCCTACGCAACGCTGGAAACCGTGCCGGGCCCGACTACCGATAGTCGGCGCCGGTCAGGCTCTGTAGCACCGACTGCTGCCAGGCGCGCAGTTGCTGCTCGAGTTTCCTGGCTTCGGCGGCGTGAGACTGGATGAGATTGTTCTTCTCGGCCGGATCGCTGCGCAGGTCGAAGAGTTCCGTGCCGGTGCCGTTGCCACCATCGACCACGAGCTTGTAGCGGTTGTCCACGATGGCGCGGGCGCCGGCAAAATCCTCTTCGCGAATTTCCGGGTAGTGGAAATTCTGAAAATTGCGGGTCGCGCCTTCGGGGCCGATTTTCGCGAGCGGCGTCGTTCCTTTTTGCAGTTCCGGATCGATGTAGGGTTTGGCCGACGGACCCCGGAGGTCGCGTCCATTCCAAAAACCGATCGGGGTGGGGCGCTCGGTCATGGTGCCGTCGAGCAGCGGCTTCAGGCTGATGCCGTCCAAGGGCCGCTTGGGCAGCGGCACGCCGATGAGATCGCAGAGGGGGGGGAGGATGTCGCTCGTGACGGTGTTGACCTCGGTCGCGCGCCGCCGCGAAATCCGGGCCGGCCACTCGATCACTCCGGGCACGCGGATGCCACCCTGATAGACGGTGCCCTTTTGCCCACGGAACGGAACGGTGGCGACGGCCTCCGGCGGCGTGCCGTTGTCGCCGCAATACCAAAGGAGCGTGTTCGGCCGCAGCCCCGCGCCGCCAAGGTGATCGCGCAGCTGCCCGATCGCGCGGTCCATCGCGGTGATCTCCGCGAAGCGCTCGCGCAGGACATCACGTTGCAGGCGCTGCACCGGCCGGCCGGTTTCATTCGACGTGAGCCGCACCTGGCGGTTGGCAAATGTCGCGGGGAGCCCGTCGTAGAGCGCGAGATCCTTGGCGAGGCCGCTGTAGGGCTCGTGCGGCGACCCAAACCAGATCACGACGAAGAACGGCCGGCCGGCCTGCTTCGCCCGATCGATGAAGCGCTTCGCCTCGGCGACGACGATCTCAGAACTCTCGCCCTTGATCTGAGAGGGTGGCCCGCCGTTGCGGGAAAAATACGGATCCAGTTCGAAGAAGTTGTCGTGGGAGAGCCACTCGTCGAAACCCATCGCACCGGGATTGACGGGCGACGCGGCCTTGACCGCGCCGAGGTGCCATTTGCCAAAATGTCCGCACGCGTAGCCCGCCTGCCGCAGGATCTGCGCAATGCCGATCTCCTCGGGGCGGAGCGACCAGCCGGGGGCGAAGGTTCCGTAGCGGTTGTGGTGTCGGCCGGTGATGACGGTGCCGCGCGTTGGCGAACAACTGGAGCCGCCCGAGTGAAACCGATCCAGCCGCAGTCCGGTGGCGGCCATTTGGTCGAGCACGGGAGTTTTCAGATACGGGTGGCCGTTGTAGCCCGTTTCGTCCCAGCCATGGTCGTCGCCCATCAGGAGGACGATGTTGGGTCGCTCGGCGGCGTGAACGGTGAGCGTGGCGACGGAGAGAAGGAAGGCGCCGAACACGGCGGCAGCACGCGGGAGGTTGGGGATTGAACGATGGCGCATGGGAGAAAGAGGGCCGGCGGACCGAGTTAATGGTGAAACGGGCAGCCTCACGACCGTGCAGAGGCAATTGCAATTTGAGGTGCGCCCGCTGAGTAGGCTTTCGCGAGGGGCGCGTTTGCGAGGCAAAAGAGGTGCGCGCAAGCGCTCTACCTACGGGGCGGTCGTGCGCCCTCAATCAAACGCCATCCGCGAATTCGTCGTCAGATACTCGGTGATCTCGTTGGCGAAGATCTCACCGAACTCGGCGCGTTTCTTTTCTCCGAGGCCGGGGATGCCGTCCATCTCAGCGAGCGTGGCGGGGTAGTGGTGGGCCATGGCTCGGAGGGTGGTGTCGCCGAAGACGATGTAGGCGGGCACGCGGCGTTCGTCGGCGAGTTTCTTTCGCAGCGTGCGCAGGCGCGCGAACAGAATCTCGTCGCACGCGATGTCGCCTTCGCGGCGCGCGGGCGCGCGCGATCGCGCCTTGGGCAGGTCCATCGCCTTGGTGAGCGTGATGGGCGTGCGGGCGCGGAGGACGGCCATGCCGCCCTCGGTGAGTTCGAGGGTGGCGAATTCGCCCTCGGCCACGGCGAGGTAGCCGAGGCGCATCAGTTCGCGGCCGACGGCGGCCCAGGCGGAGCGGCCGAGCTCTTTGCCGATGCCGTAGGTCGTGAGGCGGTCGTGGCCCCAGCGGCGGATTTTTTCCGTGTCGGCGCCAGTCAGAACTTCGGTGAGATGATTCATGCCGACGCTGAAACGACTGTTTTGCGCGATGCGATAGACGCACGAGAGAAATTTCTGCGCGACGATTGTGCCGTCGTAGGTCTCGCGGGGCTCGGCGCAGTTGTCGCAGGCACCGCAGTTATCGAGCGGGAATTTCTCGCCGAAATATTCGAGCAACTCCGCGCGGCGGCAGGCGGAGTTTTCCGCGTAGTGGACGATCTTCCGGAGCTGCGCGCGGGCGATCTGTTGCTCCTGCGGGTTGGTGATTTCGTCGAGGAAGTGCGTCTGCTTCGCGATGTCGCCGGCACTGAAGAGCAGGAGGCAGTCGCCGGGCAGCCCATCGCGGCCCGCGCGGCCGGTCTCCTGATAGTAGCCCTCGATGTTCTTCGGCAGATCGTGGTGAATGATCCAGCGGACGTTGGGCTTGTTGATGCCCATGCCGAAGGCGATTGTGGCGCAGATGATGCGGGTGTCGTCGCGGAGAAACGCGTCTTGGTTGCGCCCGCGCTCCTCGGCGGCGAGGCCGGCGTGATAGGGCCGCGCGGCGAAGCCGCGGCCGGCGAGCGACTCGGCGACGCGCTCGGCGGTGGCGCGGCTCGCGCAATAAATGATGCCGCACTCGGCCTCGCGCTTGCGGACGAACTCGATGATCTGTTTCAGCGGCTCGTCCTTCGGCGTGACGCGGTAGGTGAGGTTGGGGCGGTTGAAGCTCGCGACGAACACTTCGGGCTCGCGCAGCTTGAGATGCGTGATGATGTCGTCGCGCACCCGCGTCGTCGCGGTGGCGGTGAGCGCCATCACGGGCACGTCCGGCAGTGCGGCACGGAGCTTGGCGAGCTGGCGATACTCGGGGCGGAAGTCGTGGCCCCACTCGGAGACGCAGTGGGCCTCGTCGATCGCGAGCGCGGTGACGTTCCATTTTTTCAGGTTCTCGCTCCACCCGTCGAGCATCAGCCGCTCGGGCGCGACGTAGAGCAGGCGATATTGCCCGCGATGCAGGCCACTGAGCCGCGAGCGCGCCTCGGCGGCGTCGAGCGTGGAATTAAGAAAGGTGGCCGCCACGCCGCTCGCCTGCAGGGCGTCGACTTGGTCCTTCATCAGGGCGATGAGGGGCGAAACGACCACGGTGAGCCCGTCGCGCACGAGCGCGGGCAATTGGAAGCAGAGGGACTTGCCGCCGCCGGTGGGCAACAAGGCGAACACGTCCTTGCCCGCGAGCGCCGCGTCGCAGATCTCGCGCTGGAGCGGGCGAAACGTGGAGTAACCGAAGGTGGTCTTGAGCTGATGCAGGAGTTCGGGCACGGAAGTGCAGCAGAGAGGCGCGGCGTGACGGGCGCACGGAAATTTTCCACGGAAAGTTTTCGACCTTGGCAGCCACCACGCGCGGTGGGAGAGAGTGAGCATGGATTTCCCCCGCTTGCTCGTCGTGGTGCTGGGTGTCGTCGTCGCCCCAGTCTTCGCCGCTTCGCCGCTCCAAGAAAAAGTTCGCGCCTGGCGCGTCGCGCACGAGCGCGAGGTGATCGACGAGTATCGCGACCTCCTCGCGATCCCGAACATCTCCGTCGATCGCGCGAACATCCGTCGCAACGCCGACTTCATCGTCGCCATGATGAAGCGGCGCGGAATCGAGGCGCGCTTGCTCACGGTCGCTGCGCCGACCGCGAATCCCGTGGTCTACGGCGAAGTGCAAGTCCCCGGCGCCACGCGCACGCTCATGTTCTACGCGCACTACGACGGCCAGCCGGTTAACCCCGCGCAATGGGCGCCGGGCTGGGAGCCGTTTGCCGCGAAGTTTGTGACCGCACCCGTCGAGCAGGGCGGAAAAATCGTCGAAGGCTGGAAGTCCGGTGACCGCATCGATCCGGCGTGGCGGCTCACGGGCCGCGGCAGCGCCGACGACAAGGCTGGCGTGATGACGCTCCTCAACGCCTACGCCGCGCTCGTCGCGTCGGGCGAGGCGCCGACCGCGAACCTGAAATTTTTCTTCGACGGTGAGGAGGAGATCGGTTCGCCGAGTCTGCGCGAGATCATCGAGACCCATCGCGAGGCGCTGCGCGCGGATCTCTGGCTGATCCTCGACGGGCCGTGCCATCCCTCGGGGCGAAAGCAAGTCGTGTTCGGCGTGCGAGGTGATGTGAACATGCACCTCACCGTGTTCGGCCCGAAGCGCCCGCTGCACAGCGGCAACTACGGCAACTGGGCGCCGAATCCCTCGCAGTCGCTTGTGAATCTCCTCGCCTCGATGAAGGACGACGAGGGACGCGTGCTCGTCGCCGGATTCTACGACGATGTGACGCCGCTCACCGCCGCCGAGCAGCGCGCGGTTGCAGCGATCCCCTCGGTCGAGGAGGCGTTGAAACGCGAGCTCGGCCTCGCGCGCGCGGAGGTGCCGGGTCGCACGCTCTTCGAGGGTTTCAATCTGCCTACGCTCAGCATCAACGGCATTCAGGGCGCTAACGTCGGCGCGCAGGCGGCCAACGTAATACCAATAGCCGCTAGCTTTTACGCTTCCCAAGGAGGCTGAAAGCGTGCAAGGATTGAGGATGGCCCGCCAATTACCGCCGCTCGGAGAAGAACTGGTGAAGGAAATCGAAGCGGCGTGGGAGCGGCCGCAGGCGGA
>JANNEY010000020.1:0-8184 GCA_031379235.1 Opitutaceae bacterium | reverse complement strand
TCCGCCTGCGGCCGCTCCCACGCCGCTTCGATTTCCTTCACCAGTTCTTCTCCGAGCGGCGGTAATTGGCGGGCCATCCTCAATCCTTGCACGCTTTCAGCCTCCTTGGGAAGCGTAAAAGCTAGCGGCTATTGGTATTACTTCAGCTCGTAGATTTCGAGCAGGCCGGTGCCGGACGTGGCACCCGTGACTTGAATTGTGTAGGCGCCGCTCGGAAGCGTGGCGAGGACGGCGGCGTCCTTGCTGCCAACGTCGAGGGCGAAGGCGCCCACGCTGGCCGCGGCCGTCGAAATTGTCCCGATGCTGGAGACCCAATTATCGTTGGTGCCGAGTAAGCGGCCCTCGGCATCGTAGAGCGCGATCGCCGGATCGACGAGGACTCCCGTCGTGCCGAAGCGCACGAGGCCGGGACCGACACCACGGAGGAGGAGATTCTCGGTCGCCCCGCCGCCGGCGATGACGAAGCCGCTGATAAGCGCAGCCTCGCCGCTGCCGGCCGTGCCACGGCTGGAGACGTTGACGAGGCGCGAACCCGTGCCCGTGCCGGCGTCGTAGATTTCAGCGAGCGCCACGCCCGCGCCACCACGTGGATCGAGGACCACCAGGGAGTAGTTGCCAGGAGCAAGCGTGAGGATCGCGGCGCTATCAGCGCTGCCCGCGCGGAGCGGAAACGCCCCCGTCGCCGCAGCCGCCTGCGTGAGATCGGTGGCGTTGGCCCAGCCTTCGTTGGCGAGCATCAGGGTGCCGGCCGAATTGAAGATTTGGAGCCGCGTCGCACCCAGCGCATCACCGACGCCGAAACCGGCGAGACCCGGGCCGACAGCGCGCACGAGCACGCGGCGGGCATCGGTGCCCGAAATGGCGAAGCCGAGGATCAGCGGGTTGGCCGGCGAAACTCGGCCACGAGTCGAGAGATTGGTGAGGCGCGCCGGGGTCACGAGCCCTACCGACGACGCCAGTGGCGCCGAGGCCGCCAGAATTTCCACCGTGCCTTCACCCGCCACCATCGTGACCGTGGCGCGCGACGCGACGCCCGTGACCGGATCGAAGACCAGCGACGGCGCGGCGGCCTGCGCCGGCACTTGGGCAATGATGGAAGCGGCCCCGGCGATTGGATTCGTGAAATTGAATTCGCGGACCGATTCAAAAACCCCGGAGGAAGTGCCGCCACCCGAAGGCGCGATGCCGCGGGCGCGAATGTAGAACAAGCCGCTCGCGGGCAGATTCAACCCGGCGCGCTGCCAGTCTCCGGCGGTGCCGGTGCGCACGCCATCGCCGAGCGCGGTCCACGTCGCCCGCCCATCAATGGATTGTTCGAAGCGCACCGCCGAAACATCACCCGCCGTGCCGCCGCGATTCCACGTGACCGTGTTGCGATTGGCCGAAACGCCGAGCTGCGACGTCGCCGCGCTGGTGGCGGCAAGCCGGGCGAGACCGACGCGCGGTTGACCACCGACATTGGTAAATCCGCCCCCAATCATCACGCGGCCATCAGCTTGGAGCGTGACCGCGGTCACGCGGCCGTTGGGCGCAGGATTGAAGGCGCCGTCGATCGTGCCGTTGGGGTTGACGCGCGCGAGCCGGGCCACCGCATTAGCCCCGAGGGCAGTGAATGAACCGGCCACGATGACGCGGCCGTCAGCCTGCAAGGCAAACGAACCGAGACCATTGGCGCCGCCGTTGACCGCGACGAAGCTGCCGTCGGTCGAGCCATCGGAGTTGAGGCGCGAGAGCAGATTTCCACCCGTCAGCACGAGCACGCGACCATCGGCCTGCACCGTGAGGGCGGTGACGGCATTGGTGCCGGTCGGGGCGAACGTGGCGTCGAGCGTGCCGTCGGCATTGAGCCGGGCGAGATTGGCGCGGGCCTGGCCGCCCACCGCGGTAAACGCGCCACCGATCAAAATTTTCCCATCGGCTTGCGCGGCGAGCGCGTTAACCGCACCGCCGACGTTCGGGTTGAAGGTCGCATCGAGCGCGGCATCGGTCGTGAAACGCGCGACGCGGTTGCGCGCGGTCCCGGCGATGGTGGTAAACGCACCACCCACAATGGCCCGGCCATCGGGGAGCACGAGCACGGCGTTGACGGCGCCATCGGGCCGCGGCTGGAAGGTCGTGCTCACGGAGCCATTGTCAGTGAGAGCGGCAAAGTTTCGCGCCGGCAAACCGCCGATGGTGTTGAAGACGCCGCCCACGTAGATGGAGCCGTTGAGCTGCAGGCCGTCGAAATTACCACCGACGAACACGGTGCCGTCGGGCCGCGCGGCGACCACGGCGATGCCGCCGTTGGCATCGGGATTGAAATTCAGATCGAGCGAGCCATCGGCGTTGAGGCGCGCGAAGCGATTGCGAGTGATCGCGACCGCCGTGCCCGCGGGCTGCAAGGTGGAGAAGGTGCCACCGACTAAAATCGAACCGCTGGGCTCGAGCGCGAGGGTGGTCACCGCGCTATTGGCGTTGGGGTCGAAGCTCGCATCGACCGCACCATCGCTGTTGATGCGCGCGAGATTATTGCGGGTGGTGAGCTTGGCGTTGCCACCCGGAAGCGTGGGTTGCAGCGTGGTGAACGCGCCGCCGACGATGATTTGGCCGCTGGCGGGCACGAAGGCGAGGGCGTAGACCGCCGAGTTGGCATTCGGGTCGAAGTTTTGATCGAGCGAGCCGTCGGTGTTGAAGCGGGCGAGGCCGTTGCGGGTAAACGCCGTCAGGCCGCCGTTGGGCTGCGCGCTCGTGAACGCGCCGCCGGCCACCACCTTGCCGTCGCTCTGCAGGGCGAGGGCGTTGACGTTCGCGTTGAGCGCAGGGTCGTAAGCGGAGTCGATCGTGCCGTCGATATTCACGCGCGCGAGGGCGTTGCGCGTAACCGCGGTCGCGGTGGCGTTGGGCGTGAACGTGGTGAAGTTGCCGCCGATGAGCACCCGGCCGTCGCTCTCAACGACAACGGCGTTGATGCGGCCGTTGGCGCTGGGATTGTAGGTGATGTCGATCGCGCCGTTGTCATCGATGCGGGCGATAAAGTTGCGCGAGACACCGCCGATGACGGAGAATGCGCCGACGACCACGATGCGACCGTCGCTCTGGACGATGATCCCGGTGACCTGGCCGTTGGGATTGGGGAAATTGAACGTGGGATCGACCCGGCCATCCGCATTGAGGCGGATGAGGCCGCCACCCGAGGCATCGGTGAGGTTCGCGAATGAGCCGCCGAGAAGCACGCGACCGCTGCGATCAACGGCGACGGCGCTGACGGTGCCGCTGAGGCGCACGGTGGGTGCGAAGCCGGGGCGCAGCGTGCCATTGGCGTTGAGCCAAGCGAAGCCGCCGACCTGCGAAGGCACGGCAGAAATATTCGGGCGCAACGCGATCGCGTTGACCGGACCGTCGGTCGCGAGCGAGGGGCTGAACGCGGTGTCGGCCAAACCTTCGGACCGGAAGCGCGCGAGGTTGGTGCTCTTCGCGCCGCCGAGATCCGAGAAGCTGCCGCCAACGAGGATTTTTCCGTCGGCCTGCACGACCAGGGCATTGACGAGAGCCCCGGTGGAGCCTCCGGCGTTCACATCGAACGCAGGATCAACCGTGACGTTGGCCGCGCTGGTGGCGCCGGGAAGAAGGCGGGCGAAATTGCGCCGCGTGAGCCGGGCGGCCGCACCGGTGGGCTGGAGCGACGAGAAATTGCCGCCGAGGAAGATGCGGCCATCCGCCTGCACGCGGATTGAGTCGACGCGATTGCCGCCGAGTTCGTTGAGGTCGAGGTTGAAGGCGTTGTCGACGGTGCCGTCCGCGTTGAGCCGCGCGGCATATTTACGGAGCGTGAAGGTGGTCGCGGCCGTGGGCTGGAGCGGCTGGAGCGTGGTGAAGGTGCCGCCGAGCAGCAGTTTGTCGGACTGGAGCGCGAGCGCGAGGACGTTGCCATTGGGATTCGGGTCGTAGGTGGCGTCGACGGTGCCGTTGGCGTTGAGCCGGGCGAGCCGCGCTCGAGTGCTGACGGTCGTGGTCGTCTTGGTGCCGTCGGCATTGGTCGTGGTCACGGACGGCGCGCCCTCGGGATTCAGGGCGGTGAAGGAGCCGGCAATGATGAGCTTGCCATCGCTTTGGGCGACGATGGCCGAGACCTGACCGTTGGGCTGCGGGTTGAAGGTCATGTCGAGCGAGCCATCGGCATTGAGCCGCGCGAGGTTGTTGCGCGCGGTGAGCGCCGCAGTGCTCAGCGTCGTCGTGCTGACACCGTTGGTCGTCGTGATCGTCGGCGCGCCACCAGGTTGGAGCGTGGTAAACAATCCACCGATCACGATCTTGCCGTCACTTTGAACGAGCATGCTCGCGACCGAGGAGTTGGGCTCGGGATCAAAGGCGGTATCGAGGGAGCCGTTGGCGTTGAGCCGGAGAAGATTCGGCCGCTGCACCGGTGTGGTCGCACCGACGCCCTGCACCGAGCTGAACGAGCCGCCGACGAGAATCTTGCCGTCAGACTGCAGCACGATGGCGCCGACCTGGCCATCGAGGCTCGGAACAAATTCCGAGTCGATCGTGCCGTTGGAGTTGAGGCGAGCGAGGCGGTTGCGGGTCTCGCCACCGATGGTGGTGAAAGCCCCGCCAACGACGACCTTGTTGGTCGCGGCATCATAGGCGAGGGCGTAGACGCGGCCGTTGAAATCAGGGTTGTAGGCGTTGTCGACGGTGCCGTCGGCATTGAGGCGCGCGACGTAGTTATGCGTCGCCCCACCGACACTGGTGAAGGTGCCCGCGATCACGACCTTGCCATCGGTTTGAGTAACGGAGGCCAAGGTGCGGCCGCCGGTATCGAGCTCAAAGCCCGCATCGAACGAGCCGTCGCCGTTAATCCGCGCGAGGTGGTTGCGGACGAGCCCGGCTGTGGCGCCGACCGCGAGCACGCGGGTGAAATGGCCGCCGGCGACGATGCGACCGTCGGGCAGTGCCGCGAGCGCATCGACGGTGGCGTTGAGCACCGGCGCGAAATTGCTGTCGAGCGCGCCATCAGGGAGAAAGCGCGCGAGGTTGCTCCGGTTGCCCTCGGTCGAGCCGCGGCCCCACGCGGAGCTGAAAGTGCCGCCCACGAGGATCGAACCATCGCCCTGCAGCGCGAGCGCGACGACGTTGCCTTCGACGCGCGGGTAAAACTCGGAGTCGAGCGAGCCATCGGCGTTGAGCCGGCCGATATGGATGCGATTCGCTGGCGAAATGTCGGTCGGCGGCTGGAGCGTGGTGAAGACGCCGCCGAGGACGATCTTGCCGTCGCGCTGGATGGCGAGGGCCGACACGGCGTTGTTGGCATTCGGGCTGAAATCAGAGTCAACCGTGCCGTTGGCATTGAGCCGCGCGATCCGGTTGCGGCCAGAGGGCGCCGCATCGCCGGCCGGCCAAAGCGAGGTGAAGCCGCCGCCGACCACGATCTTATTTTGCACGTGCGCGGCCAGAGCGAGGACGAAGCCGTTGGGATTGGGGTCGAAGGCGAGGTCGAGCGAGCCGTCGACATTGAACCGCGCGAGGTAATTGCGCGGGACGGCGGTCACCGCCCCAGTCGGCTGGGCCGAGGTGAACGAGCCGCCGGCCACGATCTTGCCATCGGCTTGGAGCGCGAGGGCGAAAACCTGCGGTTGGAGAAGGCCACCGAGGTTCGGGTTGAAGGTGTCGAGCGTGCCGTCGGCATTGAGCCGCGCGATCCGGTTGCGGGTGACGACGGGGCCGGAGGCGCCGGGCTGCAACGTCGTGAAATCGCCGCCGATGACGATGCGGCCGGTGGCGTCGAGAACGATGGCGCGGACGACGCCGGGACGGCCGTCGGTGGTGTTGGCGTTGGGGTTGAAGGATTCGTCCAGCGAGCCGTCCGCATTGAGGCGGGCGAGGTTGTTACGCGGAAAGCCGCGGACCGAGCCAAACTGGCCACCGATCAGCAGGCGACCGTCGGGCTGGGCGACGACGACATAGACGTTGCCGTCCACATCAGGGTCGAAGCCGTCGGCGGCGGAGGGCGTTTGCGCAAAAAGGGCGGCGGACGTGACGGCGACGAAGGCGGAAACCCGGAACAGGGAACGCCCGGCCGACCGGAAAAACGGAACGATGAACATAAAGGGGAGCGGATAAGAGATCACGGGACTACCGTGGGCAAGACCGATAACAGGGGCCGAGGCCCTTTGGTTCCGAGAAAGACGGATTGTGAATAAGTCGGGCGATGGCGGCGGTTGGACGAGATTCGATTCCGCGTTGTCGGCCTGCTCGGTGGGCGGGCATGGGCGAAAAGCCCGGTCAGCGCCCGGGCCTACACCCAACCGCCCCTAATTTTTTCCCGGTTGGAGCGTTTTCTGTTTCATGCAGTCTCACCCCACCGCCATGAAACTCCGTTCCTCGTTCGCGTCCGCTCTCCTCCTCGCGTTTTGCCTCGCTCCCCTCGCCGCCTTCGCCGCGCCCATGGTGGCCGACTCGCGCGTCACCGCCGCCACCGTTTACACCGACCGCGCCGTCGTCACCCGCACCGCCACCGTCGCGCTCGCCGCGCCGGGCGCGGTCGAGGTGACGTTTGAAAAACTCCCCGCGAACCTCCTCGACGCCTCGCTCACGGTTTCCGGCCGCGGCACCGCCCAGGCCACCATCCTCGACGTGACGGCGCGCCTCGCGCACGTGGACTTCACGCCCAACGAGCGCGTGAAACTCCTCGAGGATCAACTGCGCGTGCTCGCCAAGAACCGCCGCAGACTCGACGACCGCACCAAGCTCCTCGAGATCCAGCGCAAGGGCATCGACCAAACCGAGGCTGCTCTGCTCTCGCCCGCCTCAAAAGACGTCGCGCGCCCCACGGTCGCCGAAATCACCGCCGCCCTCACCTTCGTGACCGACCAGCGCGCCAAGATCACCACCGAGATGGTCGCGATCGACGACGAGCGCGAGACGCTCGCCGCGACCCAATCCGCCCTCGAGCGCCAGCTCGCGCAGCTCCGCGGCTCCGGCGGCAAGAGCTACAAGACCGTGACCATCCGCCTCGACGCCACGACCGCCGGCAACCTCGACCTCGCCCTCGGCTACGCCGTCCTCGGCGCGAGCTGGACGCCGAGCTATGATGTGCGGGTAAACTCCAACGAGAACTCCATCGCGCTCTCCTATCACGGCCTCGTCCGCCAAAATACTGGCGAGGATTGGAAGGATATTGCACTCACGCTATCGACCGCGCGCCCGAGCCTCGGCGGTGCGGCGCCGGAGATTGGGAATTGGGTGGTGGAGCAGTTTGTGCCGCGGCCGCGGCCGGCGCCGGCGGAGGGCGCGGTGGTGCTGAGTGCATTTGAGGTGAGATCGACAGGAGTGAAAAGGCGTCAGGAGGCCGGTGAACGTATGGTTTCAGGTGCCTCGGCTGAACCACCTCCGCCACAATTCGACTCCGCCCCCGCTCAAGCCACCGTCGACACCGCCGCCACCAGCGCCTCGTTCAAAATCGCGACCGCCGCCACCGTGCCGAGCGACAACACCGCGCAGAAAATCCCCGTTACCTCCGCCAATCTCACCGCCGCGCTCGAATACGCCACGACCCCCAAACGCCTCGCCGCTGCGTTTCTCACCGCCAAGGTCGCCAACACCTCCGAGTTTCCGCTCCTGCCCGGCGCGATGAACATCTTCCTCGACGGCACGTTTGTCGCCACCGGCGCGCTCGCGCTCGTCATGCCCGGCGAAAAATTCGACCTCGCGCTCGGCGCCGACGAAGGAATCTCCGTGAAGCACAAGCGCGTGCAGCGCTTCACCGAAAACACCGGCCTGACCAAGAGCGGCCAGCGCTTCACCTACGAATATCTCCTCACGCTGCAGAACAACAAAAAGGTCGCCGCCCGCGTCGTGGTCTTCGACCACGTGCCCGTCTCGCGCCACGAAAAAATCGTGGTGAAGCAACTCGTCCCAGATGCGAAGGAGATGAAACCCACCGCCGAGGGCGCGCTCAAGTGGACCCTCGACCTGAAGCCCGGTGAAAAGCGCGACCTCACCCTGAAGTTCAGCATCGAGCACCCGAACGACCTCCAAGTGAGCGGGCTCGAACCGTAATGGTCCGGTTGTAGATGCCATGAGGCGGACAAGCGGGCGAAGAACGCCCAACTTGTCCGCCGAATGAATGCTAATACTAACGTCACGAAACTGCTGGAACGCCTGGTGGAAACCAAGGCCGAAACGATCAAGCTGGGACTGGAC
>JANNEY010000024.1:0-2284 GCA_031379235.1 Opitutaceae bacterium | reverse complement strand
CGCACCGCCCGGTGGCCTGGAGCAGAGCCATCGCGAGCTCGAGCGAGGGAAGCTGTGTCTCGCGACCGATCTGCTGAGCGGCGAGCTGGTCGGCGGTGGTGCCGAGGTAGTAGTCGTTGCTCTCGGTGTGGCGGGCCTTGGCGGCGCTGAGAAAGGAGGAGTTCGACGTGGCGTGCGAACCGGGGTAGGCGTTACGCAGTTCGGTATTCGTCAGAACCGTGAGCTGGTCGCGGTGTGGTGCGAGCGACTCGAGAATCGGCGAGAGCGTGGAGAGCGTGCCGTCGGTGGTGCGGGGCGTCCAACGCGACTGGTCGCAGCCCATCGGCATAAAGAGGTAGCCGAGACGTGCGGCGGGTTTGGCGGCGGTCTTGGTCGCGGCGGTGGCGGCCGGAACCATGGCGTCGAGCAGCGGAAGGGAAAGGGCGGCGCCGACACCGCGGAGAAACGTGCGGCGGGGCAGGGAGGTCTTGGTGGTGAAAGTGCTCATGGGGTGGGGAGGTGGAGACGATTGTGCCGCAATAAATTATTGAGATGAGAGTGGGAAGAAATTTCCACAAACCGCGATGGCCGTTAAGAGGCGCGAGAAATTGCAGGCCGAATGAGGCGCGCAACGGGGCGAAAGGCGTTCGTGTGATCGGCGCCGGCAAGACGGAAGGACTGGTGCTCTTCGCGGCAAAACTGGGTTTGGCTCATGGGGTTTTCCTCATTTGGAAAGGGGTGCTGTTCACGATGCCGAGAATCAGGGATGAGAAGCGGAAATTATCGGCTTGGGCGCGGCGGACGATTTGGCGAATGGCGGGCGCGTCGTAGGTCTCCACTCCGCGGCCGAGGGCGAAGGTAAGGAGCTTTTCGCTCATGGTGCCAGCGAAGAGTTCGGGGCGTTGGAGCAACGCGCGCTCAAGGCCAGCGACGCCGGTGAACGTGCTGCCGTCGGAGAGGCCGCCCGTGGCGTCGACGGGGCGGTGGTCCTCATTGACGCGCCAGCGACCGACGGCGTCAAAATTTTCGAGGGAGAAACCGACTGGGTCCATGATGTCGTGGCAGCTCGCGCAGGCGGGATTGGCGCGATGCGCGGCGAGCCGCTCGCGGATAGGGAGCGAGGCGGACACGGTGTTGTCATCGAGCGCGGGGACGTTAGGCGGCGGCGGCGGTGGCGGCGCACCGACGAGGTTGGAGAGAATCCAATGGCCGCGAATGACGGGCGAGGTGCGCGTGGCATATGACGTCACGGCGAGAATGCTGCCGTGGCGCAGCAACCCGCCGCGCTGGCGATCCGGGTCGCCCGCGAAGGAGACGCGCCGGAAGTGGCTCCCATAGATGTGCGGTATGCCATAGTGTTTAGCGAGGCGCTCGTTCAAAAACGTGTAGTCGGCGCTCAGCAGATCGGTCACAGCACGGTCTTCGCGAAGGATGCTTTCGAAGAAGAGTTCGGTCTCCGCGCGGAAGGATTGGCGGAGATTGTCATCGAAATCGATGAACCGCCGCAGGTCGGGCGTAACCGATTCGAGCCCCCGGAGATGCAGCCATTGCGCTGCGAAATTGGTGACGAGACTGCGGGAGCGGTCGTCGGCGAGCATCCGGCGAACCTGTTGTTCGAGGCCGGCGGGTTGGTGGAGCTCGCCGCGCTCGGCCGCCGTGAGGAGCGCGTCGTCGGGCAAGCTGCTCCAGAGAAAAAACGAAAGGCGCGAGGCGAGTTCAAGATTGCTAAGGCGATATACCGTGCCGGGCGCGACGCCGGCCGGATCGGTCTCGATGCGGAAGAGAAATTGCGGGCTGACGAGAATAGACGTCAGCGCGCTTTCGATGCCGGCCTCGAAGCCCGCCCCCTCGGCGCTGCCTTCGCGGAAAAACTGCAGCGGCTTGCGGAGATCGTCCTCCGCGATGGGGCGGCGATAGGCGCGGCGGAGGAGCGGAGTGAGGACTTGGCGGGCGCGCTCTTCATTTTTGGCGGGTGACGCGGCTGAAGAGTGCTCGAGTGGGCCGAAAACCGCGCGGCGACTTGGTGTGTCGCCGGCACCTTTGGCGTCGAAGGGACCGGTAATGGAGACTTGGAAGACGGCGGGCGCGGTGCGCGGATGCCGATGCATGTTAAAACGCGATTCGAACGGCTTGCGCTCGGTCTCTAGCACGGCCGAGGGATCCTTTGGAAATGTGACGCCAATTTCGTGCGGACCAGCGGTCATGCTGAGGCGAAACCTCAAGTGGGTATCGACGGCCTCGGCGTTCTTGTCGGCGCCGGGTGGCTTG
The DNA here is from genome assembly GCA_031379235.1 of Opitutaceae bacterium. GTDB lineage: Bacteria > Verrucomicrobiota > Verrucomicrobiia > Opitutales > Opitutaceae > ER46. The sequence goes on along the minus strand of JANNEY010000024.1, from coordinate 37 downwards.
ACGGTCGCGAGGGCGACACGTTCACGATCAAGCAACA
>JANNEY010000601.1:0-11341 GCA_031379235.1 Opitutaceae bacterium | reverse complement strand
GCAAAAAAATTGCGCCGTTGCCGGGCAAGAGTCTGCGGCCGATTCTCCTCGGCGAACAGCGGGTGCCGCACGAGTCCCTTTACTTTCAGCTCTTCGATCATCGCGCCGTGATCGCTGGCGATATGAAGCTCGTCTCCGACTGGGGCCACCCGTGGGAGCTGTTCAATCTCACCACCGACCGCACCGAACTGCACGACCTCAAAAAAGCTGAACCCGAGCATGCCGCGCGGTTGGAGAAACTGTGGAGCGGCTGGGCCGCGCAGACAGCCACGCGAGTCCGCACCGCTGGAGGCGAGCCGATCTACCGGCGTCTTACGGATGAGCAGGAAAAATTCGTCGGCGGCGGCACGGACACCGGCGATGAGGAAATGACGAAACCCGAGCGCAAGGCGAAACGCAAAAAGGCGGACAAGTAAACGCCACCGGCAAGACCCTGAAACAATGGCCCTGACCTTAGTCCAAGCTTTCCGATGAAATCACTCCAGATACTCTTCGCCTCCGTTTGTTTGTGCAGCATTCCACTGGTCGCTGCTGAGACCCCCGGGACAAGACCCAACATCGTGGTGATCCTCATCGACGACATGGGCTATGGCGACATTGGCCCCTTTGGCGCCACCAAGGCGAAGACGCCGGCGCTCGACCGCATGGCCCGCGAAGGCATGAAGCTGACCAGTTTCTACGCCGCTCCGGTTTGCTCGGTCTCACGGGCTCAGATTCAGACGGGCAGCTACGGGCTGCGCGTCTCCATTCCCGGCGTGTTGCCGCCGGCTTCCGCCGTGGGGCTGAACCCACAGGAGCATACCGTGGCCAAGCTGCTCAAGGCCCGGGGTTACGCGACTATGTGCATCGGCAAATGGCACCTCGGCGACCAGCCGGAATTTCTCGCGCAACGTCACGGTTACGATCACTACTTTGGCCTGCCCTATTCCAACGACATGTCGCGCCCCAAGGCGGGCACCAACGAACGCGTCGTGCCACTCATGCGTGACGATCAGGTCGTCGAGCTGATGAAAAACGAGGATCAGAGTCGGCTGGTGCGAGCCTACACCGACGAGGCCGTAAAGTTTATCCGCACCAATCAAAAGCAGCCGTTCTTTCTCTACTTGCCGCACTCGGCGGTGCATACGCCCATTCACCCCGGACCGGAGTTTAAGGACCACTCGGGCCACGGCCGCTATTATGATTGGGTCGAGGAATGCGACTGGAGCGTCGGCCGCCTGCTCGACACCTTGCGCGAGTTGCAGCTCGATAAAGACACGCTGGTGATTTTCACGAGCGACAACGGTCCCTGGCTGGTCCGGGGCGCGGATGCGGGAACCGCCGGACCGTTGCGCGGCGGCAAGGGCAGCACGTGGGAAGGCGGCATGCGCGTGCCCACGGTGGCGTGGTGGCCCGGGCACATCCCGGCCGGTCGCACCACCGACGCGGTGACGGGCGAAATCGATTTGTTGCCGACGTTTGTGAACTTGGCGGGCGGCGCTGTGCCGACGGACCAGCCGATTGATGGAGCCGACATCAGCAAAATTTTGCTCGGCCAGAGCGAGGTGTCGGCGCGTGAGGCGCACTATTTTTATCTGTCGTATATGTTGCAGGCGGTTCGCTCCGGGCCGTGGAAACTCGCCTTGGTTCCCCAGGTTTACAGTATGGGTTTCAAGGAAACCGAGACCGAGCGCGGTGAGCACAAGCCGGGCCTGCGGCTCTACAATCTCGACACCGACCTGGGTGAAAAAACCGACGTCGCAGCGCAGCATCCCGAAGTCGTCGCCCGGCTGAAAGCCCTGGCGGATCAGCAGGAGAGCGTCCTCAGCAACGGCTCAGCCAAGGGTCCGGGCGTGCGTCCGCCGGGACGCGTAGCTCACCAGAAATTTCTCTATCCCACCAATGAGGAATCCCTGAAAAAGGCCAAAAAACAGGCCGCCGAAATCGAATAATCGATCTCTCCATGAAACCGCCCCTGATCCTCAGGGTTGGACTGCTCCTGCTGGCTCAAAGCCAGATCGTGGCCCTTGCGGACCCCGCGCAAGCCGGGGTGAACACGCTGGAAATCGACATCGTGAACCCCTGGAACAACCGACTAGTCGGCGACAGCCAATTGCCGGTCGGCGAACGCCGCACCTCGCTTTCGTTGGCGACCCTGAAACCCAACTCCCCTCTGCAACCCGCCGGCCTCCTCAGGGCCGCCGGCACCGAACCCGTCTATCGCCGCCTGACGGCCGGCACCGACGGCACGCAGGGCGCTAACGACGACGCCGACCAAGCCGCGCCAAACGCCCGCAAGAAAAAAAAGTAATCTCCATGTTCGCCAAATTCCTCGTCCTCGCAGGGCTCGCACTCGTTTCCGCTTCGCTCCACGCCGCCGCGCCCGCCCGCCCTAACATCCTCTTCATCCTCACCGAAGACCAGGGCGCACACCTCGGCTTCCTCGGCACACCGGGCTTGCAAACGCCGCACATGGATTCGCTCGCGCGCACCGGCGTATACTTCGACCAGGCCTTCGTCGTCTATCCGGTCTGTTCGCCGTCGAAGGCCGCGATCTACACCGGGCTCCACAACCACACCAACGGCCTTCTCAACAACACGCCCAATTTTCACAAGCCCGCCGCGCAACTCACGCCCGCCGAGCGCAACAACCCGCTCTACTTGCGTAACCGCGTGCGCGAAAATCTCCCCACGCTCGTCGAGCGCCTCCACGCCGCCGGTTACTATCAGGGCGTGACCAGCAAGCTCCACGTCTCGCCCAACGAAAAGTTTCCCTACGACGAATTCAGCAAATCCGCCAACGGCGCGGCGGTCGCCTCCTTCCTCGGACGCGCGAAGCAGACCGGCCGACCATGGTTTCTCTTCTACAACATCGGTGCCTCGCACCGACCGTTTACGAAACGCGGCGCGGAAAAACTCCGCGTCGAGCCCGCTGCCGTGAAACTCCCCGCGTTTCTCCCCGACACCCCGACGGTGCGCCTCGATTGGGCCGAGTATCTGACCGCAGTGGAAAACGCCGATGATCACGTGGGCGAGGGTCTCTCCGCCCTCCGCGCCGCCGGCCAGGAAGAAAACACGATCATCATCTGCATGGGCGGCGACCACGGCCCGGCGTTTCAGCACGGCAAAATGACGCTCTACGATCTCGGTCTCCGCGTGACGCTGAGCATCCGCGTCCCGGGTATGAAAACGGGCATCCGCAGCGACGCCCTCGTGAGCGAACTCGATCTCACGCCCACGCTCCTCGATGTGCTCGGACTCGATCCGCTCCCTGCCACCCACGGCCTTTCTCTGAAGCCGATTCTCGCGGGAAACCCCGGCGCAAAAGCGCACGACTACATTTTCGCCGAAATCTCGAATCGAGGTCCGTTGCCCAACGACGGCATGCAGGAACGCAGCGTCTACGACGGCCGCTGGCACCTGATCTACCGGGAGAAACTGACGCCCGCGTGGCGTCAGGTGCAGGCCGACAGCAAAGACTGGGCGGTGTGGCGCAATCGCTCCTACGACGAGACCGTAAAAGTGAAGGACCGTTTCCCCGAGCAATACCGTATCCTTACCGAGATGGACCCGCAGAGCCTCGGCGGCAAAGTCCCCGCGCTCGAGCTCTACGACCTGCACTCTGACCCCGACGAAATGGAGAACCTCGTCGGCGCGCCGCCACATCGCGCCGAGCTGACGCGCCTCTACTCAGCGTTGCGCCAATGGGTGAAGGACACGGCCGACGTTTCTATCTCCCCGCCTGTCGCTCCCGCACAATGAGCAATTACAGCCTACTCGCATCCACGTTTGCCGTCTTCGCCAGCCTTGCACCCGCGTGGGCCACTCCCGTCCAACCGCCCAACATCATCATCATCCTCACCGACGATCTCGGTTACGCCGACCTCGGCGCGCAGGGCCAAGAGCGCGACGTGCGCACGCCAAACCTTGATCGCTTCGCCGCCGAGGGCGTGCGCTTCACCGCCGGTTACATCACTGCGCCGCAGTGTTCGCCCTCGCGCGCGGGCCTCATCACGGGACGTTATCAACAACGCATGGGCATCGACACGATTCCCGACATGCCGCTGCCCCTCGAAACGGTCACGATTGCCGAACGCCTCAAACCAGCCGGCTACACCAGCGGGCAGATCGGCAAATGGCATCTCGAACCCAACGCCCTCTGCCTGAAATGGGCCGCCACAAACCTCCCCGACCAGAAGCCCAACGCCGCCAAACGGGTCGTGATCCCCGAGGCGCAACGCCAGCGCTTCATGCCGAAAGCGCAGGGCTTCGACGACTACTTCACCGGCGAAATCAACCAATACTTCGCCAACTTCGATCTCAACGGCACCACCGTTGCGCCCGCGTGGCGCAAAGATGACCGCTTCCGCGTCGACGTGCAGACGGACGCCGCCCTCGCGTTTCTGCAACGCAACCACACGAAGCCCTTTTTTCTCTATCTGAATTATTTCGCTCCGCACACGCCGCTCGAGCTGCCGCCCGCCTACGCCGCGCAGTTCCCCGCCCCTATGCCGCTGCGCCGCCGGGCCGCGCTGTCGATGATCGCCGGCATCGATCACGGCGTGGGCCGCATCCTCGCCGCGCTCCGCACCCACGGCATCGATCAAAATACCCTCGTGTTCTTCACGAGCGACAATGGCGCGCCCATTCACACGCGGCGCGACTCCCCGCTCGACGGCGACATGGGCGGCTGGGACGGGTCTTTAAACACCCCGCTCGTCGGGGAAAAAGGCATGTTGTCCGAGGGCGGCATCCGCGTGCCAATGCTCGCCCGCTGGCCCGGAAAATTACCCGCCGGAAAAGTCTACGCACACCCCGTCTCGTCACTCGATTTCGCCGCCACCGCCAACGCCCTCGCCGGCCTGCCTCGCGACCCGCAACTCGACGGCGTCGATCTCACGCCACACCTCACCGGCGCAAATCCCGCCGCGCCCCACGCCGAGCTCTATTGGCGCTTCTGGTCGCAGGCGGCGATTCGTGAAGGCCAATGGAAGCTACTCTTCAAGTCCGGCGAGCCCGACCGTCTATTTGACCTCAGCACCGATGAACACGAGCGCCGCGATCTCGCGTCCGCTCACCCCAACCGCGTCGCGATCCTCCGTCGAAAACTCGCCGCGTGGACCGATCAGCTCCAGCCCGCCGGCCTTCCCTCCGACAAATACGACAAAGAAGAACGCGTCTGGTATCGCGAATATTTCCCGTCCGATCCCGCCAAAAAAACTCCATGAAACGCCTCCTCCTCTTGACCGCCGCGTTGCTCGCTGCCGCCCCTTCCTTCGCCGCCGCTGCACCCGCGAGCCCAACCCGCCCCAACGTCATTCTCATTTACAGCGACGACCACGGCTATGCTGACCTCGGCGCGCAGGGCGTGGACAAAGACATCCGGACTCCCCACCTCGATGCGCTTTCGCGTGATGGCGTCCGCTTCACCCGCGGCTACGTCACCGCTCCGCAGTGCGTGCCCTCGCGCGCCGGCGTGATCACCGGCCGCTACCAACAGCGCTTCGGCGTCGATGACAACCTGAAGGGCCCGCTGCCTCTCGCCGAGGTGACGATTGCCGAGCGCCTGAAGGCCGCCGGCTACGTCTCCGCGCAAGTCGGCAAATGGCACCTTGAGCCGCCACCCGCCCGCGCCGGTGCCGCCGCTACCCCGGCGACGCCCGTCGTCCCGCACGCTTTTCTGCCTCTCGCGCAAGGCTTCGACGAATACGCCACGGGGGCGATGAACAGTTTCGTTGCTTCGCACGATCTCAAGGGCGGCAAACTGCCCAATGCGCCCGCCACTCTCACCGACTCGCGTTTCCGTTGCGTGTGGCAGGCCGACGCCGCGATCTCGTTCATCGAGCGTCACGCCAAAGATCCGTTTTTCCTCTATCTCGCCTTCTACGCGCCGCACGTCCCGCTCGCCTCGCCCGAGCCGTGGTTCGCCCAAACCCCCGCGCACCTTCCGCTCGAACGCCGCCAAGCGCTCGCCATGATCGCCGCCATGGACGACGGCATCGGCCGTATCCGGGCAACCTTACAAGCCCGCGGCCTCGACCGCAATACCCTGATCTTTTTCATCGGTGACAACGGCGCGCCGCTCAAACCGGGTGCGTGGAACGGCTCCCTCAATCTTCCCCTCACTGGAGAAAAGGGCATGCTCACCGATGGCGGCGTGCGCACGCCCTTCCTCGCCGCGTGGCCCGGCACTCTCCCGGCCGGAAAAATCTACGACCATGCCGTCAGCGCGCTGGATGTTGCCGCTACCACCGTGGCCCTCGCCGGACTGCCGCGTGATCCCGCGCTCGACGGCGTAGATCTCCTGCCCTTTCTCACGGGCAAAGCGACCGGCGAACCGCACGAGGCCCTGTTCTGGCGTTGGCGCACGCAGGCCGCCGTCCTCGAAGGCCGCTGGAAACTCATTTTGCTCGGGCCGCAACAGCGCTACCTGTTCGACACCACGAAGCCGGACGGCGAGACGCACAATCTCCTCGCCCAACACCCCGAGGTCGCCGACCGCCTGTTTGCCCGCCTCAAGACCTGGGACGCCACGCTCCAGACCCCGGGGCTCCCCGCGACCGTCCACGCTCAAGACCAAAATTTCTTTTCGACCTACGTCGATGGCAAGCCCTCCCCAAACACCCCTTCGTCACAATCACCCAGAGCAAAAAAGAAAAAATCCCCATGAAACCGGTCCCACGCCTGCTCACCTTCATCACACTACCCACCGCCCTGTTCGTCGTTTCGCTCTCCGCGCAATCATCCTCTCCGTCCGCTGCCTCGACGACTTCGGCTCCGACCAAGGAGGAAGCCGTCCTCCTCACGCCCTTTGAAGTCAGTTCCACCAAGGACACTGGCTACCTCGCCACCGAGACGCTCTCGGGCACGCGCCTCAAGACGCGCATCGAAGACACCGGCGTCGCCGAGACCATCATCACGCCCGACTTCATGCGCGACCTCGGCCTCACGTCGCTCGACGAAGTCTTCAAGTTCGTCCCGAACACCACGACCGACGATCCCCAGCTCGGCACCAGCGCGGGCAACAACAGCCTATTCTCCAGCGTCGCCTACACCTCGCGCGGATTTTCCGTCGCGAGCGCGCAGCGCGATTTCCTCCCGACGACCGCGCCGGCCGACATCTACAACACCGAGCGCATCAGCTTCACGCGCGGCCCCAACGCCATCCTCTACGGCCTCGGCAACCCCGGCGGCATCTCCAACGCCGTCTCGCAGCGCGCCAACCTCAACCGCGCCACCTACGAGCTCGACCTCAAGCTCGACACCAACTCCGGCTTCCGCACCAGTGCCAACGCCAACATCCCGCTGATCCCCCGCAAGCTCGCCTTCCGTCTCGCGCGCCTTGACGACGACCGCGGCTCGCATCTCAAGCCCGACGAAAACCTCCACCGCCGCACCTACGCCGCGCTGCGCTTCCAGCCGTGGCCGAAGACGATCATCGACGCCAACTTTGAGGACGGCGACCAGCGCCGGCGCTCCTTCGCGCGCGGCTTCACCTACAGCGACGCGTTCAGCGGCTGGACGACCTTGCCCGCCGCCAGTCGTCCGAACGTCACCACCGCCGGCTCCGTTCTCGCCAACACCACCATCCCCGGCCTCGACCAACTGATCGCCGCCAATACTATCTTCATCGTCGACGGCGCCACCCCAACCATCGCCCCGATGAACTGGGCCCGCATGGGCAAGACCCGCATCACCACGCCCGCACTCGGCGGTTCCATCCACGGCGTCACGGGCCGCGAAGGCTTCGCCCTGCCGTTTCCCGTCGAGACGAATCTCATGGGCTACTCCGACGGCACACAGGTGGATTTCCGCGCGTTCACCGCGTCGCTCCAGCAAAACGTCCTGCCCAATCTCGATTTCGAGCTGACCTACAACCGCCAGTTCAGCGACCGCTTCGCCGACTACTCGAAGCCCGCCGCCAGCGACACGCTCCAGGTCGATCCCAATCTCGTGCTCCCCAACGGCGCGCCGAATCCCAACTACGGAAAATATTACTACGACGCCGGTGCCGGCGGCGGCGTGATCTTCTTCCAGAAAAACAGTCTGGAAATCGCCCGCGCCACTGTTTCCTACGAACTCGATTCCAAGCAATATTTCCCACGCTTCGGCCGCTGGTTCGGTCGTCATCGTTTCGCCGGTCTCGTCGAGCAACAGAAGAATCCGTTCAGCGGCGTGAACAACGCTACGTTCCGCAATCTCACGCCGCTCAAGACCAACGTCCCCGGTCTCGCCTCGACGTGGTCCGCTGCCCCCGGCGCCGCCAACAACTTGATGCAATATCGCTTCTATTTCGATCCGGCCACCGGCGTGAACTCCATGCCCAGTCTGTGGGACAAATATCCGCGTCTCGCCAGCAGCGACAACCTCGCGACCCTTCAGACGACCCTGCCGTCTGAGGCCAACGGCGTGACGCCCGGCTTCGCCAATGGCGGTCCGCCCGTGCTCCGTTACACGCGCGTCGACACGCGCATATTCGCGACGCACAACTACTGGCTCGACGAGCGCGTGATCACGCTCTTCGGCTGGCGCAAGGATGAGCGCACCCAATACAGCCGCAGCCTGCCCATCGACCCGGCGTCCGCCCTCTACCCTGATCCCGTGCCCTACAACGCGCGCGACGGCGTGAACGTCAAAACCGTCCAGCCCGCCAACACGTTCTCCAAAGGCGTCGTCGTGGTCGCGACCAAGTGGCTCCGCTTCTTCTACAACGAGTCCAGCAGCCTCGTGCTCCAGGATCCCGCCGCGAGCGATCTTTACAGCAACCCGATCGACAACGCCCAGGGCAAAGGCACCGAGACCGGCGCCCGTGTCGCGCTCTTTGGCGGCAAAGTGCAGGCCTCGCTCAGCCGTTGGGAAACCGACATGCAGGGTCAGGCCGTCGCCACGATCCGCAATCAGCTCGGCCTTTTCAACTTCACCAACGCCACCAACACGCTCTGGAACGCCGCCGCCGCGCTCAGTGGCGACAACAAGTATCTCGCGCCGCCCTATCGTCCCGCGCAGAATTTCACCGACTATCAGGACTACGTCGCCCAGGGCTACGAGTTCACGCTGACCGCCAACCCCACGCCCAACTGGCGGCTCTCGATCAACGGCGGCCAGCAGACCAACAAGCAGAGCAACATCGGACCGATCCTGAAAAAATACTGGGCCGAGTATGAACCGTTGTGGCGCACTTTCCCGAGCCGCGATCTCAACGGCAACGGCGTCATCGACGTTCCGCTGCCCACCACTCCGCAGGATCAGATCGAACGGTTTCTTGATCGCAGCGGCGGCGGCGAAGCCGGCACCGCCGGCACCATCCGCGCGCTGCTCGACAACTACGGCGCGGGCGTCGGCCGCATCGTCGCGTCGAGCGGCGTCTCGACGACGAGCATCCCGAAATACACCGCGAACTTCGTCACGAACTACCGTTTCTCCGAGGGCGCGCTGAGGGGCGTCGGCATTGGCAGCAGCCTCAACTACCGCAGCCCCCGCACGATTGGCTTCCTCACGACGCGCGAGGGCCTCTTCCGCCCCGATGCCCCGATCAAAGGCGCTGCGAGCTGGGACACCGGCCTCTGGCTCTCCTACGGCCGCACGCTGAAGCTCGGCGCCTCGCGGCCGATCCGTTGGCGCACGCAGCTCAACGTGCGCAACGTCCTCGACGACCGCGACCTCGAGCCCGTCACGGGCCTCGACGACGGCACCGGCCGCGGCGTCGGGATCCGCTGGCGTGTGCCGGAGCCCCGGACGTTTGTCTTCAGCAATACCTTTGAATTCTAAAACCCGATGAAACTCACTCACCTCCTTCTCCCCTTCGCTCTTTCTCTCCATCTCGTCTCCGACGCCTCGGCGGCGACTTCATCGCGGCCGCCGAATCTCCTCTTCATCCTCGCCGACGATCTCGGGTGGGCCGACACCACGCTGAACAGACCGAACGCGTTCTACGAAACGCCCAACATCCAGCGCCTCGCCGCGCGCGGGCTGCGTTTCACGCAGGCTTACTCGGCCAATCCGCTTTGCTCACCCACCCGCGCGAGCATTCTCACCGGCCTCTACCCCGCGCGCATCGGCATCACGGCGCCCGTCTGCCATGTGCCGCAGGTCATCTTGGAAAAGGGCACCGTAAAACAGGCGGGGCCCACCGCGCCCGTCCTCGTGGCGCAAAGCATCACACGGCTCGAGACGCGCTACCACACGCTCGCAGAGTCGTTCAAGGCCGGCGGCTACGCCACCGGTCACTTTGGCAAGTGGCACCTCGGGCCCGAACCCTACTCGCCGTTGCAGCAGGGCTTTGATGTGGATTTTCCGCACTGGCCCGGTCCCGGCCCGGCGGGCAGCTACGTCGCGCCGTGGAAATTTCCCGCCGCCCTCAACATCGCGAGCGCGCCCGCCGAGCACATCGAGGACCGCATGGCCACCGAGGCGATCAAGTTCATCACCGCGCACAAGGACGGGCCGTTCTATATTAACTACTGGGCCTTCTCCGTCCATGCACCCTACGACGCGAAAAAAGATCTCGTGGAAAAATACCGCACCAAGGCCGCAAAGCTCCCGCCCGGCGCCGGCCAGCGCAATCCCGTCTACGCCGCAATGGTGCACAGCCTCGATGAAAATATCGGTCGCCTGCTCGACGCGCTCGACGCGCTGAAGCTCTCCGACAACACCATCATCGTTTTCTTCTCCGACAACGGTGGCGTCCACTGGGTCGCAGGCACCGACGAAAGCGCGAAGGCCTTCGGCATCGAGGGCATTCCCATCACGAGCAACGCCCCGCTCCGCGGCGGCAAGGCCACGACCTACGAGGGTGGCACGCGCGAGCCCTGCGTCGTCATCTGGCCCGGCGTCACGAAGCCCGGCACCGTCACCAACACCATCATTCAAAGCACGGATTTCTTCCCCACCTTCGCCGACGTGTTGAAACTCTCGCTCCCCGCCGCGCACAAATTCGATGGGAGAAGCTTCGCCCCCGCGCTCCGCGGTGCGGCACATGATCGCGGGCCGACGTTCTGCCACTTCCCGCACACCACGCCTGCGTCCGGTGGACTCGCTTCCACGTGGGTGCGCGTGGGCGACTGGAAGCTGATCCGCTTCTACGGCCTCGGCCCCGACCGCGCTGACCTCCTCGAACTCTACAACCTCAAGGATGACCTCAGTGAAACGAAGAACCTCGCCGCACAAAATCCCGCCAAAACCACCGAGCTCAACGCCCTCATCGCTTCGTTCCTGAAGGACACCGAAGCCGTCGTTCCCGCCCTCAACCCCGCCTACAATCCCACGGCCAAGTCCCATGCCGCTCCGAAGGACAAAGCCAAAGGAAAAGCCAAGGCGACGAAGGAAAAAACCGCTCCGATTCTCGATTAGTGGTTGGGCCTGG
>JANNEY010000593.1:0-2282 GCA_031379235.1 Opitutaceae bacterium | reverse complement strand
CCGCGCGGCCGAGGCTCGCGAGCGAATCGACCACGAGTGCGTCGGCGGGGAAGAGCGGGATGGCATGCGAAAGGCCGGCGCGCAGGCCGGTGAGCCGCGCCCGCGTGAGCTGCAGTTCGGCGTAGTTGCGGGTTTTCATCTGGGAGGCGTGCGCCTCCATCGCCGAGGTCCAAGCCGCCACAATCTCCGGCGCGGAAACATCGACCAGCACTCGGCCCAGATCGATTGGCTCGGCGTCCGGCGAGACCGCGTAGAAAAACAACTGCCCAATCGCATGAGGCTTCACGCGGCGTAGCTCCTTGAGCCCTCCGAAGCGCGCCAGCCGCGCGGCATCGCGCACCATCCGGCCCAGCTTCACATGATCCGGATGCTGGTTTTCCACCGTGCTCGTCGCCAAGACGGTCGTCGGCCGCACCCGGCGGATGACTCCGGCCAGTCGGATGACGTGGACCGCGCGTTCCTCAAAGTGCGCATCGCCGCCAAGGTCGATAAACTCGATGCTCGCACCGAGCAGTGCTGCGGCGCGCTTCGCTTCACGCGTGCGGATGGCCGGCGTGCCGTTCGTGCCGGCCTCGCCGCGCGAACACACGACGAGGTGGACTTTCCGCCCCGCTTTCGCTTCCGCGGCAATCACTCCGCCGCAGCCGAACTCGATGTCGTCCGGATGCGCGCCGAAGACAAGGAGCGTCCCGGCATCAGTGGTAGGCTTCATCGGAGCGGTCGATTGCATCACGGCTGACAAAGGTAATCTCAGGCGCATCCTCTTTGCGCAAGTAGGCTTGTTCACCGGCCCCGGCGATGTAGTGCGTGCAGCGCACGACGGTTTGCATCCAGCGGAGGCGCGTGTCGCGCGCCGGCGAAATCTGCTCCTTTGCGATCGGGCCGGCCGGCAGGGTCACGTAGCTCTCGCCGCCTTCGTGGAGTTTCAGCGCGCCATCGATCATCCGGGCGCGCACGATCTGCCCTTCGTAAGACACGTCGGCAAAATAGTCCGTCACGTCGCAGCCGGCCAGGCGCACCGCCGGATCGCTGGAGCGCACAATCCGAACGCCACCGAGCAGCCCCATGCGGCGATACTGTTCGAGGCAAAAGTCCGCGATGTTGGGGGCCGTGTTCTGCTTGAAGGCCTCGAGCCGCTCCGCCGAAACGTAGGCCCCGAGTTGCCGCGCGGTCGTCGCATGCCAGCCGGGCGCGATAAGCTTGAGGAACAGCGGCGACCATTTGCGCTGCACCTTGTTTTCCACCGTGAAATTCAACGTCGATGGCGCATCGGTCTTGCGATGCCGCAGGGTCGTCTGCGTCTCGCGGAGATCATGGTCGCTGTCATGGTAGAAAAACACGATCTCGCCACCGATCTCGGACTGGAGGCGGCGGGCGGTCTGAAACTTGGCGAAGAGAAACCGCCGCGGATAAAATCCGCAGGGCTGCTGGCCGAAACAGATGACAGGGGCGCTCATGGACAGAATTTTTCTAACCACGAATGGACACGAACGAACACGAATTAAAACTAGCACCAACGATGATTCCGACTTCGTGTCTATTCGTGTCCATTCGTGGTTAGGATTTCTCGGGCGAAGGCAGCACCGCCTGCAGCACTACCGCGAACAGCACGCACGCCGCGCAGCCGATCGGGTTCAGCCAGAGATAGGCGAGGTTACCGTAAAAATAGATCGCCAGCACCACGAGCTGCGCCGCGATGGCGGCCCAGAAAACCGCGGAGCCCCTCACCCACTTCACCCAGAACGCCACGACGAACACGCCGAGCAGCGCCGGATAGAAAATTGACGCCACGATGTTCAGCGCCTCGATCAGGTTCTCCGCGAAGCTCACGAAAAGCGCGAAGCCGATCGCGAAAAGGCCCCACATCGCGGTGAACCATTTCGCGTTTCTCACGTTGCGCGGCTCATCACGCTCAGCGAGCGGACGCAAACTCCGCCACAGGTCGATCGTGGTCGTGGTGCCAAGGGCGTTGAGTTCGCCGGCTTTCGACGACAGCGCGGAAGCAAACATCACCGCGAGCAGCAGCCCGATGGCGCCGTGCGGGAGCTGGGTGAGGATGAAGGTGATGAAGACGTAGTCGGAGTCCTTCGTTTTCTTCGCCGAGGGATCGGCGGTTTGGAGCGCGGTGCGGGCTTCGTTGCGCACGGCATCGGAGGCTTTTTGCGCGGCGGCCAGCGCGGTGCGCGCGGTTGTCTCGGCGGCGGTGGGGCCCCCGGCGGGGGGGGCGGCCCAAACCCGGATAGTGGACTGCGTGTCGGCGGGGAGGACGGCGTGTTTTTTGT
>JANNEY010000581.1:0-1503 GCA_031379235.1 Opitutaceae bacterium | reverse complement strand
GTTGGGCCCGGACGGTGTCCCACTGCAGCGGCTGTTCGCGGAGGAACGGCTCGGTGGTCTTGAGGTAGGGTCGGCCGTAGTAGGGGTTGGGCGTGCCGTCGAGGTTCACGATGTTGGGATCGGCCTGGAGCTGGCCGATGGTGCTGTTGACGCTCGCGGGGCCCATCGGGAGATTCTGAATCCGTTTGGCGTCCTCGCGCATGAAGGTCGCCTGAGCCGCCACGGTGTGCCGGGGTGTGTTGAGCAAGATCTGGTCGACCTGCGCCATGTAGGTGCTGACGTCGTCCCACTGCTTGCCCGAACCGTTGAGGTTGATGCGCTCCCAGTCATAGAGCGATTTGTCGGCGATCGAGGCGTTCGAGGCGAAGAGCGGCTGGGCGGCACCGTAGGCATTCACGGCCGCGGTCTGCACAAAGCGGATGGTGCTCGCGATGTTCGATAGCGGCGAGGTGGCGTTGGTGTTGTTCGAGGGGGCTGACCAGTAGGGCGTCTCGCCCGGGGCGCCGATGCGGAACGTGGCGCGCGCGTCGTTCGCGGCAAAGTAAGTCGGCAGCGTGGTGATCGGCGTGGTGGAGCCGGCTTGCAACGTGCCATTCGCACCTTGGCCGTAACTCACGCCGTTGAGGGTGATGAACCGCGAGACGGGATTCCACGACGGGCGCCCGGCGGCAATCCAGCTGCTGATGTAGTCGCGCGGCGTCGTGTAGTTGGGCCGGACGGACGCGTTTTTGTAATTATACCAGGAGAGCGCCACGGTGGTGTTCTTGAATGGCTGGGCCTTCACCTGGAGGCTCAGGCGCCGGGCGTCCTCGCCGGAGGGCTTGCGGACGAAGCCGGTGTGCTGGTTCGCGTAACTCGCGCGCACCGCGAGGCGGTTTTTCAAGAGCAGTCGGTTCGCATCGAACGACGTGCGCCAACCGTCGTAGCTGTCACCGCGGACTTCCAACTTGGTGAAGTTGCGGCTCATGTTGGCGGTGGAGGGCACCTGGTTGACGGTGCCGGAGGAGTTGCCCAGGCCGAAGATATTGGCGTTGGGGCCGCGGCTCAGCTCCAGCGCGTCCATCCAGAGCGGATCGACAGGCACGCGCCCCGAGGTCGCGATATTGCCGAAAGCGATGTTGGCCGAGCCGATGCCGCAGACGCGGTTCGCGTTGTTCGGATCGAGGCTCACGTTGTCGGTTACGGCGCCGGTGCGATCAAGGTCGAAGGCGGAGTAAGAGCTGGTGCCCTCGGTGCTGGCCAGATGATCGAAGATGTCGTTGATATCGAGCATCGCGAAGTCCGCCATCTGCTCCTTGGTCATCACGGTGATCGACTGGCCCAAATCCTCGATCTTCGAGTTGAGGCGCGTGCCCGACATCGTGTTCGAGGCGAAGTAGCCCTTGTTGTCGGAGACGACTTGGAAGGGCGAGAGCGCGACGACTTCGTCGTCGGCGGCCTTCGCGGCGGGGGCGCCGCTGGCGGGAGTCGGCGATTTGTTCGCCGCATCCATCGCGGCCAACT
>JANNEY010000567.1:0-2079 GCA_031379235.1 Opitutaceae bacterium | reverse complement strand
GGCAGGGACGCCCGCCGCTACGCGGCGCGATAGGTCGACTCCGTTGGCGACGACTTCGCGCGCTTCTTCACGCCGCTGCCTTTGTTGGCGGCGAGATGTTCGAGAATCTTGAACGCGAGTTCGACCTTCTCCGGTGCACCGATGTGCGCGGCAAGCTTCTCCGCGGTGAACGACTGGCCGGCCTCGGCTTTGAGCGCCGCGACCAGTTTCAGCTTCAACGTGATCACGCCGCCGGCGGCCTTCTTGCCGGCTTCGACGCCGGGCTGGTGGTAGGCATTGATGCCGACGAGCGACGCGTAGAGTCCGGTGACCCGCTCGTAGAGCGCGATCAACATGCCGAGCGAGCGCGGCGACACATCGGGCAATGTGATGGTGATCGAATGGCGGTCCTTTTCGCTCAGCGCGTCGCGGGTGCCGAGGAGGAAGCCCTGGAGATAGTCACCGGCAGTGGTGCCGGGTTCGACTTCGAGCGAGGTCTTGGCGTCGCGGTCCTTCAGCACTTCGATGAACGTCACGAAGAAATTGTTCACGCCCTCGCGGAGCTGCTGCACGTAGGCGTGCTGATCAGTCGAGCCCTTGTTGCCGTAGACGGCGATGCCCTGGTTGACGACATTGCCCTTGAGATCGAATTCTTTGCCGAGCGATTCCATCACGAGCTGCTGGAGGTAGCGCGAGAAGAGCAACAGCCGATCCTTGTAGGGGAGCACGACCATGTCCTTCTTGCCGCGGCCATCCGTCGCAAAGTGCCACATCAGCGCGAGCAGCGCGGCGGGGTTTTGCGCGGTCGAGGGATTGCGCGTCACGACGTCCATCGCGGCGGCGCCATCGAGCATCGCCTGAATATCGAGGCCTTGCAGCGCGGCGGGCAGGAGGCCGACGGCGCTGAGTTCACTCGTGCGCCCGCCGACCCAGTCCCACATTTCGAAACGCGCGAGCCAGCCTTCGGTCGTCGCGGCCTGATCAAGTTTGGAGCCGACGCCGGTGACAGCGACAAAGTGCTTCGCGTGGTCGAGCTTCGCCGCTTTGAACGCGACGATGGCCTCAAGCATGCCGTTGCGCGTCTCCGCCGTGCCGCCGGATTTCGAGATGACGACGACGAGCGTCTTTGCGAGCTGACCGCGCAGCCCCGCGAGGACGTAGTCGATGCCATCGGGATCGGTGTTATCGAAGAAGGAAACGGCCAGCTTGTCCTTCCGCGGATTGCCGAGGGCGTGGTTTACGAACTGCGGCCCGAGTGCGGACCCGCCGATACCAATCACGAGGAGGTTCTTGAATTTCCCCTTCGGTCCGGCAATCGCCCCGGCGTGAACCTTGGCGGTGAACGCCTTGATCGCGGCGAGCGTGGAGGTAATTTCAGCGGCGAGCGCGGGCGTGGGCGCAAGCTGCGGGGCCCGGAGCCAATAGTGGCCGACCATGCGTTTCTCGTCGGGGTTGGCGATGGCGCCTTGCTCGAGTGCGGCCATGGCGGCGAACGCCTCTTCCATCTTCGGCGCCATCTGGACGAGAAACTCGTCGGGAAACGGCATCCGGCTGACATCGAGCGAAACGCCGAGTTCGGCGTTGTGGTAGAAGTGGGACTTGAAGCGGGACCAGTTCATGCGAGAGGAATCACTGAGCGCGGGAGGGCAACGGCACGAGGCCAAAAACACATGAGCACCAGTCGTGGTCAACGTGACGAACAACAAGTGCGGCGCATGCGAGCCGGAAAAAATTCTCGGCCCGCTGTGCTTTGTCCGAAAAACGATCGCGACTGGCGCGCTTTTTGCAGCCTCCAGTTCCGAACCGATGACCGCGAAAACCGTCACCCAAGACTATCCGATCGGGAAGCCAATCTGCGTGGGCCTGACGTGCTGGCGGTGGCAGCGAGGTCGGGTCCGCGACATCGATCAGCTCGCCCAACGCCTGGGTGTGAAGATGCAATTGACCCAGCGCGGACGCGGCTTGCGGCGCTACATCGACTGTCAGGTTTCAGGCCGTAACGTTGACCAGTTCATCGGCGAGTTTGTCCGGCACTGCTAACCGCCGGTCGGTTGTGGTCTATTTTGTCATTGCGAGGTGGCCGCGAAGCGGACGCCGAAG
>JANNEY010000557.1:0-21496 GCA_031379235.1 Opitutaceae bacterium | reverse complement strand
GCAAAAAAGGCCGGTCTCGCGACCGGCCTTGAAATCTTACGCGCTGCCTACGCTTTCGGCCCGCTCAGAGCTTCGTCGTCACGGACAGCACCGCGCGGCCGGGCATGCCACGCTGCTGGTTGGCAGGGAAATACTCGATGTTGCCCATGTTCTGCCAGTTGATCGCGGCGGTCACGGGGTGGCCTTCCCACTTCCAGTCGTAGCCGACGGCGGAGTTCCAAAGCGTCTCGGCCGGGAGGAAGAGCTTCGGGTTGTTCGTGCGCTGCGCCTTCTTGCCGGTGTGGTTGAAGCCCGCTCCGATCCACAGGCCCTTGAGATCGCCGGTGTTGAACGTGTAGCGCGTCCAGAGGTTCGCGAGCGCCTTCACCGTCGCCTCGGGATGGGCGCCAAGGAAAACCTCCTCGCCCTTCGGCACCTGCTTCACGCGCACGTCGCTGAGCGCGCCGCTGAAATACACCTGCCAGTTGTCCTGCGGCGACCAGGTGATTTCGGCCTCGAAGCCGTTGCTGCGATCGAGCGTGCCCTGGAGGCTGTTCGTCACGGTCACGCCGGTCGCGCTGAACGAATTGAACCGCAGCACGCGGTCCTTCTGGTCGATTTGGAAAACGGCGAGGGTGGACGACACGCGGCCGTTGAGGAAATCCGTCTTCACGCCGAGTTCGTAGCCCTTCGAGGTCGTCGGCTTCGCGGGCCCGATCGGCGTATTTTCGAACGTGAGGGCGGTGGCGTTGAGCACGAAGGATTCACTGTAGGAGCCGTAAAACATCAGGTCGCGCGTCGCCTTCCAGCCGAGGCCGAGCTGCGGCGTGGTTTTCTTGTTCGAGACTTTCGCGAGGCTCGTCGCCGGCGCGAGGAAGTTGTCCGTCGAGCCGGACGCCTTGTTGTAGCGCGCGCCGATGACGGCGCTCACGCGATCCTCGAGCAGGCTGGCGTTGAGCACGGCATAGCCGGCGCTGTTGCGCGTCACCGAGAGGTTGTTCGTCGAGAACGGCTGCGTGACCGGATCGAAGTCGGTCGTGTAGTCCCAGGTGGCGGGATTCTTGATGTCCCACACCGGGAAAAAATTCGCCGTCGCACTCTGCCGGAGCCGGCCGAAACCGCGCGACTCGTTGTAGAACGCGCCGACGAGCGGTTTCAGTTTCATGCCGTTGACGGTGTAGTTGCCAGCCAGCTCGACCTGCGAGGCCTTGCCCTGGCCGAAGCTCTCTTGGAGCCGCTTGCGGCGACCGAGTTGCGCGGCGGGCGCGTCGAGCGCGAGGTTGATATTGTTCAGGAGATCGTTCGCGTAGGCCGTCGCCGCGATCAGATAGTTCGCCGCTGAGATCGGGAGCGTGGCGCCGGCGGGATAGTAGCGCGTCGGCACCGTGATGCTGACCGCGCCGAGGCCGGTGAGCTTTTGCGCGGTGCGATTCTTGTTCCAGTTGAAGTTCGCGCGCGCGCCCCAGGTGTCGGAGAGCTTGGCGGTCAGCTCGGCGTTGAGCGACTCGTAGTCGGAGAAACGATGGTCGTTGTTCGAGACGTAGTTGAAGTCGCGCGCAAACGGATAGGCGCCGAGGAAGCCCGGGTCGCTGTTGTCCGGTTTGATCAGCACGCCCGTCGCGCTAAGGATGCCGCTCGCGGGCGGTAGCGCGACGATCTCGGTGTTGGGCTTGATGTGGGCCTGCGGCGGCGTCTCGCGGCGGGAGAACCATTGGTAGTCCACGGTGAGCGCGACACGGTCCGTGATGCGCCACGTGATGACAGGCGCGAGCACCGTCGTGCGCTGCTTGCCGGGCTTGATGTATTCGAGGCCGTTCTCAAACGCGGCGTTGAAACGGAAGAGCAGGGTCTTCCCCGCAATCGGCTGGTTTAAGTCGAGGGACGTGCGCCAGAAACTGTCCGTGCCGACCTGAGCGTTGACGCTCGTGAACGCCTTCGCGCCCGGGCGCTTCGTGATGTAGTTCACCGTGCCGCCAGGCGCGACCTGGCCGTAGAGCACCGACGACGGACCTTTCACGACTTCGACGCGCTCAACCGTCAGGGTGTCCACGTAGCCTTCGCCCACGAAGCCGTTGTGCTGCGGCGTCTGGTCAAAGCCACGGATGGTGAAGACGGCATTGCCGGCGTTGAACTCGCGGCCCGAGCTCGTGACGCCCGGCGCGTATTGCACCACGTCGAAGAGATCGCGCGCACCGATGTCGGTGATAAACTGCGAGGTGAACGCGCTGATCGCGAACGGCAGATCCTTAATCGGCGTGTCGATGCGGGTCGCAGAAACGGAATTGCCGGCGCGGTAGCCTTTGTCCGCGGAGGTCGAGACTTGGAATTCGGAGAGCCGGATCACGTCGTCGCCGGCGGGGGCGGCGGCCGGCGGTTGAGCGCGAGCCGCGAGGGCGGCCAGCGCGAAGGCAAACATCGCGCGCACGGCGCGACACAGAGGCTGAGTCGGTAGGGTCATGGTGGGCAGGGTTACCGGCACGGGGCCGGGGGTTTGGTAGCGAAAATGATAATTATTAAATCCTCCGCACTGCCAAGCGAATTTCGCGCACTCACTCGGCCCGCAAAGGCGCCGTCCCATCTGCGAATTCCGCCGTCAGCCGCGCCCCCGGACGCACCGCCATTCGACGCGCGACCGGTCGGCCGGACTCGTCGCGCACGATGGCGAAGCCGCGGTTCAAGACTGAAGCCGGGCTCGCGGCTTGGAGCCGTTTCCAAAGCGCAAGCAACCGCTGCGACTCCTGCTCCACGCGCGCTTGCGGCGAGCGTTGCAGCAGCGCGGCCTGCACCTCACCCAGCCGGCCACGACAGTCTTGGACGGAATGGCGCAGCGCCGCCGCCAGCCGGTTCGACAAATCGTCGAGCCGCAAATGGCCCTGCTCAATCTGCGCTTCCGGCGACAGCAGGCGCAACCGCGAGCGCGCGTGATCGAGGCGCTCGGTCGCGCGGTCCAGCACGTTTGCCAACTGCGCTGTAATCGCCTCGCCCGCCCGCCGCACCCGCTCCACGCACGCGACGAACTGGCTCGTGATCAGCTCGGCCGCGGCGCTGGGCGTTTCGGCCCGCAGGTCCGCGGCAAAATCGCACAGCGTGAAATCAATCTCGTGCCCCACCGCCGAAATCACCGGCACCGTGCACGCCGCGATGGCGCGCACCAATGTCTCTTCGTTGAAGGCCCACAGATCTTCCAGGCTCCCGCCACCCCGTCCGATCACGATTAGATCAAAAATTTTGAGTTCCTCCGCGAGCCGCAACATCGCGACCATCTCCGCTGCCGCGCCCTCACCCTGCACCTTGACGGGCAGCACCACCACCCGTCCGCGCCAGCCGCGGCGCGTGACGATCCGGCAAAAATCCTGCACGGCCGCGCCCGTTGGCGACGTGATGAATCCCACGGTCAGCGGCATCGCCGGAATCGGTTGCTTCCGTTCCGGTGCAAACAGCCCCTCGGTCGCGAGCCGCGCCTTCAGCGCCTCGAACTCCCGCTGCAACCGCCCCACTCCGTCATCGACCACGATGCGCACGATGAGCTGATACTGGCCGCGCGCCTCGTAGACGCTCACTTCCCCATAGACGATTACCTGCAGCCCATCGCGCAGCTTCACCGTCTGCCGCAGCGCATCGCCGCGAAACAACACCGCGCCGAGCTGCGCGCCCGCATCCTTCAGCGAAAAATAAACGTGCCCGCTCGCCTGCGCGCGCAAATTGGAAATCTCGCCGCGAATCCACGCAGGCCCGATGCCCGTTTCGAGTAGCGTTTTCACGCGCCGCGTAAATTCGCTCACGCTCTCCGCCCGCGGCGGTTCGCCGCTCAAATCTAGCTCAGGCTTCACGTTTCGCGATCTTTCGCCGCACGATCTGCACGACGGTCACCGCCACGACGATCAGTCCGATCACCACCGCGATTTTCCCGACATTGCCCTCGCGCGCCGCCTTGCCCAGCAGCACGACCGAGAGCGCCAGCGGCAACACCGCCAGCCACGACACGATCATGTAGAGACGAAACGGCACCTCTGCGAGGCCGAGCAGATAGCTCTGCAGGAAAAACGGCGGCCCGGGCGTGAGCCGCACGAGCATCGTCACAGTCAGGGTGTTGTCCGGTTTCAACCGCGGGATCGAGTAACCGTAACGTGCGACGAGCCGCGTCAGCATCGGACGCAACGCATAGCGCGCGAGCCAGTAGGTCAGCGCGAGGTTCACCGCAATCGCGGCGGCGACCGTCACGATTACGCCCGGCATCGTCATCTGCGGCGCGAACGCCTCGCCGGCGACCAGGTTAAACGCCGACAGCGGCGCGCCCGCCGCCGGCAGCAACGCCATCGCCGTGAAAAATACCGCCGGCCCCAGGTCGCGAATCAACGCAATGAACTGATCGAGCCACGCCACCAGGCGTGCAATGCCCACCTCCCGGAGGACGAAGAGCCCGATGATCCCCAGCACGACCGCGGCGATCACGAGTTTCACGATGGGAATTTTTTTGGCCGGCAACGTGGTCTCCAATGACATTGCCCCAGCCTGCCCGCCCTCGCTCGGGACCGTCAAGACCTGCGCTCGGTGGGAAACAGATCCGTCTTTTTTGTCATTGCGAGCCCGGCTTGGCGGGCGTGGCAATCCATCTGATACTCCAGATGGATTGCTTCGTCGCTGCGCTCCTCGCAATGACAACGAAAAAATCAAATCGGGCCATTGCCATCCGACGCCCACCGCCGCCCGACATCGCTGCTTGCCGCACCGGGATCGCAGCGCTCTGCTTTTCGCCTTGATGACGCGCGCCGCCTCCACCGCCCCGACGCTCGTCGGCGCGCTTTGGGCCGCCGGCCTGGGCGGCCTCGCCGTGATCACCATGGCAAGCCCCGGCGCGACCCGCATGCACGCCTGGCCGTGGACGCTGGCCTACGCCATCGCACTCGCCGCCCCTGTCGCGATCGTGATTCTTCGCGCCTTCGATCCGCAGCGGCCGCTCGCGTTGCCGTCGCGCGGCTGGTTGCTCACCGCGCTTTTCGCCACGACCGGGATCGTGCTCTCGGCGCTCGCGAGTCCGTATCGTGGCTCCGCCCTGCTCGGCAGCGCACCGCTGCTCGGTGGCATCGCATTTTTTTTCGCGGTGTTCGATGCGTTGCACGGAACGGCTGATGCCAGCGACGTCCGCCGCGAAAAAATCCTCGGCTTCACCACTGCGGCGCTCGCCCTGCCCGCGGCCGTGGGCCTCGCGCTCTGGCTCGCCTGGTGGCCCGAGATCGGAGCCCGGGCCGCGATCGCCAACCGCAACGCCTACCCGCTCGGCCACTCCAACTACACCGCAGGCCTCGCACTGCTGCTTCTGCCGGCTGGCCTCGCGCTCGCGCGTCGCGCGGGCAAACGCCGCCTCGGCCTCGCGACCACGGCCCTCGCTGTCGCCCTGCTCTTCAGCAGCGGCAGCCGCGGCGGCGTCGTCGGGCTCGCGGTCCTCGCGCTCGCGGGATTTTTTGCCGCCCGCTGGCCGGTGCGGAAAAAACTGCTGCTTGCCCTCGCGCTGATCGCGATCGGCGCGACGTTCATCGCCGCCAATCCGCGCACGCGCGCGATGTTCACCCGCTCCGATCCTGAGGCCGCGCCGAACCTCTCCAACGTCCAACGGTCCGAAATGTTCGATGGGGGATTTTTCATGGGCTTCGATCGGCCCCTGCTCGGCTGGGGACCGGGCACGACGCCCCTCGCGTTCCCGCGTTATCGAGCCGGCCTCGACGGCGGCACGGAAAACGCGCTGCAACTCCACAGCACGCCCATGCAGATCTGGGCCGAACATGGTGCCATCGGCCTCATCGCGGCGGTCGCCTTGCTTGTGCTCATCGCGCGCAACACGCGCACCCAACCCGCCGCCGCGCTCGCGCTCGCCGGCTACGCGGCATTTTCGCTCTTCGACTGGCAGCTCGACGTGCCCGTCTTCAGCTGCGCCGTCGCGGCCTTCGCCGCGTTGCTCGCCGCGCCCAGCGCTCCGGCGTCATCGCGCCTTGCACCCTCCCGCACCGTCGGCGGATTCGCGCTAATCGCTCTCGCGCTCGTCACCTGCCTCGGCCGCCGCGATCCCGCGCCCGGGCTAAATGTCCGCGCCCTCGCTCTCGCCGCCGCGCGCCAGCCTGACTCCGACGCCCGCGCCACCGCGCTCCTGCGCGAATCCCTCGCGCTCAACCCCGACCAGGAGATCGCGCACTTCAATCTCGGCTGGCTCCTCCTCACGTCCGATCCGGCGGCGGCGGAAAAGCATTTTCTCTCCGCCGCTCATCTCGTGCCTGACAAAGGCGGTGTTTACTTCGGCCTCGGGCTCGCGCGTTTAAATCAGAGCCAGCGCGACGCCGCGGCCCGCGCCTTCGCTCTCGAATGTCTCAATGACCCCGCGTTCACCACCTCGCCCTGGTGGCGCGACCCCGCGATTGCGGCGACGAGCGACGCGACCCGCGCTGCGTTCGCTGATTTTGTCCGTCACGTCGGCGCGCGTTTGCCCTCGGGTTCCTGGGCGACTGCCCAATTGCCGAACGTCGCCGCGCGCGCCCCGACGCTGGGCCGCATCCCCGACGGCCCCGAGCGCATCTACCGCCGCGAACGCACCGGCTACCCCGTCCTCATGCGCAACCTCGATCTCCCCGTCCCCACCGATCTCTTCGACGTGCGCGAGCTCCTTCCTCTCTACCCGTCTCTCCTTCCCTCTATTCCCCAATCTTCCGTCGCCCCGCTCCCGCCGAAAGGCTGGCTGCCCTCGCCGCTCCTGCTCGAGCTCATCGATGCCTCCGCGCCCGTGATTCCGAAATCGTAATTCGTAAATCATAAATCGTAGATTCCCCTCTGTGCCGCGCGCCACCCATCCCCTTCGCGAAACCATTCTGCCGCTGACGCTGCTCATCGGCGACACGCTCGCGACCTTCGGCGGCCTCTCGCTCGGCTATTGGTTTCGCTACGACTCCTCACTCGCGCAGCTCGGCCTCGCGGTGCCCGACGCCACGTTTCGGATTTATCTCCCGCTGCTGCTTGTCGGGGTCGGATTGCTCATCGCGGCCTTCGCGCAATTCGGCCTCTACGACACCCGGCTGCTGCTGCGCCGCTACCAAAGCCTCAACGCGATCCTGAAGGGCGCGGCGTTCTGGCTCGTCACCTACCTCGGGGTTTCGCTCGTCCTAAAATTTGATCCGCCGATCTCGCGGCTGTTCGTCGTGATCGCGTTCGTCTGCGTGATCGCGGCGGTCGGCGCGTGGCGCTCGCTGGTTTTCCGCGTGATCACGCGCGATGCGATTGTCGGGAAACTCCGCCGCCGCGCCGTGCTGCTTGGCTGGAACGACGAAGCCCGCGCCCTCGCCGCCGAAATTGCGCGGGACCCGGCGCATCCGTTTCAACTGATCGGGGTTGTCGCGCTCCCGCGGGAAAACGCCGCCACCGCCGCGCCGCCGCCGACCGAGTGGCCCGCGCTGGGCAATGTCACCGCGCTCGACGCCATCCTCGGGCGCGAGGCCGTCGATGTCGTCATCCTCATGCGCCTCGATCTGCCGCGCGCGGACGTGCAGCGGATCGTCGAGACCTGCGAGCGCGCCTACGTCGAGTGGAAGATCGTGCCGGGAGCGTTCGACATTTTTCTCAGCGGACTGCACCTCCAGACCATCGGGCGCGTGCCCGTGCTCGGCGTCGAGGAACTCGCCATCCGCCGGCTCTTCAACCGCGCGCTCAAACGCCTCCTCGATCTCGCCGGCGCAAGCGTCGGACTCCTCGTGTCCGCGCCCATCATCGCGTTGCTCGCGGCACTGATTAAGCGCGAGTCGCCGGGCGGCCCGGTGTTTTTCGGCCAGGAGCGCGTGGGCGCGGGGCATCGCCCGATCACAATTTGGAAACTGCGCAGCATGGCGCCCGACGCCGCCACGACCGACACCACGCACCAAAGCACGCCGCGCGGCGACCCGCGGCTCCTGCGCATCGGCGGCTTCATGCGGCGCTGGAACCTCGACGAGCTCCCGCAATTCTGGAACGTGCTGCGCGGCGAGATGAGCCTCGTCGGTCCGCGGCCCGAGCGGCCGTTTCACGTCGACCGGCTCTCCGGCGAAATCCCGCACTACCTCCCGCGCCACCTCGCCAAACCCGGCATGACCGGCTGGGCCCAGGTCAACGGCCTCCGCGGCGACAGCGATCTCGCCGCCCGCGTGCAGCACGACATCTACTACATCGAAAACTGGAGCCTCTGGCTCGACGTGCAGATCATGCTCCTGACGTTTGTGCGGTGGCGGGACAACAACGCCTACTGAGTTTTAAGATGAACCTTACCACTGGAGCCGCACCGCTGCGCGAAAGATTGGCCGGCTGGTTTGCCTTCGCCGTCTTGTTCACTGTTCGCCGTTGCCCATGCGGGCGATTCCGGCACGTAACCTCGGCCGACTAAATGCCGAGTGACGCGCCGCCCGCAGTCGACCGCTGGTCACGGCTCGCCGCCGTGGCAATGCTCGCGGCATTCGTGCTGACGGCGCGCGCGTGGTTAATTCGCGCGGGCGGCTCGTTCGTGCCGACGTGGGACCAGTGGGACGCCGAGGCCGCGCTGCTCTACCCACGCTGGCTCGATGGCACGCTGACGTTTTCGGATCTGTTCTCCGGCCACAATGAGCACCGGATCGCCCTGACGCGGATCGCCGACCTGGCGCTGTTTGCCGTCGGTGGCGGTTGGAATCCCTGGGCGCAACTCCTGCTCAACGCCGCGCTGCATGCCGCCGCGGCCGCCGGACTGGCCGCCTGCTTTTGGCGCGGGCTCGAGGGTCGCGCTCGCGCGGGATTTATCGCGGCGCTCGCTGTGCTCTTCAGTTGTCCAGCGGGCTGGCAAAACGCACTCTGGGGTTTCCAGTCGCAGGTGTATTTCGGCAACCTGCTCGCGGTCGCCGCGCTGGGCGCGCTCACGCTGGCCGCACCGCTCGGACGCGGGTGGTGGCTCGGGTGGACGGCGGCGCTGCTCGCACTCTTCGCCAACGCCGGCGGCGGGCTCGTAGCCGGAGCGGCGCTCGCCGGCGGGCTCGTAACGCTGCGCTCGTCCCCTTCGCGCCGCGCGACTTGGGTCGCGCTGGCGGCGCTCGCCGCGTTGGTCGCGATCGGGTTCGCCCTCAAGGTCGAGGTGCCGCAGCACGCGGGCCTGCGCGCTCGTTCGGTTGGCGAATGGCTGGCGGTTTTCTCGCGTTGTCTAGCATGGCCGCACGTCAACACCGGCTGGCTGGCCGTCGTCGGGCAGGCTCCGCTGGTCGTCTTGCTGCTGTGGCAGTGGCGGCGCGGCGCGGCCCTCGACGGCTCGACGCGTCTCGCGCTCGCTCTTGCCGTGCTTGGCGTTCTGCACGCCGCCGCGATCGCGCACAGCCGGGGCGCAGGCCTGCCGGACCACCGGCCGCTCTCGCGCTACCAGGACCCGCTTCTCCTCGGCGCGGCCGCGCAGGCGTTCGCCGCTTGCGCTCTCGCCCGCCTGGGCAGCCAGCCGTTCCGGTGGCTCGTCTTCGGCTGGTTTGCCGTCGTCGCGGCCGGCTTGATCGCGCTCACCGAAACCAATCTCACGCTCAACCTCCCTTACAAGCGCGCACAGGATGCGGCGAGCCACCGCCTGATCCTCGAATACCGCGCGACCGGACGGCCCGACGTGTTTTCCCGCGACGCCGATTTCCGCGGACCGCATCCGGAGCCCGCGACCGTCATGCGTGTGCTCGACGATCCGCAGCTGCGGCGGACACTACCGCCGGCCTTGCTCCTGCCGGCCGATGATCCGCGGCAAGCGGCACCCGCGGTCGTGCGCCACGCCCCGGTGCTCGCAGCCGTGGCGGCGTTGGCCCTGGCCGCCGTGCTGATCGGCGCGACGCGAGTGCGCCGCGCGCCGACCAGTCCCGGCTGAAGCGCCAGCGTTACAGCGGGCGCACCTGCCGGTGACCCCGCAACCACGCTTTCAATTGCGCGAGTCGTTTCCACGCGCCGAAGGCCAGCGTGTATTTCCAGCGCACAAGCGCAGAGCCGCGCGGGTTGAAGTGCTTCAGGTAAACGTCGCGGTTCGCATCGAAGATTGCGCGCGACATCTTCTCGAAATCACGCGCCACGCTCACGCCCTTGAGGTGCGTGATCCGCACGCGCCCGTCGAACACGATCCGAAAGCCCGCCCGCGCGACGCGGATGCACAGATCGAGGTCGTCGCCATACATGAAGAAATTGGCGTCGAAGACTTCGCCCGTTGGCGCGATGCGCGCCAAGACGTGGCGCGGCGCGAGCATGAACGCCCCGTTGATCGCGCCGACATCATGCACGCCGTCGGCGGCGAGGTGCGTGAGGTTATAGCCGGAGAAAAACGCCGTGCGCGGAAACGCCGCCGCCAGTCCACTCGCGCGGCAAAAGCCGTCCCACAGCGTCGGAATCGAGCGCCGGCACGCGAGGTCCATCGAACCGTCCGCCAGCTCAAGCCGGGGCGAAATCAAACCGATGCGCGGATCGCCGCGCAACTGCGCGAGGCAATGCGTGAGCGCCGGCTCGTTGCTGACCGTGTCGGGGTTCAGGAAGAGCACGAATTCTCCGCGCGTGCGCGCATAACCGAGGTTGTTGGCCCGGCCGAAGCCGAGGTTCTCCGGCGCGGGCACGTAGTCCACCTGCGGAAAATCCCGCCGCACGATCTCGCCCACGCCGTGTTCGCCCGTCGGCGAGTTGTCGATGACGGTGATTTCGACCACGCGACCCTCCAGCGCGCGCGGCAGCGAGGCGAGACACGGCCCGATCTCGTCGCGCGACTTGTAGGCGACGATGACAATCGAGAGCAGTGGCAACTCCGGCGTGGACACGCCCCGACCGTGCGAAATGCTTTTTGAAACGCAATGTCCCACGCGCCGAGCATCAGCGTCATCGTCGTCTGCAAAAACCCCGGCCCGCGGCTGCCCGTCGCGCTCGCGAGTGTGTGGAGTCAGCGCGGCGCTGCGGTCGAGCTGATCGTCGTCGACGGCAGCTCGACCGATGGCACGTGCGCGTGGCTCGAAGCCCAGCGCGCGCAAATCGCTACACTCATCAGTGAGCCTGACCGCGGCGTCTACGATGCGATGAACAAGGGCGTCGCCGCCGCCCGCGGCGA
The DNA here is from genome assembly GCA_031379235.1 of Opitutaceae bacterium. Lineage (GTDB taxonomy): Bacteria > Verrucomicrobiota > Verrucomicrobiia > Opitutales > Opitutaceae > ER46. The sequence goes on along the minus strand of JANNEY010000557.1, from coordinate 10,437 downwards.
CTGGGTGCTGTTTCTCGGCGCCGACGACCGGCTCGCCGGTGACGGCGTGCTGGCCGAGGCCGCGACCTGGCTAAACCAAACGGAATCGGGAGTCGCGGGCGGCGAAGCGGCGTTTGCCGACGGCCGCGTTTACCGTTTTTGCCGCGAGGATAATCCCGTCGCCCGAAACTTCATCCACCATCAGTCCGCGTTTTACCGGCGGAGCCTGTTCGCAGCGCATGGTGAGTTCGACGCGGAGCTCGCCGTGATGGGCGACTACGATTTCAACGCGCGGCTCCACGCCCGCGGGGTGCGCTTCCAATCCTTCCCTCTGCGCGTCGCCACGTGCGGCACCGGCGGCCTGAGCGATCGCGGTGGCTGGCGCGGCTATCGCGAAGAAATCACAGTGCGGCACCGGTATTTTTCAGCGCTACGCTGCCTCAGGTGGGACGTGGCATCCGTCGTCCGCTATGTGCGCAAGAAGATCGTCCGCCGTGCTGCGCATGACTGAAAACCGTATTGTCACCTTGGTCAGCTGGCTGGCGATCGCGGCGATGGCGGCGCTGGCGCTGGCGACCTGCCTGCAGGCCTTCGTCTTTCCGCTCGAGCTCGAGTTGCGCGAAGGCACGGTCTGGCTCCACGTGCTCGCCCAGCGCGCGGGTATTTCGATCTACGACCACGCTCAGGTCGCCTTCGTCAACCAGAACCACGGTCCGCTCGACCCGCTGCTCAAGCACTGGCTCGCCACGCTGCTGCCGTTTCTCCCGCCGGCGATGGTCACACGCAGCTTCGTCGTGGCGCTGCCGCTGGGCCTGTGGCTCGCGCTGAAGCGCGCCATGCCCGACACTCCGACCGCCGCCCTCGCGTGGGCGTTTGGCCTCCAGCTTTTCCTGCTCGGCCTGCAGCCGCCGCACTTCCTCCTCGGCCGCTCCGATCCCACGGCGCTGTTTTTTTTCGCGCTGATGCTTTGGTCGGCGGCGGCGCCCGAAAACGAAACGTCTGCTTCGACAGGCAAATTTCGTTGGCTGCGCCACGCCGTGACGGGCACGCTCGGCGCCCTTTCACTCCTGGCGAACTGGCGTAATTTCCCCGCCGTCGGCGCGGTGCTGGTCGGCTTCGGCGTGGAAGCCATCGCTGCCGCCCCGAGCACACGCCGACTTAGCGTGGTAGGAAGCTTGGCCAGTGCCCTGGCCGTCGGCCTCCTCGCCCCGATCGCCGTGATCGTCGCGTTCCAGTTTCGCGGCGACCTCGATCTCTACTGGCGGCACTTTTTCGGGTTCTTCTCGGCGGCGAGCGGCTGGGGCAGCACGCGGGCCGAGATCTTCTCGCTCGTGCCCTCAGCCCTCGTCGCTTCGCACTGGCTCCTGCATCTCGGCGCGCTCGCGGCGATTGCGCTCGGGCTGACATATCCCACCACTCGCGTGCCGCGTGCGATGCAGGCGTGGGTGTGGCTGCCTTTGCTCGCGCTGCTGTGGCTGACGGGCAGCGTCGCCTATTATCTCAATCACGGCGGCGGCGGGCTGCACTACTTCGCCGCGTTCTATGTGCTGCTGGCCTTTCACCTCGCGCGCACAATCGACTGGCCGCGAATCGCGCGGCCCAGCGTGCGGTTCGCACTCCCGGCGGCACTCGTGATCGGTCTGCCGTGGACCACCACGTGGCAACAATGCCTCACGCTCGCACGTTCGTCGGAGTCCGCGCACGCGTTTCTCCAGGCCTGCCGCGAGCAGGCCGCCGGTGCGGCCATCTACAGCGAAGACTACCAGCTCTTCAAAGACCGCTATCGCGGCGAGCGCATCGACATGGGCGACGAGGTTTTCAGCGTCAGCCGCGCGCGCTACTTTGGCCCAGCCTTCACCACGACCGCGGAAGAAGCCTTCGCCACGCTGGAGAAAAATCCTCCGCCCTTCGTGCTCACCGGCGGCTGCGGCAGCCCGGCGCTCCAAGCCCTGCTCGCGCGCGCCTACACGCCCGCGCTGCGTGTGCCTTATCTCAGCATGCCGTTTGCCGGCCCGGCGCAGACATTGTTCCGGCTGAAACCAGTCGCACCGGCTTCCGTCCCGCCGCAGAATCCCGTCCCTTGAAAAAACTCCACCCCGCTTCCCGTGGCTGAATCGTGGAAACAAAAACTCGCGCGCGGCGCCAACCGCCTGCTGCATCCGCTCGGCCTGCACCTCGTGCGCCGCGAGCGCGCCTTCGAAATGGACGGCCTGCTGGCGCGGGCCGCGGCGCGCGGCCCAAAGATCGCAACCTGGGTTGATGTCGGGGCCTCGGATGGCGTCTGGTCGCTGCGGGCGCGGCGGCATTTTCCTGCGTCGCGCTTTTTGCTCTTTGAGCCGCTGGCCGAACATCAGGCCGCGCTCGCGGAACTGAAATTAAGTCACGGCTTCGAATCTGTCGCCGCCGCCGCCGGCGCGGAAGCCGGCGTGATCGCGTTCCATATCGATCCTAAACTTGATGGCAGCGGTGTCGCCGCACCCGGCGCGAGCGGCACGCGTCCGGTGCCGGTCGAGACGATCGATCGCGCCATCGCTGCGCGCGGGCTCGCCGGGCCTTTTGGGATCAAACTCGACACCCATGGCCACGAACTCGCCGTGCTCGAAGGCGCGACCCAGACGCTCGCGGCCGCCACGCTGCTGGTGATCGAAGCCTACAATTTCCAGCTCACGCCCGGCTGCCAGCGTTTCCACGAACTTTGCGCGCGGCTCGAGGCCCACGGTTTCCGCTGCATCGATCTCGCCGATCCGATGCGCCGCCCGCGCGACGGCGTGCTGTGGCAGATGGACCTCGCGTTCGTGCGCGCCGACGATCCGGCGTTTGCCAAAAACAGCTACGACTAGCCTCCGCGCTCGAGCAATTCGTCGAAGGTGACAAACCCGTGCCGCGCGATGCGCTCCGCATAGATCGCGAGATTGGCAAAGCGGAAACGCCGGCGGGCACGGTTGAGTTCCGCCGCGGGCCGGGGCGCGAGCAACCCGAGTTGTTCATCGACTCGCGCGCGCTCGGCCAGCATCGCGGGGCGGTTCTTCGTCGCCTGCCCGGCCCGGAGCCGAAACGCAGCGACCTCGCGTTGGGTTGCGCACACCAACGGAATTCCCCGCACGCAGGCGCGCGCAAGAAACTCCGAGTCGCCGCACCAACGCAGCGTCGCATCGAAGCCACCGATGGCATCAAACACCGCGCGCGTCACGACCGTGCCGTGCTGGTAGACCGGTTCGAGCCGCTGCGCGTAAAGCGCGCGATTGAGCGCCGGCTCCGGCGAGATCGGAATCGCGCCCAGCCGTTTTCCTTTCGCACTGATCAGGCGCACGCCCCCATAAGCGATGAGTGGTTGGTCGGCGCCCGCGACCTGGATCGCACGCAAAACGAGGGCGAAATCGGACAGCAGCAGGTCATCGTCGTTCACATAGGTGAACGCGTCCCACTCACCGGTTGCCTCCAACCCGGCGTTAATCGCGGCATACATTCCGGCGCCACCCGCCGGTTCGGTCACAAATCTAAGATTCGGGAACTGCGCCGTGAGCCCGGCGCGCTGGCCGGCGGGCGCGACCAGCACGTGCTCAAATGTTGTCCCGGCTACGGTGCACGCCGCGACGCTTGCGACCGTTTCCGTCAGCCAAGGGGATGCGCCGAGCGTGGGTGTGACGACGCGCAGTTTCATTGGCGTCTCTTTTGCCCGTGCCGATACCACGCCATCACGTGACCGGAAAACCGTCCAAGCCCGAGCCGGCCCGAAATCAGCTGCGCGCCCGCGCGCCACCAGAATTGCCCCCAGAAGAGCCGCAGCAGCGCGAGATGCCACGGCCCGAGCGAGGCACGCCAACCGCGCCGCGGCATCGTGAAGTCCGGTCGCAACCGTCGAATCTCCACCTCCGCCTGCGCCAACGCCGCGACATACTCGCCATAGATTCGCGACCGCAGGCGCCGCGGCATGATGCCGTATTCGATCTGACCCGAGTCGAACCACGATGCGCTGATGCGCTTGAATTGGGCGAAGTGAAACACCACGAGCGGCGCGTCATCGACGAACAACGCTCCGTCCGACGCGATCCCAAATCTGTGCCGCGCCCAATTCCACGGCGCGGTGTTGATACCCGGGTGGGCGCACGCCGCCACCCCGGAGAATTTCGCAGGCCAAGCATCGAGATATTTCTGGTCACCGAACCGCTCGCCATCGCCACTGAGTGTCGTGGACGCGAGACATTGCTCGCGCCACCAGTCGACACACGCACGCCCGGCTTCATCCCGGCGAAAGCCCACGACGCCCACGTTGAAGTGGCCGTAGCGCGCCGAGTCGTCGTGCCACGCCGGGTAGCGGTGTGGCGTAATCAGCACGGAATTCCCGCTGAGTTCGCGCCAGATCGGCGCCGCGTTGGAAAAGAAAAAAAGATCCGCGTCGAGATAAACGAGCCGTTGAATCTTGTGATCTGCCGCGAAGGCGTGGCGCACAAGGCAGGGCGTAAGCGCGAAGATGAACTCCGTTCGCGAGCGCGTCGTCCGCACCGCCGCGAGTTCGGCATCGGCCGCCAGCAGCTCCGCCAATTCGGTCACGAGCAGATTCGGTTCGCCCAGGCCCCGCAGCACCCGGGCGGTTTCCGCATCAAGGGCGAGCACCGTGAGCTGCGCCGCCCGGTCGTGTCGCGCCAGCGACCGCCAGAGGGCGAGGCCCTGAGCTAGGTAGCCGCGATCGAAGTAGGTGCAGTAGTGGTTCACGCGCCGGTTCTCTCCAGCATCAATCCATGATACTCCGCGGCTATGTCCGCCTGATCAAACGTGGGCCACTCCGCCGCGATGCGCCAGCCGCGCGCAAACGGCTCCAGCAGTTTCTCCCGGTTGAAAAACCAGCAGGGATAGCTCGCCGGATAAATTGCGGCCGGCACGCGTTGCACGGTCAACCGGTCGCGGCCGCGGCACACAAAGCCCGTGCGGTCGATGATCACGCGGCGAAAATCACGGCGCGCAATATCACGCAACAAAGCGTGCGGATCTTCGAGATAGGGCAGCACCGCCGAGAGCAGCACGACGTCGGGGTGCTCAGCGACACAACACGCCTCCGTCGTTTCGTAGAAACGCAACGGTCCGTGCGCAAATTCCTGCCGGCCTATCGCGACCAGCCTCGCCTGCTCCACCACGCTCCACCGGACCTCGGCGAGATCCTTGAACCACGCACGGTGCTGCCACCACGTGCTGCCGAGCGCACCGCCAAAATCCAAAACCGCCAGCCGGCCGCCGTTCGTAGCAGCGGCTGGGCGCAAAGCGTCGAGCAGCGGCTGGTGGGCCGCCGGTTCGTGAAACAAAACCGTGTCGCGTTCCCACGCCGCCCGCCCGTCGCGCACCGCCCGCGCCGCCGCGAGCGTCCGTTCGAAGATCACGTCGGCGTCATAGCCGCCCGACGCGACGCGGGCTTCCGTCCACGAAGGAAAATCACCGGAAAAAATCGCGCCGTGCCATCGCCGGCGCAGCCAGCGGCGCATTGGAGCCGGCACCGCGCGCTTCAGTAATTTTTTCCACGCCGCGCTCATGCGAATCCGAACCGGACCATCAGTCGCCGCCACCGACCGCCCCACCCGCCGGCGTTGGCCGCCTGCCAACGCGCGCGGCACGCGGGATGTTCGCGCGGCTCCGGCCACGCCGCGGGCACCGGCGGCGCCACCCGCAGCGGTGGATTGGCCCACGCTGTCGCGGTGGCGGCATTCGTCGCCGAAGCGTCAAAACCGATATGCTCCACCATCGACCACGGCGGGCGCACGCAGAGTCCGGCGTGCTGCAGATGATGATAAAGCCAGCGCACCGCCCAAATATTCTGCCGCTCCTCCCGCTCCGCCATGATCGGCAGATCGGCGCCATAGGCGGCGGGCGCGAGGCCGCGCCTGGCCGCAGCCGTGAGTTTTTGCTGCGCCGTCTCCTCCGGCATTCCGAGCCACGCCCGCGACCAGGTGCCCCACACCCAGCATTCAGCGCGACCGTCGAAATACGGCGAACCGCCCGCATCGCGCGGCGTCACCCGCGGGTGCGTCCACGCCGTCACACTCATCACGCGCGGATCGTCCGCGTAACGCCGCAGCGCGGCGCACACCCACGCATACGTGCCGGGCACGCAAATCAAGTCATCCTCCCAGACGACAAACGCCGGGTGTCGGGCCGCGACGTCACTCACGCCCGCGAGCACGTTGCGGCCGAGCCCGAGGTTTTCCGTGCGCTCGGTCAGCCGCACCTCACACCAATCGATTGCCCGCAGCATCGCGCGCACCTCGGCCACGCGGGCCGCGTCGGCCGCGCCCTTGGCGCCGTCGGCAAACGCCTCGATCCGCGGCACGCGATTCTCGCGCAGACACTCCAACACCCGAGCCAGATGATCGGGCCGCGCGTAGGCGAAGAGCACGACGGGGATTTCGGCGGCCGTGCTCATCATTTGACGGCCAGTGAAAAGACCGGGTGCCGCGCCGCCGCGACCATCCCACCGGAGAAAATCTGATCCAACCCCATGGTCTGGTTCCACGCCGCCACCGGCCAGAGCGGCTTTTCCCCGAGAAAAGCCGCTGTCGCCGAAAACGTGCTCGGCGGACTCACGATGAGATCGCAGCGCGACAGCTCGGTCCAACTGCGCATCCAATGGCCGCCGGCGTTGGCCGAGCCGGTCGCAAAGAAGACCGGCAGGTCGGAAAACAGCCCGGGTTCGTGCCACCACTCCGAGGCCACGACAAACGCCACGCGCCGGCCGGGATGCAGCGCGATCATCTGCCGCATCCAGATCGCGTATTGCGTGGCCGGAAAAAAGAACCGGCCGTCGTGCCACGCGCGATAGTCCGACTGGCGGAGGAACACCCCGATCACCAGGTCGTGCTCGCGCCGCACTCCGGCGATGAACTCCGCCGCGGGCGCGGCATGCTCGGCGGCGGGCCGAAAGAGTTCGCGCACCGCCGCCTCGTGTTTCTCGACCAGCGGCCAGTTGGCGATTTTCCAGCCGCAGCAGGTCGTCACGGCGCGGCGCTTCACCCGCGCGAGGAAGTCCGTGTCGAGCGCGAGGCTCTCTTCGTGCACGATGTCGAGCTCGACGGCCTGCCAGCCCGGCCAGACGTGACCCGCCGCCTGCACGACGCGCGACAAACGGGTTTTCTTTTCGCACGCCGCGAGCAGCCACGCCGGCCGCGCCGCATGGCGCTCGGCCAGCCGGTCGGCGCGCCCGCCGCGCGGCGGAAAAACACAGCCGGGATGCCCGCGCCACGCATCGAAGTGGCGAGCATACGGCCAGAACGCGAAATTGAGCACCTCGACTTCGCCCGCGTGCTCCCTCGCCCACGCGATCCAATGCGCAAACCGGAGCACCTGGTTGCCCAATCGCCCGCCGCCATGCGTGTAGATTACTTGGGGCAACATGGCCGGATCATTCGCGCGCCCGACCCTCGCGCCAATGCGGGGCGAGCGCGACGTAGTTGGCGTAGGAGAAATGCTCCATCCACGGCCGGTAGTTTCTCAGCTCAAGCGCGTGGGGAAAAAGTTTCGCGAGCGCGTAGCCGCGGCCCTCGAGCAACCGATACAGGTCGCGCAGACTCGTCCCGGCGTCGAGCGCGGCGCCGCCATACTCAAACTGGATCGCGTCCACCGTCTCCGGTCGCAGCCGCTCGCCGAGTCCGCCCAAAGCCGCGACTTCGTGGCCTTCCACATCGAGCTTCAGTAAATCGACGCGCGCGACGCCTTGCTGCGCGAGATAGTCGTCGAGCCGCAGCAGCGGCACGGACACCGCCGCGCCTTTTTCGCCGCTGTGTTCGGCGCGCGGGACCAGCGAGGCCAGACTACTCCCGCTCTGTCCGTCGTAGAGCAACGCCTCGCCCGCCCGGTCGCTGAGCGCGCTCGGCGTAAGGCGAAATGTCGGCTCACCCGCAAACGCCGTGCGCAGCTTTGCGACGCACGCCGGGGCCGGCTCGAAGGCATGAATTTCCACCGCGACGCCGATCTCGCGCGCGAGGCGCAGCACGCAGCGGCTGTATTCGCCGCGATTCACGCCGCCATCGACCACGATGAAAGGCCGGCGCGCGCCACCGGCCCGATGGGCGAGCAGCAGTTCGCGTAGCAGCCAGCGTTCACCGTTGCGATCCATGCGCGGATCGTCGTTGTTCTCGGCGAGGCGGAAGAGCTGCCGGCCGACATTGCGGAGGACGCGGCGCCAGAGCGGGGATTGGAGCTGGGGTTTCATCATCAGGCGGAGCGGAATCCCCGGATCGCACCGCGGATTTTTTTCCGCCAGCGCGCGAGGCCGCCCTCGGTGCGCTGGCTCGCGAGTTTGTCCTGCACCCAGCCGGCGAGAAATTGTCGCTCCACCACCGGCACCGCAATCAGCACATCCTCAAACATCACGACATGCCGCCGCCCGCCGGCGCGCAGCGCATCGAGCACGGCGCCAAGATCCGGCCAGCGCTCTGCCCGGTGCGGACGCGGCGGCGGCGCGGCAAAGAGCCGCGCGTCGTCCACCAGCAGCGTGTGTGTGACCGGCACGGCGTTGAGGATCGCGAGCTCTGCGAGCAGCGGGCACTCGGTTTCTCGGCCAGCTGTGTCGAGTCCGCTCCAATGCGCATCCAGCCAGAACACCGCCGGTCCCGCCAGCTCCGCCGCGACCTGCCGCAGCATCGCGCCGGAGTCGCCGAGCAGCACGCGCACCTGCGGCTGCGCGCGAAACCGCGCGGTCGCCGCTGCGTGATATGCCGGCGAAAGCTCGACCGTCGCGACCCGCGCGAAATGCGCTGCCGCCCAAGCCGCCGTGTCGCCGCGGTAAGTGCCCGTTTCCACGAAATCCTGAATCTGCAACTGCCGTTGCAGGGCGAGGATGAGGTCCGCCGGCGGACCCATGCGGTAAAGTCCCATAAGTTTCTCAGGCGGAAAACGCGCGCCACGGTAGCGCCATGGCGCGCAGCATCAGGCCCAGATTTTTCCGCGCACGGGCCTCGAAACATTCGAGCCCGAAAATCGTGAGCGCAAACGACGCCAGCGACGCCGCGATCGCCCCGCGCGCGCCCCAGTGCGGCACCAGCGCGAGGTTGAGGGCAAGGTTCAGCACCGCACCCGCGACGGACGTGACGAGCGCAAAGCGGAACAGACCCTCGTTCGTGATAAAAATGCTCCGCGCCACACCGTAGTTCGTGAAGAAAAGCCGGAACGCCAGCCATGGAATCAAGGCAGCGGCGCCCGCATATGAAGCGCCGTAGAGCTGCCCGGTCGCCCACGGCCCGAGCAGGATCAACGGGACCGCCGTGATCGCAAAAATTCCGAACATCAGCCGATAAAGGCTGTGCAGGCGGCGCTGGTAAAGCGTTTCGTCGTCGCGCTTCGCCCGCGTGATTTCCGGGGCGGCGACGGTCTGCACGACCATCGGCACAAACGCGAACACGCTCACGATCCGCAACGCCGCGGCGTATTGGCCGAGCTCCTCTCCACCGAGCATAAGCCCGAGCACGAGCTGGTCGGCAAAGGCCTGCGTCGAGATTGCAAAACCCGAGACGGTGAGAGGCCAGCTTTCGCGCAACAGCGCGCCCACGCGCGCGCGCTCCGCCCGCCATGGCGACAGCACGCAATGTGCACGCCGCGCCGCCCACCACCAGCCGACGGCGGCGAAGGCCAGCTCCGCCACGCCCGCCGCCGCAAACGCCGCGAGCGGCGCTTCGGCGAGAATCAGCGCGACCCGGACGAGATTCGCGAGGACACATGCGGCCATCCGCACCCACGCCGAGATCTTCGACTCTCCCCTCGCCTGGAAAAGCAAATCCGCGACGTCGGGGATCTGGAAAATCATCCCCGCCGCCACAATTACGACAAGCGAGCTGGCCGGCGCGGATTGGCGAGCCGCGAGCGCCACACAAGCGAGGAAACCCACCGCGGCGCCCACCGCCCGCAGCAGGAACGCCGTGCTGATCCAGCCGGCACTCTCCGCCGGTGCGTGCACGAGCTCGCGCACCACAATCGGCCCGAGGCCGAGCGAGCTGAGCGAGCCCACGACCCCCACGGTCGCGAGCGCGTAGTTGAGCCAGCCAAAGTTTTCCGGCCCGAGGTAGCGCGCCATCCACACGCCGACGAGCAGGCCCGCGACCATGCGCAAAACCTGATCGCAGAAGAGCCAGAACGAATTCCCGATCGCGCGCTGCATCGTCTCGCGCCCAGCCAGGCGGGTGCGGAGAAACGAGGGGAGCTTTTCACTGGACGGCATGCGGCACGGCCAGTTTCGGGCCGGGGGCGGGCTCAGGTCAACGTCCCGGGCGGTCAACGTTTGGCTAACCGCCCACCAGCAGGCGCGCCTCAATACGCCGTTCCGAAATGCGCCCCTCCTTACCACGGTGCTGCGGAGAAGCCGCGCAAGGTGTTCGCTGGCAGTGGCGGTTAAATTAGCTGGCCAAATCCGCGGTGCCGTGCAGGGTGGACGGTGGCATGCCAGACCCAAAGTCCCATCTTGATCTCGCGCAGGTGCAGGTG
>JANNEY010000533.1:0-8650 GCA_031379235.1 Opitutaceae bacterium | reverse complement strand
CACCACGATCGAGCTGACGTTCCAGGAGATTCTCGCGGGCAACACCATCATCTACATTTTCCCGCTCTGCGTGCTGCTGGTTTTTCTCACGCTCGCCGCGCAATACGAGAGCTGGAGTCTGCCGCTCGCCATCATCCTGATCGTGCCAATGTGTCTGCTCAGCGCTATCGCCGGGGTGTGGCTGCTCGGGATGGACAACAATATTTTCACGCAGATCGGCCTGATCGTTTTGGTCGGCCTCGCCAGCAAGAACGCCATCCTGATCGTGGAGTTTGCGAAGCAACTGGAGGACGCCGGCAAGAGCGCCGTCGAGGCCGCGGTCGAGGCCGCCCGGCTGCGCCTGCGCCCGATCCTCATGACCAGCCTGGCCTTTATTCTCGGCGTCGTCCCGCTGGTGATCGCCCAGGGCGCCGGCGCGGAGATGCGCCGGGCCCTCGGGACCGCGGTGTTCTTCGGCATGCTCGGCGTCACCTTCTTCGGCCTCATCCTCACGCCGGTGTTCTACGTCGTCATCCGCAATCTATCAGTCCGCTGGTCGGGTGCCGCCCGCCCGGTCCCGACCTCCACACTTGTTACCTCCGTCGCACATGAGGCCTCGCGCTGATTTCTCTCCCCTCACCCCATCGGTCGGGCGTGCGGCTCTCGCAGTGTTGGCGATTATGGCGTGCGGAGGCTGCGTGGTCGGCCCCGACTATCGAACTCCCCCATTGCCAGCCGTGCCGGCCTTTACGAACGCCCCGACCGACTCCCGCGCGGCCGAGGGCGTCGCGCTAACGACGTGGTGGCAGGCGTTCGGCGATTCGGTGCTCGACGATCTCGTCGCCCGTGCCGTCCGCCAGAACCACGACCTGCGCATTGCAACCGCGCGCGTCGATGAAGTGCGTGCGCTCAGGCGAATACGCACACTCGACCGGTGGCCCGCCGTGCAATCAACGGCCGGCTTCACCGACGGACTCGCCGCGGCGCCGGTCGGCACGCCTCGGGCGGCGCGCGATTACGAGACCTACGACATTGGCTTCGATGCGATTTGGGAACTCGATCTCTTCGGACGCGTCCGGCGTTCCGTGCAGGCGGCGAACGCGGAGTATGAGGGCGCCGAAGCGTCGCGGCTCGATGTGCTCGTCCGCCTGACCGCGGAAGTGGCGCGCGAATATCTCGAACTGCGCGGCCGGCAGGCCCAACTGGCAGTCGCACGGAAGAACGCCGAACTCCAAGGCGCGACGCTCAAGCTCACGCAAACGCGCGCAGAGGGCGGGCGCGGCAACGAGTTCGACGTGTCCCGCAGCCGGTCACTACTGAATCTGACGCGTGCGGCGATTCCGCCGCTCGAAGGCGAAGTGCGCAAAACGATCCATCGTCTCGGGGTCCTCACCGGCCAGATTCCGACGGCACTCGCAGCGGAGTTGGCAGCCGCGAAACCACTGCCCGCGTTGCCGGCGCTCACCGTTGAGAGCCCGGCCGCGGTGCTGCGACGCCGTCCCGATATCCGCGTGGCCGAGCGTCGCGTCGCGGCCGAGTCGGCGCTGACCGGTGTGGCGACCGCCGATCTCTTTCCGCGGGTCATGCTCCTCGGTGGCATTGGCTTGCAGGCATCCACATTTTCCGGGCTCGGCGACAATGGCTCAGACACGTGGAGCCTCGGTCCGCGCCTGACCTGGGCCGCGTTCGACCTCGGTCGCGTGCGTGCGCGAATCAGAGCGGGCGATGCGCGCGCCGAGGTGGCGTTGGCCGCCTATGAGCGTGCGGTGCTCGGAGCGCTGGAAGAAACGGAAAACGCGCTGTTGGATTTTGGCACTGCACGCGAGCGGCAGTGGTTCCTCACGGCTTCCGCGGCGGCCAGTCAGCGCGCCTTCGAACTGGCGCACGAGCGCTACGAAGCCGGATCAGCCGACTTCATCAGTGTGCTCGACGCGGAGCGCACCTTGCTTGAGGCGCAAGACCGACTGGCCGCAAGCGAAACGCGCGCCGCCACGGTGCTCGTCGCGATCTACAAGGCCTTCGGCGGCGGTGTGCCCGCCCCTCCGCGAACGAGCACGGACGGTGAGCCATGACGACTGCGGTCTGCGCGACGCTCTCTGTCTTACTTGGCGCTCTGCTGCTGGCGGGTTGCACGCATGCGCCGCTCAATCTGCCGATCGCGAGCGGCGCAGCTCCCATCGACTATCGATTCCAGACCCGCCACCCGCCGAAGGGCCGCGACGATCTGCTGCTGACGGTGTATTTCTCCGGCGGCGGCACACGCGCCGCCGCGTTTGCCTACGGCGTGTTACAGGGGCTCAAAGAGACCGAGGTGCCCGTCGGCGCCGGGACCGAAAAACTCCTCAAGCAAATCGACGTGATCTCCGCGGTCTCCGGCGGAAGTTTTACCGCAGCTTACTACTGCCTCCACGGTGATCGGATTTTTTCCGAGTTTGAGTCGGCCGTGCTCAAACGCGACATTCAAGATGCGTTGATCTGGCGGGCAGTGCGTCCCGACAACCTCCTGCACATGGCCTCACCCTACTACGGGCGCAGCGACCTCGCGGCGCGGTATTACGACCGCACGATCTTCAAAGGCGCGACCTTCGGCGCGCTCACGCGCGCTCCCGGCCGCCCGTTTCTGATTATCAACGCGACCGATCTTTCGACCGGCGCACGATTCGGTTTTACCCAGACCTCCTTCGACCTGATCGGCTCGGATCTCGCCACGTTTCCCATCGCGCGAGCTGTCGCCGCTTCGACGGCGGTGCCGCTGCTGCTGACGCCGGTGACGCTGCGAAATTACGCGACGGGCACGGTGGCTCCGGCGTTTACGCAGGAGATGTGGGACGACACGCTCTCGGATCGCTTCAAGCGGCTCGTCGCCGAACTGAGTTCATATGGTGATTCGAGCGACCGGCGTTTCGTCCACCTGATTGACGGCGGCGTGGCCGACAACCTGGGGCTGCGCGCGGTGCAGGAGTTCACGATGCTGAACGGCGGCCTGGCGGGCGTGATCGCCGAGGCGAAGCTACGGCGTGTGAACAAATTTGCCATCATCGTCGTCGATGCCGCGGTGCGGCTCGACGGCGTGTGGAGCCGACGAGAAGCGCCGCCGGGCACACTACAAGTGCTCTCGGCCATCGGCTCCAATCTCCTTAGCCGAGGAAATTTTGAGACGACGGAACTTTTCAAACAAAGCATGCGGCTATGGCAACTGGAGTTGCGCGAGAAACACGGCCATGCGGGGGACCTGAAATTCTACCTGATCAACATCAGCTTCGCTGCGATCCAAGACGAGGCGGCGCGCCGTTTTTTCTACAATATTCCCACTGGCTTCAAACTGCCGGAAACGAGCGTCGAGAAATTGACTCAAGCCGCGCACACTCTGCTCCGGAGCAACCCGGAATTTCAGCGATTGATCGCCGACTTGGGGTCAGACCGATAACCTCCGCTCGTGCACAACCCTCTTCCGTGCCCCATGATCCTCGTGGTTGTGATCCTCGTCCTCCTGATCGTCGTGGTCGGCTCCGATTCAACCGAGGAGAGCTGACCAAGCCGACGTGATATGCCCTAGCCGCGCCTTTTTTTGCCCGGCCCGAAGATTGTCTCTTCATTCGTCCATTCGCCTTCGTAGAAGAACCAGACCATGAATACTCCGATCCCCGGACTCCACCATGTCACGGCCATTTGTGGTGATGCCCAGCGCAACCATGAATTCTACACCCGGACTATGGGGCTGAGATTAGTGAAGAAGACGGTGAACTTCGACGATCCCGGCACGTATCATCTCTACTACGCGGACGGCGCGGGCACGCCGGGTTCCGTGCTAACTTTCTTCCCCTGGCCAAACATGCCCAAGGGACGGAGCGGCCCAGGACAGATCAGTGCCGCGGCCTTCGCGACCAGCGAAGCCGGGTTGGTGTATTGGCAACGGCGGCTGAAAGAGTCCGGCGTCCCGGTGCGCGGACCGATGCAGCGCTTCGACGAAGTGTATGTCGAATTCGACGATCCTGACGGGATGAAACTCGAGCTGGTCGTGGCCGATCAGGCGTCCGCATTCACCCCTTGGTCGCAGTCGCCAGTGCCGCCGGCCATGCAACTGCGGGGGTTTCATTCGGTCACGCTTGCGGAAGACGGATATGAGCGCACGCATGCCTTGCTCACCCGCGAGATGGGATGGACCTTTTCTGGACAGAGCGGGGAACGATTTCGCTACCGGGCACCGGGAAACGGCCCCGCCGCAATCGTGGATGTGCTCTGCCTGCCGGGAGCGAAAGTCGGTGTCGCGGGCATGGGGACCGTGCATCACGTGGCTTTCCGAGTGCCGGACGACAATGCGCAAGAGACGTGGCGCCAGTCTCTGGCGGAAAACGGTCACAACATCAGCCCAATGCGGGACCGGACGTATTTTCATTCAATCTACTTTCGCGAACCCGGCGGCATCCTGTTCGAAATCGCCACCGACACACCTGGTTTTGCGCATGACGAGCCTGCCGAGACAATGGGTGAACGCCTCATGTTGCCGGATCAGTTCGAACCCATGCGCAGGCGACTGGAAGGACTTCTCCCCGTTCTCAAACCGGCACCGGGTAGCTGAAACGCCCGCACTCAGGATCAATGGAATCCGTCAAATGAAAATCCACGAAGGACAACCCATGTTGGTCGACGGAGCGCCGTTGGCAAATGCGGCAGCCGTCATGATCTTGCTTCACGGGCGCGGTGGTTCCGGAGCGGAAATGATCGGCCTCGGCCGCCAGTTGAGCATGGGTCGGCCCGATTTAGCGCTCCTCGCCCCCCAGGCGTTGGGTGAGACATGGTATCCGCAGCGTTTTCTGGCTCCCCTCGCGCAAAACGAACCGTTCCTTACTTCCGCCATCGGGGTTGTGGCCGAAGTGGTGGAAGAACTGATCGCGCGCAGCATCACACGCGAGCGCGTTTTGCTAGTAGGGTTCTCGCAGGGAGCCTGTTTGGCCTTGGAGTTTGCCGCTCGCCATCCACGCCGATACGGAGCCGTTGTCGGCCTAAGCGGTGCCCTCATCGGCCCGCCAGGACTCAAGCGGACGGTCGCCGGTTCATTGCTTGGCACACCGGTATTCCTCGGCTGTGGTGACAGGGATTCTCATATTCCGGTCGAGTGTGTGCGCGAAAGCGCGGCCGTTTTTCGCAGCATGCAGGCCGATGTGATGGAACGAATTTATCCCAACATGCCGCACACCATCAATGACGACGAAATCGCAATCGTTGCAAATCTAGTCGCCCGCACGGCCGGCCCCGACGATGACTTCCGCGCTTAACGATGAGCAAAACAGGCAAGCGCGGAGCCGGTTCGACTACGATTCAAAACCCGCGAAGTGGGCTTCCCCCGATAAAACGGACACGCGTTTAGCGTGATTTGGTTACTTACGTGTGGATGACATCGAATTCGAAGCCGACATCGACCGGTGCTGGGTGACGGAGCATCTACCGCATTCGGGGTAGGCCGCGTCCCGCAATATAGGCAGGCGGCCATGCTTGAGGCAATTCAGGGTGCTGGCGACCATGCTTTCGTGAATCCGACGAGTCGCGCAATTCTCCAGACGGTGATCGCCACGGACGGCTCACTGACGGCGGGCGAGCGCGACTTTGTCCAACGCCTGATCTCCGGGGAGGCCATGGCCCCGGCATCGGCGCCCGCGGCTGCAGACGAAAGGCTGCTCGTCACCCAAAAGCGGGCGGCCGAACTCCTCAGCGTGAGCCGGGTGACGATTTGGAGAATGACCAAGGAACTCGTTCTTCACCCCGTCGAGATCGTCCCCGGAACTTGGCGATATTCGTTCCGGGAGATCATGGCGCTGGCGCGCACGGGCACGGCAAGCGGGGAGCACCCCGCGAAATCCGCTGCCTAGTTGGTCAACGCAAGCGCTTCCAAGCAGGCCTGCCGTCCCGATGGACGCAGGCCTGCTTGCTTTGGGGCCATTTCGACCGGCCACCGGCTTCGTCTATCAGAGGAGAAAACTTTCTTCCCTCAGATGTTTTCACTGGAGAAAAACTACGTCGGGAACTACGTCTGGGGTGTCTGAAAGTTTCCTGATGTTACCCAAAGTAACAGCGGGGTGAACGCTCTTTCGAAAATCGCGTAAGCCGTTAAACAAGAAACCCCCGGGAGCAGTTTCCGGGGGTTTCAAATTGGGTGCAGGGGTTGGATTTGAACCAACGACCTTCAGGTTATGAGCCTGACGAGCTACCAGGCTGCTCCACCCTGCAACAAAGAGTCGCGGAAAGTCCTCAGCGCATCCGACTCTGTCAACGTCATTTTCGTTTTTTCCTGGAATTCGCGCTTGCCAGCGACGGCGGCGCGCGGTGTTTTGGCCGGCTCTGTCAGTTCGTCACGTCAGTTTAAACCAACAACCGTCAACCTACGATCGCAAGGCGGCCCATCGGCCGGCCTGATTATCGCCAGATACAATTAGATCACTATGAGCATCAGCGTAACTCCCAAGGACCTGCTCGACGCAGGCGTTCACTTCGGCCACCAGACCAAGCGTTGGAACCCCCGTTCCAAGCCCTTTATCTTCGATCACCGCCAAGGCGTGACGATTATCGATCTGGGCAAGACCCACGATGCCCTCAGCAAAGCCTGCCAGTTCCTCGAGGACACCGTCGCCAACGGCGGCAGCGTGCTCTTCGTCGGCACGAAGCGCCAGGCGAAGGAAATCGTCCGCGAAGCGGCGACTTCCGTGAACATGCCGATGTGCGTCGACCGCTGGCTCGGCGGCACGCTCACCAATTACGAGACGGTCAAGAAATCGATCGCCAAGTTTAAGAAATATCAGGCGATGGAGACCTCGGGCGAGATGGCCAAGCTCCCCCGCAAGGAAGAGTCCGCCATCAAGCGCGAGATGACGCGCATGCAGAAGAATTTCGCCGGCATCGCCGACATGGGCGGCCTGCCCGCCGCGATGTTCGCCGTCGACGTGAACCACCACAAGATTGCGGTCGCCGAGGCGGCGCGCGCCGGCATCCCGTGCGTCGGGCTCGTCGATACCAATTCCGATCCCACCACGGTTTCGCATCCGGTCCCCGGCAACGATGACGCCGTGAAGTCGATCCGCATCATCGTTGAGACGGTGACCGCGGCGATTCAGAACGGGCTCGCCCTGCGCGACACCCGCCGCGCCCAGCGTGGGCAGGCTGATATTCGCCACACCACGGCGGGCGTCGAAGTCGCCGCTCCGGTTGTGGGTGACGACGATGTGCTCGCCAAGGTCGATCTCCCGGCCGATGTCGCCGCGGTCGTTGAGGGCGAGGTAGACGTCACTGGCCTGGCGAAGAAAAAGCCGATCCGCGCCAAGCGCCCCGCCGTCAAGGCCGAGTAATTTCCACTGGAAAATTTATCTCTCTTAATGAGCACAATTATCTCCGCTCAAATGGTCAGCGATCTGCGCGTCAAAACGGGCGCCGGTTTGCTGGACTGCAAAAAGGCTCTCACCGAGTCCAACGGTAATATCGAGGAAGCAACCACGATTCTCCGCAAGAAGCTCGGCTCGAAGCTCGACAAGCTCTCCAGCCGCGCGACCAAGGAAGGTGTGATTGAGAGCTACATCCACGTCGGCGGCAAAGTTGGCGTCCTCATCGAGGTCAACTGCGAGACCGACTTCGTGGCCCGCAATGACGGCTTCCGCGTCTTCGTGAAGGATCTCTGTCTTCAAATCGCCGCCGCCGCGCCGCTCTACGTGGGCCGCGAGGAAGTGCCCGAGGCCGATCTGGCTAAGGAGCGCGAAATCGCTGCCGCGGCGGTCGTCGGGAAGCCGCCGGCGGTCGTCCAGAAAATCGTCGAAGGGAAAATCGAGAACTTTTACTCGACGGTGTGTCTCCTCGATCAGCCGTTTGTGAAGCAGAACGAAAAGTCCATCAAGGATCTCCTCTCCGACCAGATCGCGCATATCGGGGAAAATATCCAGGTGCGTCGCTTCGTGCGCTATCAGCTCGGTTCCTAATCGAATCCGAATCTCTGCCCTCAGGCGCTTCGCTCCGTAGTGAAGCGCCTTTTTTATGAACGTCACCCGTGTCCAGATTGTTGCCCGGGGCCTCACGCACCGTTGTCCCAACTGCGGCGCCCCGACGCTATTCAAGGAGGGCACGCTCTTCCGCATCAACCCGCGCTGCGCCGCGTGCGACTTCGAATTTGAGCGGAACAACGATGAGGGGTTTTTCCTCGGCTCGATGTCGCTCAACTACGGCGTGACGCTCGTGTGCTTTTTGCTCCCCGTGCTGCTGCTCTGGTATTTCAAGGTCATCGGCGACACCCTTGCGATCGTGCTCGCCGTCATCGGCGCGGTGGGATTTCCAGCGCTCTTCTACCGGTCGTCGCGCAGTTGGTGGCTGATGAACTACTATGTTTTTTTCCCCCACCATTTGCCGGCCAACGGCGGCAAAGGACGGGCCGGTGAAGACGGCAACGTGTAAGCGAGATTTTCCTTCCGTTTTTAGAAGTGGGTTCTACGTTCTCGCGTCCGCCCGCCGGGACGAAAATCACGGCGAGCCGCACCGGAGAGGTGGCAGAGTGGTCTAACGCGCCTGACTCGAAATCAGGTGTTCCGCAAGGAACCGGGGGTTCGAATCCCTCCCTCTCCGCCAATTTTCTCCTCTGAGGAGCAAAAACCCGAAGCTAGGTTGCCAAGTTGACGTGGCAACCTAAGCATGTCCCACC
>JANNEY010000247.1:0-10968 GCA_031379235.1 Opitutaceae bacterium | reverse complement strand
GATGGTGCACCTCGCCGTGCAACAAACCGACGAGGCGGGCAACTCCGCCGCATGGCTCGAACCCGTGAGCGACGCGGACTACCGCGGTAAAAACAAATAACTCCGGCCTCCTCTCGTCATGAAATTTCTTCGCTGCACTTTATCGCTGCTGGCAATTGGCGGCCTGGCGCTTGCCGGTGAGCCGGTGTTCAAGGCGGGCGCCGCGGTCGAGAACATCACGCCGACTATTCTGCCTTCGCCGATCAACGGCGGGATGCGCGGCGCGTTTGCGAGCACCATCACCGATCCGATGCACGCGCGCAGCGTCGCGCTGCATGATGGGCGCAGCACACTGATTCTGTGTGTCGTCGACGCCTGCATGATTTCGCGCGAGGTATGCGAAGCGGCGAAGGAAATTGCGGCGAAGGCGACCGGTGTGCCGGCATCACGGATGCTGATCAGCGCGACGCACTCGCATAGTTGCGCGACGATGACCGGGGTTTTCCAAAGCGAACCCGATCCCGCCTACGTCGCCGTGCTGCCGGCGCGCATCGCGCGCAGCCTCATCGCGGCGCACGCGAATCTCGAGCCTGCGGAAATCGCATGGAGCTCGGACCGCGATCCGACGCAGGTTTTCAACCGCCGCTGGTTTTTGAAACAGGGTGAGGCGGTCGAGAATCCCTTTGGCTTGATGACGGATCGGGCGCTGATGAATCCGGGCTATTTGAGTTCCAAGGTAAATGGCAGTGCCGGGCCGACGGATCCCGAGGTCGCGATCCTCGCGTTGCGGGCCAAGGCCGACGGCCGCCCGCTCGCCCTCTTCGCGAACTACAGCCTGCACTACGTCGGTGGAGCGCCGGCGATCTCGGCGGATTATTTTGCGGCGTTCGTGCGGGAGATGACCGAGCGATTGCACGCGACCGATGCGCGTTACGCGGGCAAGCCCGCCTTCGTCGGGGTGATGAGCAATGGCACGAGCGGCAACATCAACAACGTGAACTACGGGGTGTCCGCGCCGCCCCGCCGCGGACCGGGCGAGCAAATCGCGGTCGTGGCGCGCAGCGTGGCCGACGCGGCGATGCGCGCGTGGGAAAAGCTGTCGTGGCGGCCGCACGCGCCGCTCGCGAGCGCCGAGCGCGATCTCACACTGGGGGTCCGCAAGGCGACGCCGCCCGAACTCGCGCAGGCGCGCCGCACGGTTGAAACGGTGCCGCGCGACAAGGACGGGCAGTTCAGCGACCGCAAGGCGATCTACGCGCGCGAGGCCGTCCTGCTCGATGCCTACCCGGACCGCGTGCCGGTGAGATTGCAGGCACACCGCATTGGCGGGCTGACGATCGCGGCGATTCCCTGCGAGGTCTTCGTTGAGATCGGTCTGGAACTGAAACGAGTGAAACCACTGGAGCAGCTCTTCACCATTTCGCTCGCGAACGGTTACAACGGTTACCTCCCGACGCCCGAGCATCATCGCCTCGGCGGCTACGAAACGTGGCGCGCGCGCAGCAGCTACCTCGAAACCGAGGCGGCCACTGCGATCACTAAGAATCTGCAGGAGATGCTCGCGGAAGTGGCGCGGTGAGGGCGTGCGCAACGGGTGATTCTATTCCCGTAACGGAAGCGCTTTCACTCCAGCTGCGGCAAGAGTCGACGGAACGGGAAGCCGTTCCGGTCCGCACGAAAAGACGGAGCCTCCGCGGTAGAGCAGGTCTTTGACCTGCCCTTTCACGCGTGGAGTGAGCGAACCGAGAGCGGGGCACAACCCGCCCTCCGTGCCAAAGTGCCACGCCCAGCTTTGCCGGGCTCGCGGTGGCAAAACGAATTGAGCGATCTCAGAGATCCGTGCTGACGGTGAACTTGAACGACCGCGGGTCGCCCCAGGAGCCGCTACCGATGGCGGCGGAGCGGTAGTATTCCTTGTCGAAAACGTTATCGACGTTCAGCTGGAAGTTGGTGGTGCGATTGTAGATTTTTCGCCCGTAGCTAAGGTAGGCGGTGTAGATGGTGTAGGCGGGCGACCACAGGTTGATGACGGGCGAGGTCGTGAGGCCGGAGTAGTTGACGGTGCCGCGGTAGGTGCGGAGGCGCCAGTTGCCGCCGCCGCCAAACGCGACGCCGCGCAGCGTGCCTTCGGAAAAAGCGTAGCGCACAAAGACATTGCCGCGCGCCTTGGTGTAGCCCCCGTTGGGCACGCCCTCGGGGATGGTGAGGAGGAGATCGTTGAGCAGAGGGGTGGGCCGGTTCAACGTCTTGGCTGCGTCGCGGATTGACTTGAGCAGTGGGACGCGGTCGGTGTTCACGACCTTGTTGGCCGCATAGGAAGCGGTGAGGCGCAGGTTGCGCGTGAGGGTGGCGAAAGCCTGCACTTCGTCGCCGCGCGAGAGCGTGGTCTGGTAGTCGCCCGTGGCGGTAACATCAAAAGAGTTCGGGAAGATAGCGATGAGTTCGTCGCGGAGTTGCGTGGTCACGCCGGGCACAGCGTAGCGGGCGTTGGGCGTGAAGTTTTTATAGTGGACGACATTTAGCTCGAGCTTGCCCTTCAGCAGAGTGAAGCGCGCGGAAATGTCGGTGCCCTCGCCGACCGGGATACTCTGGAGTTCGCCGGAGTTGAACGTCGCCGCGCCCTGGCCGACGGAAATGCGGAACGACTGCGCGTAGTTGTAGCCGATGGCGAAAGTGTCGTTGAGGCGGAAAACGCCGCCGTAGTTGGCGCCGTCGACCTTGTATTGCACGAAGCGGGCGGCCGGGGTGTTGAAGGCGTCGAGCGGATCGACGACCCAGTCCTTCTGCGCGCGCAAGATGCCGCGCTCGGTGCGCATATTGAAGTGGTCCTGCCGGTAGCCGATCATCGTGTAGAGGTGATCCTTGAAATAGGTGCCGGAAGCGCCGACGCCCCATGATGGCGTGTAGAAACGGCGGCTGATGAATTGCCCGGTCGCGGCACGGCCGCCGACGTCGGGGTAAAGCGCGGACACGCCGGGGACTGGATTGAGGTCGTCGGTGCGATCGGAGCCAAAGCCGTCGCGCAGATAGTAGCGGCGGTAAAAACGGTTCGCGGCGAAGGTAGCGCGGTTGGTGTTGAACGCGGCCTGGGTGCCCGCGGGGTCGATCACGCCGGCCCAGTTTGGGCTGGTGGGATCAATAATCTCGACGAACTTGGGCTTCTTCTGGCCGGGATTGTCCTGATGCTGCTGGACGTTGGCGATGAACTGCTGCGTGAACCACGGTAGCTTGAGATCGTAGACGGCGGAGAAGCGCATATCGCGGACGATGTTGCCGTCGATGCCGTGAGTGCGGAAATACTCGGCGTAGAGCTCGTTGAAGTAAGGGTTGACCTGGCCGTTGGGGAGCAGCGGGCTCCGGTCGCGCGTGATGTTGCGCGTGTTGACGGTCCAGTTGTCGAGTTTCTGTTGGTAGAAATTGCCGGTGATTTGGAGGTGGAGGTTTTTGCCGATGTGATGCTCGGCCTCGAGGGTGAACGAGGTCGTGTTGTTTCGGTAGGTGCTGTCGGGGCCGTTGAGCTGCGTGCGCTTCGGGATCAGCGCGGTGTCGATGATGGCGACGGCCGGGCCGGTGCTGACCACCCGGCCTTGCGCGCGAAAGCCGGTTCCGCTCGCGGTGTTGTAGATGTAGCCGACGTTACCGAGCGTCGCGGTCGCGGCGCGCGCGAAGGCGTCAACCAGCATGCCCTGCGAGAGCACCGAGGTCGTGCGGGCATGCTCGAACATCGCGCTGATCGTCGTGGTTTTCGCGGGCCGGTAGGTGAGGGCGCCGTAGAGGCCGCGGAAATCGCGCCGCACATTGTCGATCCAGGAATCGCTTTTGTGCGAGACCGCGGCGGCGCGGAAGGCGACTTTGTTGGGGACGAGCGTGCGGTTGAAATCGACTTCGGTGCGGAGCAGATTGTAGCTGCCGGTCATCACGCGGACGCGATTGATTTTCCGTCCAATGAGGCCGCGTTTGGTGATTTGGTTTTGTGCGCCGCCAACATCGGCCTCACCGTAGAGGAAGGCGTTGGGGCCGCGCAGCTCCTCGATGCGCTCCGTCGAGAACGAGTCCATCGGCGAATACCAAATCCAGCCGTTGCGAAGCGCGTAGGCGTTCGGAATACCGCGGAGGACAATACGGCTCTGCACGGTGGCGTTGGGATCGGGGTTGGATTCGCCGGAGACCATCCATGTGGCCATCTCCTCCATCGTCGTGAGCCCGAGGTCCTCGATGAACTGCGCGTTCATGATCGAGATCGAGTTGGCGACGTTTTTCAGATCCTGCGCGGTGCGCATCGCGGAAGTTGTCTGCGAGGTGCCGTAGCCGGTGTCCTTGTCGTCGACCACACTGAAGACCGAGAGCTGGATGGGGTCGTCTTTTGGCGCCGTGCTGGTGGAGCCGAGGGCTGGTGTGGTCTGGGCCAACGCGGGGACGAGAAGTAATGCGAGGGCGGCAGCTACGGTCATGACCGAATGGGCCGAGGTGGAGGCGAGACTGGTTTTCATGGTGGATCGTCTGGCGGTGAAACCGACTAAGCACGGGGTGTGCTGGGGCGACCGGATATTTTACTGCGGCGGGTTCGACTCAAGAACGAATGCGAAACCAAGTAACTGGCGGGATACCTTGGCCCACACTCGAAGTTTGACGGCGGGCGCGGCCCCGCGCCATGTCATGGGCCACGTCTCTCCTGATGCCGCTCGACTATCGCCCCGCCACCAAACCCACGATGTATTTCATCGGCGTCACGACCGGGCAGTCGTCGATCAACCGCGTTTTTCCGCGGTGGGCGGAGCGGCTGGGACTCGGCGACGGTGAACTGCGCGGGATGGATTTTCCGCTGCACGACGCGCCGGCAAACTACCGCGCCGCGATTGAATTCATCCACCACGATCCGCTTTCGCTCGGCGCGCTCATCACTTCGCACAAGGTCGCGGTCTTCGCCGCGTGCCGGGATCAATTCGATGTGCTGGATCCGCTGACCGTGGCGCTGGGCGAAATTGGCAGTGTCTACAAGCGCGACGGCTGCCTGCACGGCCGGGCCGTCGATCCGATCACGGGAGCGCATGCGCTGGGAAAATTGATCGCGCGCGATCCCGCGCGGCCGCTGGTGGAGGCGCTGGTGCTTGGGGCGGGTGGGGCCGGCAGCGCGCTCGCGTGGACGCTGGCCAACGCTGCGCCCGGCCCGCGCCGGCCGGCGCGCGTGCATGTCGCGGATCGTTCGATGTCGCGACTGGAACACATGCGGCGCCTGCATGCGTCATGGTCCGGTGCGGCGCCGCTCGCGGTGCATCATGTCGCGGACACGGCGGCGGCCGACGCGATCGTCGCGGCGTTGCCGGCGCATTCGCTCGTGGTGAACGCCACCGGCCTCGGCAAAGACGCGCCGGGTTCGCCGCTTTCGGCGGCGGCGATTTTTCCGCGGGGCGGGCGCGTGTGGGAATTCAACTATCGCGGCGACCTGAAATTCCTGGAGCACGCCCGCGGGCAAATCGAGACGCGCGATCTCCGGGTCGAAGACGGCTGGACCTATTTTCTCCACGGCTGGACGCAGGTGATCGGCGATGTATTTGCGCGTGACCTGCCGACGGACGGCCCGATTTTCGAGGAGCTAGGGAAACTCGCGGCCGAGACGCGGTAGGTGGCATGGGCTAGCGTGGGTGGGCTTGTTGAGACGGAGCGCAGGGTTGACGAGCTCCAAACCGGAAGTCTCGATGCAAAAATCCCCGATGAAAACGCGATTCACTCCATGCTTTTTGGTAGCGGCCGTGATGGTTTTTTTTGCCGCACCGTTGGTGGCAGCCGCGACGCCCTCCCGTCCCAACGTCCTCTTTATCCTGTGCGACGACCTGCGCCCGGAGGCAGTCGGGTGCTTTGGATCGGAGCACGTAAAGACGCCAAACATTGATGCGCTGGCGAAAAGCGGCGTGCGCTTTGCGAACACGTTTTGCACGACTTCGCTCTGCTCGCCGAGCCGCGCGAGTATCCTCACAGGGCTCTACGCGAACCGCCATGGCGTGCGGGACAATTTCACCGAGCTGCCCGGTTCGCTGCCGCACTGGCCCGGCCGGCTGCGGGAGAGTGGCTATGCCACTGCCTACGTCGGCAAATGGCACATGGGTGAAAACAACGCCGCGCCGCGGCCGGGCTTTGACTGGTTCGTCACGCACCAAGGGCAGGGGAAATATTTCGACACGGAGTGGCGCGTGAACGGTGAGCGCAACGAAACGCCCAAGGGCTACTACACGCACGTCGTGACCGATTTTGCTCTCGACTGGTTGAAAACCCGCGCCGCCGCGCCGGACGCCGCCAAACCGTGGGCGCTGTGCATCGGTCAAAAGGCGCCGCACTCGTTCTATTTTCCGGAGGAGAAATACGCGCACAGCTTTGACCGCGTGAAGGTGTCGTATCCCGCGAGCGCCATGGCCCTCGAGGGCAAGCCCGACTGGATCCGCCAGCGGCTCACGACCTGGCACGGGATCTACGGCCCTCTTTTCGAATGGCGGAAAAAATTTCCCGACACCCGGCCTGAAGCCGTCGCCGATTTTCAAAACATGGTTCGCGCCTACTGGGGCACGGTGTTAAGCATCGATGACAGCGTCGGTCGGCTCGTTGCCCATCTGAAAGCCACCGGGCAATACGACAACACCCTCATCGTTTTCATGGGTGACAACGGGCTGCTCGAAGGCGAGCACGGCATGGTCGACAAGCGCACGATGCACGAGCCGAGCATTCGGATTCCGCTCATCGTCCGCGGCCCCGGATTGCCGGCCGACCGCACCGTTACCGGTCAGGTTCTCGCGATGGACCTCGCGCCGAGCCTGCTTGATCTTTGCGGCGCGCCGGCGCTCGCGGGCATTCAGGGAAAATCGTGGCGCGCGCTCGCCAACGGCCGCGACCCCGCGTGGCGCACGGCGTGGTTTTACGAGTATAACTACGAAAAGCAGTTTCCCTACACCCCCAATATCCGCGGTGTGCGCACCGATGATTGGAAGTTCATGCGCTACCCGCACGGCGACGGCTCGCCCGACAAGCACCTTCCCGAACTCTACAATTTGAAGAACGACCCAAAGGAGCTGCGCAACCTCGCCGCCGATCCGAAATTTGCCGCGAAGCGCCGCGAACTTGAAGCGCAGCTCGCCACGTTGCTCGCTGGGGCCGGGCTGACGCCGGACCAAGACAAGATGCCTCTCGACGAGGGCGTGAAGTCCGAGCTCCCCGACGCAAAGATCCGCTGAGGGCGCGGTGCGGGCTTTTTGCGGAGCGGGAAGCCGTTCCGCTACGCCGCAGTCGTGGATGAGGTTTCCCGCCTCGGGAGTGCTCTCTTGGGCGGGCCTTCCGCGCCGCCGCTTGACGGCGGGAAATCGCGCCGCAAGTCTCGCGGTCGTTTCCGTTTTCCCCGCAACGCATCCCTCCCTTACTCCCCATGTCTCCGCGTCTCCTTCTCGCACTGAGTCTCACCGCCGGCCTCGTTCCCGCGCACGCCGCCGAAAAATCCGCTGCCGCCGATGCGGCAATGGCGAAATCCATGGCCCTCCCGGCCGGGCCGCTCGGGCAGGGCGCGTGGCGCTTCGAGGTGCAACCGAGCTGGGGCAAGCTGGCCGAGGGCAAGACCTTTGCCTCGACGCACGGCGGCGCGGCGGTCGACAAGGCGGGTAACATCTACATGAGTTCCGACGGCCCGGAGGGAATTTTCGTCTTCGCGCCCGACGGCAGACTGCTCCGCACGATGGCCCCGGAAATGTCCAATCTCCATGGCCTCATGATCCGCGCGGAGGGTGGGAAGGAGTTTATCTACGGCGCGATCAACAAGGCGCCGGGCAAGGCCGTGAAGCTCAGCCTCGACGGCAAGCTCGAATGGACGATTGAGAAACCGATGCAGAGCGGTTTCTACGATCAGCCCGCCGATACCAAGAAGAAGCCGGCGAATTTTTCCCCGACGGGTATCGCGGTTGGTCCTGACGGTCGCGTTTATCTCGCCGACGGCTATGGCGCGAGCGTCATCCATGTTTTCGGCTCCGACCAGAAATACGTGAAGACGATCGGCACGCGCGGCGAGGGCGACAACCAGTTTAAGACCTGCCACGGCATCGCGCTCGATACCCGCTTCAGCCCCGCTCGGCTGCTCGTCGCCGATCGCGAGAACAAGCGCCTCGTGCACCTCGACCTCGACGGCAAATGGCTCGGCGTCGTCACGACCGACTTGCGCCGCCCGTGCGCGATGTCGTTCCGCGGCGACTTCGTGGCCGTGGCCGAACTTCAGGGCCGCGTCGCCATCATCGACAAGGCGGGCAAGGTCGTCTCCACCCTTGGTGACAATCCTGATCAGAAACAGTGGGCCGCCTACAAGCTTGAGCCGCAGTTCTGGCAGGACGGCATCTTCATCGCGCCCCACGGCCTGACCTTCGACAAAGACGGCAACCTCTTCGTGCAGGATTGGAATTTCGTCGGCCGCTTTACGAAGCTGAAGAAAGTCGCGGCGAAGTAGGACAGGAGTCCCGCGCGCTCCGCTATCTCCGAGGTGGGGCCGGGTTCTCCGAACCGGCCTGAGTTGCAGGGCGATTTGCCGGTTGGAACCCAGGCCGCTGGCGGAGAAGCGGCCCCACCGGCCCGGAAGCCCCGACTTCACGACACGCCTGGTTTAGGCGTGCCGACCCTTGAACGTCAGCTCGGCTACGCCGCTCTTGTCGAGGTGGCCGAGGTTGAGGGCGACCATTCGGTCGAATTGGAGTTTCGTCGCGGCGGCGAGCGGGAGGTTCAGGCCGGTTTGCGTGCCGAGCGTCCACGCGATGGTGGAGTCCTTCGCGGCATGGGCGCCGGAGAAGTAGCAGTCGTGCGCGCGGTTCTGCATGTCCTCGCCGTCGGTTTTTAGCACCTGGGAATTCGCGCCGGTCTGGAGAAACACCTCGCGCAGCATGTCCAGGTTGAGTCCGAGCGCGGCGCCGAGGCCGAGGCCTTCGGCGAGGGCGCAGGTGTTGATGTTCATGACCATGTTGACGAGCGCCTTCACCTGTGCGGCCTGGCCGGTGGGGCCGATGTGGCGGAGCGCGGTGCTGAGCTTTTCGAGGATGGGCTTCACGCGCGCGAAGGTCGCGGCGTCGCCGCCACACATGAGATAGAGCGTGCCGGCGCGGGCCTGCGGAATCGAAGAGGCCATGCAACCTTCGAGGGAAACGGCACCTACGGCCTTCGCGCGGCGCTCAATCTCGACGTGGGTGGCGGGCGTGATCGTGGCGCAGTTGACGAAGGTCCGGCCTTTCGCGCCGACGAGGAGTGAGTCGCCCTTTTCGCCAAAAACGCCGAGCTGGGCGGCGTCGTCGGTGACGACGGTGAAAATCACGTCCGCTGCGGCGGTGACTTCTGCGAGCGAGCGTGCGCTCTTCGCGCCAATCTCGGCGGCGAGGGCGTCGGCGCTCGCCGCGTGAACATCATAGACAGCGGTGACGGCGTAACCGCAGTCTTTGAGGCGGCGAGCCATGTTGGCTCCCATGCGGCCGACCCCGACAAAGGCAATGCGCTCAGAACTCATGGAAATTTTTGGGCGAAACTCAGATCAGTTTAAGAGTGTAGTTAGGGACGCTATCCATCGTTTGTCATTGCGAGAGAGGCGAAGCCGACCGCGGCAATCCAGCTGGCGTGCAGATGGATTGCCGCGTCGCTGCGCTCCTCGCAATGACAAGCAAGGAGGACGAAACGGTCCGCGCTTACTTCAGCTCCGCGGCGTGAAACGCCTGCCAGTCGTCGAGCGCGTTGAGCTCGCAGGCGGAGCTGGTGACGGTGCCGTCCTCCTTGTAGCCGGCGCCCGCGCGAATCTCCTGCGAGAGCGGCTCAGCGTGATGGTAGTTTAGGATCGCGGTGTTGAGCCGGTGGATGGTGTTGCGATCCAGCTTCACGCCGGGCTGAGCCTTCACCCACGCTTCGAATTGCGCGTAGGTGGGGCGTTGGTCGGCGACGAATTTCTTCACGGCATCCGCGTTCAGACCGAGCGCGGAGACGACCATCATGTCATAGCCCTTGCCGATGCCGGGATAACCGGCGGCGAGCTTGCCGCGGGCTTCGAGCGAGACTTTGAGCCAGAGACGCGGAAGGTGCAGCACACCGAGCGGGCCGGAGACGTTGCACGGAATGAGGGGGACGTGGGACATCGTGAGGAGGAGTTGGGTTTGTGCCGTTGGCTGAAGGTGGCGCGGGCGGCAAACGGCGGTGCCGCGCGTGGGCAGTAATCTTATCCTATGTTCAATGCCTGTCGGCACCGACCAAGAGAACAGCGAATTGAAGCGCGTTCGCGCGGAGGTTGGCAAGGGTGTGGCCGGATTTTTTTTTGGTCGCGTCAGGTTCGGTGGCACGGCTGTTTTGAACCACCCTTCGATTATGCGCCGCGAATTTTTATGTCTCCTGCTAGTCTCGTGCTTTCTGCCAATGGAGTTGGTGCGGGCAGCGACGGGCATCCCAGCCGCCGCCACCGGACCGAACATCATCTTCCTCCTTGCGGACGATCTCGGCTACGGCGACATCGGGGCGTTTGGGCAGAAAAAAATCCGCACGCCAAACCTCGATCAACTCGCGCGTGACGGCATGAAGTTCACCCAGCATTACGCGGGGCACAACGTCTGCGCGCCGTCGCGTTGCACGCTGATGACGAGCAAGCATCCCGGGCACGCCTACATCCGCAACAACCGTGGCGGCCTGGGCGTCGGCTCCACGACCGAAGGGCAGGAGCCCGTGCCATCCGGCGAGCTCAAGCTGCCGCTCACGTTGAAGAAACTCGGCTACGCCACGGGCGGCTTTGGCAAGTGGGGCCTCGGCGGCGTCGGCACCACCGGTGAACCCAACGCGCAGGGCATCGATGTTTTTTTCGGCTACAACGATCAGGCGGTCGCCCATAATTTCTATCCGACGAGCCTCTGGCGCAACCGCGAGCGCGTGCCGCTCCGCAACGCCGCCTTCAGCGCGCACCAGAAGCTCCCCGAGGGCGCCGATCCGAGAAATCCGGCGAGTTACGCGAGC
>JANNEY010000498.1:0-6019 GCA_031379235.1 Opitutaceae bacterium | reverse complement strand
AACGCTCGAGCTTCAGCGGACCGGTATCGGTCGTGGCGTTTTCCCTCACTTCCACTTCGAGTTTCATCGGCTCATGATTCAAGAGCGCGACGATCACAGGGTAGCGGCCGATCTTGATGTCTTCAAACATCGCGGGCGCGGTGCGTGGCGGCAGGGTGCCGACGGTGACGGTGGCCCCCGCAGGTTCCTGCACGACGAGGGTGCCGCGGGCGTTGGCGAGTCGGGCAGCGACTTGGGTGCGAGTTTCGCTTTCCGCCTGCTGCCGCGCGGTCTCGGCGGCGGCGAGCTTTTGCGTAGTCTCAAGCTC
The DNA here is from genome assembly GCA_031379235.1 of Opitutaceae bacterium. Taxonomy (GTDB): domain Bacteria; phylum Verrucomicrobiota; class Verrucomicrobiia; order Opitutales; family Opitutaceae; genus ER46. Next base: position 5,712 of record JANNEY010000498.1, on the reverse strand, counting down.
GAACTTCCGGTGCGATTCGGCTTCGGCGCGGGCCCTCTGCTCGGCGAGCCGAGCCCGCTCGCCTTCGGCGGCAAGACGCTGCTCCGTTTGTAATTTTTCTGCGGCGACGCGCGCCATTTCCTTTTGCTGCGACTGCGCGTAGAAAAATCCACCGAGCGAGAGCAGCACCACCGCCGCAGCGACGGCAAGCAGCGTGGGGCGATTGCGCGAAACCGGCTGCGTTTTGGTCCCGGACGTCGAGCCGGCGTTTGGCACCGAATCTAGTTTTCGCTCGGCCGTCGACGCGGCCTTGGACATGGCGACCGCGACGACGGACTTCGCCAAAGCGACCTCCGGGTTTTTTTTCGGGGCTGGCTTGGCGGCAGCGGAATTTTTTGGCGGGTAACTGACGCTAGATTCGACCACTGCTGATTTGGCGGCCGTTGCGACCACCGCCGCTTTGGGCGCGGCCGTCGGCACGGGGGGCTTTGCCACAGGCTTGGCCGCGCTGCCAGGCGCGATCGCGGTTGCGACCGGGGCAGCGGGTTTGGGCGCCGCGGCTGCGGTGGTCGTGTTGGCGGTAGCGGCGGGCGCGGAGGTTGCGCCGATTTCGCACCAGTCGGCTTGCCAAGCACCACCGGACTCCCGCGCCGCCGAGCTGATGAAGCGGAGGAATCCCATCCACATCGGAGAAAGCGCCGCTTCGATTTCGGGTTTGGCAAATGTCAGACCAGCGCTCGCGCACCACGACTTCAAGTTGGGGGTTGCTGCCGCGAGCCCCAGGGCCGCGGCGAGTTGCACGCCGAGCCAATTTTGCATGGCTGGCAGGCCGGTGCAGGCGAATGCCTTGGGCGCAACGCTGCCGAGTGCGACCAACTCGGGCTTTAAGATCGCTGCCAAGCGGGCGGCGATCTTGGGGCCGGCTTCGGTAAAATCGTAGTCGGGACTGAAAAGCAGTTTCACCGCAGAACCCCGAAACTTCATGCCGAGCTCGGCTTGCACCGCCTCGGCCATGCGGTCGAGGTTCAGCGAGGTGGGCGTGACGGCGAGCAGGCCCTCGGGCCCGATGAGGAGTGCGTAGGTCGTAAGCTCGCCGAATTCGAGGAACAGCGTCGGCGCCATGGCACCGCTGGCGATTGCCCCGATCCCGTGGTGCATCGCCGAGACGTGGCGAGCGGGCTTGATTCGCCAATTATCCAATTGGGCGAGGGCCTGCGTGTAGCCTTCTTTCGACGTGTGAGTGAGCAACCATGGGGAGTCGCCCGGCGTGGAGCCATCGCGCGCGCTGGTGGCGGCGGACCAAGTCGGTGGCTGGCCAGCGAGCTCGGGCTGTGAACGAGAAAATATCCTGATGCCGGCGAGTCCGGGGTGTGCTGCTGCCTCGGCGGGAGAGGCTAGATGGAGGCGGCGCAGCTTGGGGCGCAGGGCGCAGACCAGCGGAAGACCGGCGGATAATAGGGTGCCCGCGGTGGCGGCACCGTTGGGATCGGCCAAGAGGATTTCTTGTAAGGCATCGATCCGGAGCGAACGCCCACCGGCCGTGCCGCGAGCGACGAGAAGCGAGAAGTCGTTCTGCTCAACAAAACAAGTTGAACCTGGGGCGGTGGGCATGGGCGGTTTGATTCGTGGTGGAGCGGGCGGCCCAGAAAGAGGACTTCCGGCTTCGGAAATCCAGAAGTGCGAAGGTCCCGCAATATTTTGACTGGTTCTTCAAAATCCGGCTCTGGAGTTCTCCGATACATGGGTTAGACGACTCTTTCTGCCGCCGCTGCGGCGCCGGTCGCTACCGTAATATTCCCCATGGTCCCCAAAATCTTATTCATCCGCCGGCTTGCCGCGGAGACCCTGGTGCACAGTGCGGTCGTCGAGGGAAAGGCGATGCATTGGCGCGCACTGCGCGGCTTGCCAGAAACGACTGCGGCTTTCGCGGCCGAGCATTTTTCCCTGCTTATCCTTGATCACCGGGCGGTCGCCGGTGATCCGCTCGCACTGCTCGCGACCCTGCGACTGCGCGAGCAGCAGATGCCAGTCATTCTGATCAGCGAGCCGCTTCCGATGGAGGGGGTGATTCGCGCCATTCGCATCGGCGTGAAGGACATGTTTCATGCACCGATAAAAATGGAGGCGATTGTGGAGCGCGTGCACGCGGTGCTGAGTTCTCAACTGGGCTCGTCGCGTGGACCCCGACTCGAAGATTGGCGCGATTTGGTCAGTCAACTCTGCGCCAACGAAGCGGGTGCGACCACCGTCTTGGAACACCCCGGAGGGCCGGGAATCCCATCAGACGGCCCGGTTGCGCTGGCTCACCCCGCCGGCCTGACCAATGCGAATTCCGATCTTGCCACGGAGTTAAAGAAACTGGCCACGGAGCGCCAGTTGCTGGTGGACGAGATGAAGAAACTCGAGGATGAGCGCCGGGCCGCGAAAATCCTCGCGACGGAATTGACCGCACGTGAGCAATCGATCGCGACCGAGCGCAAGATGATCGATGAGATGGCGGGCAAGCTGGATGCTCAGTTGGCCGACCACAGCGAAGCGAAAATCTGGTTGGAGCAGGAGCGTGAGACTTTCGCGAAGACGCGTGAACCCTCCGGTGACACGCCGCCGCAGATTGCCATCCCGGGAAGCGAATCTCTAGCAAGACTCGTGGAGCTGGAGGAAAAACTCGATTTGGAGCACCAGCTGGTGAAGCAGGCGCAGGCCAAGCTTGGGCGGGAACGTGAAGCGCATGCGCAGGCATGCCTCGCCCAACAAATGGCGGCCGATCAGGTTGCGAAAGACTGGGCGGAGCTGGCGGCTCGCCTGCAAGAAATCGCGGCGAAGGAAAAATCTCACACCGAGGCGGCGGCCAACCTTGCGTTTGAACGGGAAAAACTCGCGGCCGCTCAAGGCATTTTTCAGCAAGCCCAGCTTCAGCAGGATCTCGTCGCGAACGAGAAGGTCCAGTCCGCGCAAAAGGAATTCGTGACGCTTTCGCAGTTGCTGGCGGAGAAAGAGCGGGCGCAGGTCGAGGCCGCCGCAAGGCTCGCGGGGCTGGAGGAGAAACTCGAATCCGAGCACCAGATCGTGAAACAGGCGCAGGTGAAGCTCGCGCTGGAGCGTGACGCAGTGGCGAAAGCGCAAGCGGCGCAGCAGGACGCGGCCGGGCGCGCGGCGAAGTTCGAGGCAGACGCGGCGGCGCGGGCCCAATCCCTGGCGGCCAAGGAGAAGGCGCAGTCAGACACCGCGACCAAATTAGCCGCCGAGCAGGAGAAATTTTCGTCCGCCCACCGCGCGCTCCAGCAAGCGCAGGCCAAACTCGATCAAGATCGCGTGGCAATCGAGCAGGCGCAGGCTGCGCATAAAGACACGGCGGCACGCACGCAGGCACTCGCGACGAAAGAGCGGATGCAGGCCGAGGCCGCCGGCCGGCTCACGGCGCTCGAGGAGCAGCTCGATTCCGAACAGCAAATCGTGAAGCAGGCGCAGACGAAGCTCGCGCAGGAGCGCGAGGCTTTCGCGCAGACGCAGGCGGCGGCCGAAAAGGCGAACGCCAGCGCGGTCGCCAGGGCAGCGGCCGAGCAGCAGAAATTTACGGCGGCACAACGCGCGGAATTGGCGCAGCTCCAAGCGCAACGTGCCGCCCTCGACACCGACCGGGCCGCGGCGAAAGAAGCGGCCGCCAAATTTGCCGCCGAGCGGAAGGACTTGGAGGCGCAACGGGCGCAGCTCGACCAGCGGCAGCGGGAAAACGCGGCCAGGGAATCGCTATTGCAGGAAGCAGAGGCACAGTCACTCGTGCATGCGGCGCAGCGAAAAAAAGCGGAAGCCCAGCTGGCCAATGACCGGGCGGCGCTCGCCGCGGAAAAGTTCGGCCTGGACGAAGAGGCGATGGCTCTGACGGGTCGCCTGCGCGCGTTTGAGTCGAAGCAGCTGCAGCTCAAGGAGCAGATGAAGCAGCTGCTGGCCGCAAGTTGAGCGGATGGGCCGGAGCGTAGTGAGCTACCTGCGCAACGCGGTGAAGGCCGTGCCGCCCAGAATCAGCGCCGCCCCGATGAGTTCGTGCGGCGCGAAACGCTCCCCGAAGAAAACGGCTCCGCCGGAGGCGATGCCGAGCGGCACGAGCATCTGCAGCAGGGAACCTTCCGCCACGGGCAGTTCGCGGAAACCACGCGTCATGGCGATTTGTCCGAGGGCGGCGCACACGCCCGCGCCGGCCAGCATGGCCCAGGCGGCGGACGAGAGCGCCTGCGGATGCAGCGCCGCCGGCGCCCCGCAGAGCAGCAAGCCGTAGATGCACTGCGCGGCGAAGATGGTCGCAGTGTGTTCGGTCGCGTGGAGCTGGCGAATCGTCACGACGACATAGGCCGAGGCCACCGCCGTCGCGATGCCGAGCAGATCGTAGGCGCTCGCGTGCGAGCCGCGGGCAAACGCGTTGGTGAGCAGCGCGAGGCCCGTGAGCGCCGTCGCGCCGCCGATGGCGAGCGCCGCGCCGAAGCGCTCGCCCAGAACCCAGACCGCCATGAGCGCGCCGATGATTACATAGGTGTTGTTGATGAACGTAGCGCGTCCGGCGCCGAGTTCGACGACAGTGAGGTAGTAGGCGTAGACGCTCGCGCCGCCCACGAGCCCGCGCAGCACGAGCTTGGGCTGCGTGAACAGGCGCGTGAAACGAAACTCCCGGTGGTAGAGCGCGAACACCACCACCATTCCGGCCGAAAACCGGACGCAGCTCATCAGCCACACGTTCACGGACTCGAAGCGTCCGAGCGAACGGATGAGCAGGACGTTGGCGGTGAAAAACGCCGTCGAAGCCAGCATGAGCGCGACGCCGCGCGCGTGGTGGGCGGCGGGAGCGGAAGGTGACAAGACGGGATTCGACATCGCGAGAAACGGTAATCATCGGAGAGGGTGACGGTGGACGGCGAGGGCGGAATGCCGTTGGGCGCACACAGTCACGCGGAAAGGCGAAAGCACGCTGCCGCGACCGATGCTGGGCCTGCGCTCTTTCGTAGGGGCGCGGCTCGTCCGCGCCCTTCGGGCAGCGGGCGCGTTTTAGAAAGGGCGCGCACAAGGCGCGCCCCGACGCGTGCTTTCTGGCCTCGACGGCGAATGATGCCGGCGCAAATGTCCGCGCGCGTGTCGATCCAGCCAGCAACTCCGGGTGGAGCGGTGTTTCTCAGCTACGCGTCGCAGGACGCAGCGGCGGCGCTGCGCATTTGCGACGCGCTGCGAGCGGCCGGCGTCGAGGTCTGGTTCGACCAAGCCGAACTCGCGGGCGGCGATGTGTGGGACCGGAAAATCCGCGGACAGCTCGCGTCGTGCGCGCTCTTCCTGCCGGTTATCTCGGCCGCGACGCAGGCGCGGCGCGAGGGCTATTTCCGCCTCGAGTGGAAACTCGCCGCGCAGCGCACGCACATGATTTCTGAGCGCACTGCGTTTCTTCTGCCGGTCGTCATCGACGACACCCGCGACGCCGAGGCCGACGTGCCGAGCGAATTCCGCGCCGTGCAATGGACGCGCCTGCCTGCCGGCGAGGTGACGGCGGCGTTTGTGGCGCGGGTGAAGAAATTGCTCGCGCCTGTTGTAGGCCCGGTCGCTGACCGGGCGCCCGACCAGCGGTCGGGCCTACAGCCAAGCCCTGCGCCCGAGGTGGGCCGTGCGCTCCGCGCGCGGCTCGGCCTCGCCGCCGCCGGGCTCGCAGTGCTGCTCGCCGTCGTCGCCGGGGTCGTGCTTACGCGCAAAGACGATCCT
>JANNEY010000459.1:0-6855 GCA_031379235.1 Opitutaceae bacterium | reverse complement strand
CCCGCCTTTTCGCCCGCCGAGCATTCACTCCGAGGACGGGTCACCGACCCGCCCTACCTCAAACCCCACGCCCCATGTCCACCCCGCCTGCCTCCTCCGCTGCGCCCACCGATCGAGCCCCCAAGATCGGCCGCTACCGCTGGGTCATCTGTATTCTGCTGCTGTTTGCGGCGACGATTAACTACGTCGACCGCCAGGTCATCGGCATCCTCAAGCCGACGCTCACGCAGATCTTCGACTGGAAGGACGAGCGGATCTACTCGTCGATTATCTTCGCCTTCTCGCTGGCGTATGCGCTCGGGTTTATCTTTGCGGGCCGCATCATCGATCGCATCGGCACGCGGCGCGGGTTCGCGCTGGCGGTGTGTGTGTGGAGCCTCGCGGCCGTGGCGCACGGCGCCGCCGACTGGATGCCCAACCTGCACCTGCCGATGCTCAATCTTGATGCGAAGGCGGGATTCTCCCTCATCACGCTTTCCGGTGCCGCCGCGGGCTTCGCGCTCGCGCGCTTTGCGCTGGGCCTCGGCGAGGCCGGCGCTTTTCCGGCGTCGATCAAGACGGTCGCGGAGTGGTTTCCAAAGAAGGAGCGGGCGCTGGCGACGGGCATCTTCAATTCCGGCACGAACGTCGGCGCGCTCGTGACGCCGCTGGTGGTGCCGTGGATCCTCGGGCACTGGGGCTGGCAGTGGGCGTTTGTCGGCACGGGAGCGCTGGGCTTCCTGTGGTCCGCGTGGTGGCTGGTCGTCTATCGCCCGCCGCAGGAGCATCCGCGAGTGTCTGCGGCCGAGTTCGCCTACATCCGCAGCGATCCGGCCGATCCCGAGGTGCGCATGCGTTGGCTGCCGCTTCTCTCCCACCGGCAGACGTGGGCGTTTGCGATCGGCAAGCTGATGACCGATCCGGTGTGGTGGCTCTATCTCTATTGGGTGCCGGATTTCCTGAGCAAGGCTTACGGCGTGAAAATTACGGTGAGCGAGATGGGCCCGCCGCTCGTGATCATCTATCTGCTGGCCGACGTGGGCAGCATCGGCGGCGGCTGGATGTCGTCGCATTGGATCAAAAAAGGCTGGACGACCAATCGCGCCCGCAAAATCGCGATGCTCGTGTGCGCGCTGTGCGTGGTGCCGGTGATGTTCGCCGCCAACGTGTCCAACCAATGGGTCGCGGTCCTCATCATCGCGCTCGCGGCCTCGGCGCACCAAGGTTGGTCGGCGAACCTCTTCACGCTCACCTCAGACATGTTCCCGCGCAAAGCCGTCGGCTCGATTGTCGGCATCGGCGGCACGGCCGGCGCGATTGGCGGGATGTTCAACGCCCTGCTCGTCGGCGCCCTGCTGCAGGCGACGGGCAGCTATATCACCGTATTCGTCATCGCGGGCACGATGTATCTGGCGGCGCTGCTGATCATCCACCTGCTCGCGCCGCGGCTGGAGCCGGTGAAGCTGGCGGATTAGATTGGGTGCAGGGCGCTGGGATTTTTGCGTTAGCACCAGCCGACGAATCGAGGGCGGTAGGCGCGGTGTTGTCGGGGCGAGCTCCGAGGCTTGTTCCGCTGGCTTTTGGGGCGTGGCACATGGTCAGTTCGTTCTACAAAATCATGCGGAAAGGCCGATTACAGGGGGAGTCGGTAAGATGAAATACTCCCTCTCCTCGCTGGCGATCGCAGCGGGTGTGCTGCTAGGCACGCCGCTGGCCCTGCCTGCGCAAGTATTTACGGCAAATTTCAATACGACCAATGGCGGATTCACCGCGGGTCTGTTGCCGGGTTCCACGGGCGAGTTGCCGCCGAACAGCTGGACCTACGGCCCGACGGCCGGGGTGGGAGCCAGCAACGGAGCATGGTTCGTCAATAATTTCGAAGCCGCCGCGACCATCGGATGGATCGGCCTCACCCTCACCAGCCCGGTGCTTTCGATTGCCGCCACGGGCAGTCACCAGATCAGTTTCGATCAGAGGTTCAGTTTCGAGCCGTCGTGGGATGGCGGGCAGCTCCAAGTCAGCGTCAACGGCGGCGGCTTTGTCACGGTGGCGAATGCTGCTTTTACCGCGGGCGGCTATACGGGGACGATTAATTCTTCCTATCCTGGGCTGAGCCTAATCGGCGGGCAGCAGGCGTGGACGGGAGATTCCACCGGCTACGGTTCGCTCAGCTACGTGACGAGCACGGCCACGGTGGCGTTTACCGCGGGCGACTCGATTCAGTTTCGGTTTCTTGGCGTGTGGGATTCGCGCGCCGTCGGTTCAAATCCAGGTTGGGTGGTTGACAATGTCGCGGTGATGGCGATTCCCGAACCACCGGCGATTATCTTCGGGGCGCTCGTGGCGGTGATCGCGGTGGGATATTCCCGCCGGTTGAAAACCGTGCGGCGTGAGCGAGTCCGTCAGCCATGAGACCTGCGAGATGAGCCGCCGAGGCGTCGCGGTCAGGCGGGCAGGGGATGAGAGGGCCGAAATTTCCGCCCCAAATTCGAGCCATGGATGTGCTTCCGGTTTTGCCCGAGTTCTACGGCTATGGGCTGGCGCGTGGTTTGCAGGATAGGCTCGGTCGAGGTGAGCAGCACGCGCTTGCTTCGAATTTGATTACCGCGCACACGGTGAGTCGTAGGATGATTCATTAAGATGAAATTGCCCTTCCTGTCTTTGACCCTGATCGCCGGCGTGATTTTTGGCGGGCAGGCCACCGTTTGCGCGCAGCTCTTCACGACCGATTTTAATGCGAGCAACGGCGGATTTGTTGGGGCGGTGCTCGCCGGCTCTACCGGCAACCAGACTCCGACCAACTGGACCTACAGTGCGACGGCCGGCGTGGGGCCGAGCAATGGCGCGTGGTTTGTCGATAATTTCGCGGCATCCTCAGGGACCAACGGTTGGATCGGCCTCACCCTCACGAGTCCGGCGATCACGATTTCAGTGACGAGCGATCATCGCTTCAGTTTCGATCAACGGTTCAGTTTTGAGCCGGCGTATGATGGTGGACAACTCCAAGTCAGTATTAATGGCGGGGCCTTCGTCACCGTGGGGAATTCGGCGTTTACCGCCGGCGGTTATACCGGGACCATTGACTCGACCTTTCCAGGTTTGAGCCTGATCGGCGGACAACAGGCTTGGACGGGTGATTCCCTCGGCTATGGCTCGCTTAGCTATGTCACGAGCACCGCGACCATCGCATTGTCGGCTGGTGATTCGGTCATGGTCCGCTTTCTCGGGGTGTGGGACTCCGCGTCCGTGGGCTCCAACCCGGGCTGGGTGGTTGACAACGTCTCGGTGACGGCGATTCCCGAGCTGCCGGCGATTGTCTTCGGGGCGCTCGCGGCGGTGATCGCGGCGGGGTATTCGCGCCGGTTGAAAACCGCGCGGCGTGAGCCAGCCAGCGGGCCGTGAAAATGGTGGAGGTGGTGGGAGTTGAACCCACGTGCCCCTGACCTTTGCGCACCGCGTCTACCTGTGATAGTGCGACTTTAATCTCGCCGAAACCAAGCCATCGCACGCGCTCAGGTTCCAGCCAGTCCCCGGATTGAAGTTACGGCGCGCAGTCCGCGGACGGCTCCACGCGCTATACCTGCTGTCGTCGTCAGTTCCCGCTAGCAGGTGTCGCGGGACCAACGTGGCTGCACTTAGGCAGCCAGGGGCATTTCTTCAGTTTTGCCGTTTGTTTGTTTCGCAGGGAGTTTAACGAGAGACCCACGACTCTCGACAGGCAACGGCGCGCTCCAACCAAGGGTAGAATCCAGAACACCCCCAAGGAAAATTTTGGTTTTCGATTGGTGTTTTCGATTGCGAGCGAACCAATCAAAGAACGGGAGCGGGAACATGCGCGGCGCTCCCCCGATTGCAAGCCCGGCGCAAAGGAGGCCGGCTAACGGGACGACGGTTGTCTCCTGTGCGGCAAGCCCGCCCGTTCAAGCAACATCGCGGTGGCGACGCCGAGGGAGTAGGAGAGGAAATCGCGTGCATCGAAGCCGCTGCCTAAAACCAGGTGGCCGAGCAGCGTGGTGCGCAGAGCGTCCAACCGCGGACTATGATACAACTGGCTCACTTCAACCCCGGCGCAGAGCGCGAGCGCCAGCGCGGTGCGTGTGCGCAACCGAGTCCGCGGAACCAAGACCCCTAGCCAGTAGAAAATCATCATGGCCCAAAGGGCGTCGCCCAGCATGTCGCGAATGACCGAGTTCAGACCCAGGCCCACGCGGTGCACCACCAGCCCGACGATCATGACAGTCACGGCGCGTGCTCCGTAGCGGGATCGTGGTTCGGCGAACATACCCATCGAGAATGCTGCGGCAGGATTCAGGTTTGGCGGCCATGTTGGCCAGATGTTACGTAGGGCGGCGGCAGCGTCTCAGAACCCGAGATTTTGCTCTCACGCCGCGCGCAAGGAGTGGAGTGCCAAGGCGCGCTTGGCGCACCTCGCCATGACTAACATCCAAGCGGTGTTGGAATAAGGCGGCGCAACACGCGCCATTCAGGTCGTGAGTCCGAGGAGGCCGCGGGAAAGTTGGAAATCAACAAAACCTTGGGCCATCGACGCCGGCGTGCGCTCGCGCTGCGCGACGGCGACGATCCAGCGGAGGAGTTCGGCTTCGTCCGCGAAGGCGTCGCCGGAGAGGAACAGGTCGATGTCGTCGCCCGCGACGTGGCCGCGTTCGGCCGGCTCGGCGGCTTGGATGACGGGCAGAAGCGGATGGCCCTGTTGCGCGTGGCCGCTGACCACCGTGAGCGCGAGGTGCGCGCCGTTGCCGGCGAGGCCGGTGAGATTTTCGACGAAGTGCTCCGATTCGCTGGCGACGATGTGCAGGCCGGCGGTGCGCAGGGGTTCGCCGTAGGCGAGCGTCGCGTGCGGCGCGGTGGAACCGAGCAAGGCCACGCGGAAGTCCGCGTGCGCGAGCAGCGGATCGCTTTCGACGAGCAGCACGGTGCCGCCGTCCGCCATTATCGCCCGGGCGATTCTGGCGAGCGCGCGGGCGGTGGATGCACCGACTGGCACGGTGGTGAGGAGCGCGAGCGAGAGCGCGCCGAGATCCGTGGCCACGGCCGTTGTTGTCGGGAGCGCGGCGAATTTTTCCGTGAACCACGCCTCGATTTTCGCGAGGACTTTTTCGATGCCGCCGTCGAGCTGGACGCTGGCGAAACCGAACTGCGCTGTAGCGAGGCCCGCGGCATTGAAGTGGTGGCGGAGGACATCGTTGGGCACCTTCTCGCAGCCGTGTTCGAGGAGCAGCGCCGCGGCGATGTTGGGGTGCGTGAGGTAGCCGCGATAAGTGCGGTGCAGCAGGTGATACATCGTCTCGCCCCCGAAACCGCAGCCCTCGGTGTGCGTGAAGCCGACGAACCGCGAGATACCCTGCGCGCGGCCGAGTTGCTTTTCGTTGAGCCGGTCGGCGGCGAGGCGGGCAATTTGCGTGGAGCAGAGACTCGTGGGCAGGACGAGGGCGACGCGCTCGGTGGCGTAGCGGCCGTCGGCAGTGCGGAGAAGGTGGAGAGGGATGTCTCCAACGCGCTGGTTTGATCTCGTGACTCCTGAAAGCGCGTTGAGGGCAACGCGCTCCACCTTCAGCGGCTTTCCATCCGGCGCGACACGTGCGCGCAGCTCGGTGAGGCGCGACGTGTCGGTCTGCGCCCAGTTGCGCCAGAGGGAAACTTGCGAATGGCCGGCGTGCTCGCCCTTCGATTTTTTCCCGGACGCCGTCGCGATGAGCAGCTCAAACGCATCGGCCGTGACCTGTTCAAACGGTTCGCCGTCGAGGTAGCGGCCCGCGTTGATGTCCATCTCGTGGCTGAGGAGCGTGTGACGGCGCGTGGTCGTGGTGATCTTGAGCGTCGGCACGAACGGAAAATTCGTGATCGAGCCGTTGCCGGTGACGAAGATAATCAGATTGCAGCCGCAGCCGACCTGGCCGGCGATGCCCTCAAGGTCGTTGCCCGGGCCGTTCATCAGCGCGAATCCCGGCGCGGCGAATGGCGCAGCGTAATCGATGATATGATCCAACCGCGTGCGGGGATCTTTTTTGTGCACGGCGCCAAGCGACTTCAGGGAAATGTTGTAGAGGCCGCGGAATTTGTTGCCGGCGGAGGGATTGCTCTCGGGCGTCAGGCCGTGCCAGGAAAGTTTTTCGCGGAACGCGGCGAGCTGGTCCATGAACGCGTGCGCAGTGGCAAGGTCGCGGACGTTTTTCAGCAGATAGCCCTCCGCGCCCATCGTCTCGTCGATTTCGGTGAGGATGCCGGCGCCGCCGTGGCGAATCGCCTCGTGCACGATCGCGCCGGCGAGGGGGTTGCCGCTGACGCCGGAAAATGCATCGGAGCCGCCGCACTGGAGCGCGATGCGGAGATGGGCGAGAGCTTCCTCGGTGCGCCTTGCCGCGCTCACGCTGGGCAGCCAGCCGCGCACGATTCGCTCGCCCTCGGCGAGCCCGGCAGCGAGCCCGTGGCCGAGGGTGAGAAACGCGTGCGGCACCGCGTCGAGCGGGTAGCCGTGCTCGCGCATGAAGGCGGTGAGCCGGGCGTTCGTGATCGGTTCGACCCCGTAGTCGACGGCGAGCACGGCGCCGACATTCGGATGCACCATGAAGCCCGCGAGGGCGCGGAGGATTTCGAGCGTGTTGTTCGGTTCGCTCGTGCCGCCGCCTTCGGTGTGCGCGATGGCCACGATGCCATCGAGCGACGGATGCACGCGGGCGAGTGCCTGCAATCGGGCGGTGAGCTGGCGCGCGAAACTCGCGGAGCGGGACGTCGTGCCGATGATCGCGATGACGTTGCGCGTGCCAGCTCACCGCCCGATTGCAGGCACTCGCCCGCGTGCATCCGTCGCTCGATGGCATCGCGGCCATCGCGCACACCGAAGGCGGCGGCACGAGC
>JANNEY010000446.1:0-21087 GCA_031379235.1 Opitutaceae bacterium | reverse complement strand
CTCTGCCCCGGCCGGCGCACCACTCCTAGGCGCATGTCCGCAACGCCCATCGTCGAGTTTCGGTCCGTCGCCAAAAGCTTTGGCGCTGGCCCGCCCGTGCTCGACGCGATCTCGTTCACGGCGCAGCGCGGCGATTTTATTTCCATCATCGGACCGAGCGGTTGCGGCAAATCCACGCTGCTGCGTTTGCTCGCCGGGCTGAGTCCGATTACCGGTGGTGAGCTGCGTGTCGAGGGCCGCACGCCCGAGGCGGCGGCGACCGACATCGCGTTCGTGTTTCAGGAGCCGACGCTGCTCCCGTGGCTCAACGTCGCGCACAACGTCGAGATTCCACAAAAACTTCGCGGCGTGCCCGTCGCCGCCCGCACCGCGAGCAGCCACCGGGTGCTCGAGCTCGTGCGCTTGGGCGAAAAGGCCCGCGACTATCCCCGACAGCTTTCCGGCGGCCAAAAGATGCGTGTGTCGATCGCGCGCGCGCTCGCACTCGCCCCGAAGATTCTGCTGCTGGACGAGCCCTTTGGCGCGCTCGACGAGTTGACGCGCGAGCGACTCAACGAAGAATTACTCGCGATCCGCCAGCAGGAGGCGTGGACCGCCTTCTTCGTCACGCATTCCGTCGCTGAAGCCGTGTTTCTATCGAACCGTATCCTCGTGCTGTCCGCCAACCCCGGCCGGGTGCACACCGAGGTCGCGGTGCCGCTGGCCTACCCGCGCACGCTCGAGACGCGGCTATCGCCGGGCTATCTCGAACTGGTTGCCCACACTTCCCGACTGCTCCGTTCGATCGAGAACAACGTCGGCTGATCACCATGCTGCGCGCGCTGCTCAAGATTCTCCTCCCCGCCTGCACCGGTGCCGTCGTGCTCGCGATCTGGTTTGCGATCAACGCGGGCCTTTCGTCGGACATGCGCTTCCTCCTGCCGAGTCCGGGCGCTGTGTTCACGGCATTTTCCGAACATCGTGACACGCTTGCCCGCGCCGCTTGGAACACCAGTCAGGGCGCGCTGCTGGGTTTCGCCCTCGCCATCGCCGTGAGCGCATTCGCCTCCTACCTACTGTCGCTGTCACCGCTGGTGCGCTCCAGTCTCTATCCGTTCCTCATGGCGTTGCAGATGACCCCGCTGCCCATCCTCGCGCCCATCTGCGTCATTTGGGTCGGGGCCGGCCTGAAGAGTGTCGCGCTGCTCACGTTCGTCATCGCGTTCTTTCCGCTCGTGGTGAACACCACGCAGGGCCTCATCTCCACGGACCGCCATCTCGTCGAGCTCTTCGCGCTCTACCGTGCCAGTCGCTGGGATCAGTTCATGCACCTGCGAGTGCCGGCGGCGTTGCCCTATTTCTTCACCGGCTTGCGCATTGCGGCCACGCTCGCGCCGATTGGCGCAGTCGTCGCCGACATGAATGCCGGCTCGTCCGCGGGCGACGGCGGCGGACTCGGTTTTCAGGCGGTGATCTTTGCGAGCCAGGCAAAATACGCCGCGCTGTTCGCCACGGCGGCCGTCACGTGCATCCTTGGCTTCATCTTCAACGCCGTCGTGCTGGCCCTCGCGTGGCTCGCCCTTCATCACTGGCACGACGCCTACGAACGCACCGACAAATAAAGCAAACCGCGCGGGGGCTCCGCTCCATCTCGAATACCCACCACGCAAATGGGAGTCAGCGCCCCGCCTTGATCCTTCCGTTATTTTCACCCAACACCGCTGGCTCTCCACTCCTGATTTTCCTAGCCCCAGCCAAATTTTCGCCAATGACCTTTCGCTGCCTATCGCTCGCCCCGCTCTTCGCTCTCTCGCTTAGCGGCGCCGACAAACCGCTCGCCAAGCTCACCGTGCAGCTCGACTGGGTCGCCGAGCCTGAGCACGGCGGTTTTTATCAGGCCGCCGCGCGCGGCTACTTCCGCGACGAAGGCCTCGACGTCACGATTATCCCCGGCGGGCCGGGCGCGCACGTGATGCCCAGCGTCGCCACCGGCAAGGCCGACATCGGCCAGGCCGGCGACATTGAGACCCTCCTCAAACAAGCCGAGGCTCTGCCGGTGGTGCAGTTCGCCGCCGTCTTTCAGGACGACCCGGCCGGAATCCTCGTGCACGCCGACAGCAGCGTGCGAAAATTCGAGGATCTACAGGGTAAAACGATCATCGCGCGCCCCGGCTGGCCGTTCCTCGATTTCCTCAAAAAGAAATACGGCCTCAAGGTGAACGTCATCGCGCAGAATTTTTCCAGCGCCGCCTTTCTGAGCAACAAGGAGGCCCTCCAGCAGGGTTACTTCATCGCCGAGCCTTATCACATCACCAAGGCCGGCGGCAAAATGCCGCGCTTTCTCTCCACGTGGGACGCCGGTTTTCGCGGCTACGCCGTGCTCGTCACCAGCCGGAAATTTGCGCGCGAACATCCGGCCGAGCTACGCGCTTTCAGCCGCGCTTACATCCGCGGCTGGCGCGACTACTTGGAAGGCGATCCCACGCCCGCGCACGAGGCGATGAAGAAAGCCAACGCCAACAACACCGACGGGTTCCTCGCCTTCTCCCGGAAAATGATCATCGACGAGCGCCTCGTCACCGGCCGCGACGCCGACGGCGGCGCCGCGAAAATCGGCCGGCTCGATCCCGCCCGCTTCACCGCCCAGATCGCGTTGCTGGAGGAACTCGGGTTGCTCGCCAAGGGCAAGGTCACCACCTCGTCCGCGGTCACCACCGAATTCCTGCCGAAATGACGCGTGCGCGAATGACGGCCCCCACCCAGCTCCCCGCCCGCGATCGTTTTCTCGGCCTCCTGCGCGCCACCATTGCCGAAGGCACGCTCGTCAAACTCACGCTCGGCAAGCATCGCGGCACCGACCCGACGTTGAAGAATATTTTCGTGCGGCCGGTCGCATTGAAAAGCGGTGCGCACTTCGCCTTTGTGTGGCGGCATGCCACGCGCGACGTAACCAAAAATCTTTCCGCCGCCGAAGCTCTCACGCACCTCACCGCGCTCATTGGCAACGATTTTCTCGATGCGCATCTCTTCACCGCGAATCAGACCGTGCAGTTCGAATCTCAACCCGACGGCACCGACCGTCTACGCACCAAACAGACTCCTCGCACCTCCGATCTCCCGCCTCCTGCCTCCCCTACGCACGACCGCGCGAAGCAACACCTCATTCCCGCCGACGCGCCGTGGCTCCGCGCCCTCGGCGTCACCAACGACCGCGGCCAACCGCGCGAGGGCATGGCCGATAAGTTTCGCCAGATTCAGAAATTCGCCGAGCTGCTCTCGCACCTCCTCACCGAAGCGTTTCCGGGGTGGAGCGCGTTGCCCCCAACGCGCTTGGGTTTGGCCGCCGGCCCCGAGCAGAACGTTGCGGACAACGCGTTGCCCCCGCTCCGCATCGCCGACATGGGCAGCGGCAAAGGCTACCTCACTTTCGCGATTGCACAGCTCCTCGGCGAGCGCGCCCGCGTCCAGGGCATCGAGGCCCGCCCCGAACTCGTCGCTCTCTGCAACCGAGTCGCCCAGGAAAATAACTTCACCCACCTCACGTTCACCGCCGGCCAGATCGCTTCGGCCGCAAGCGAAAATCCTCCCGACACCCTCATCGCGCTCCATGCCTGCGACACCGCGACGGACGACGCCCTCGCCCACGGCATCACCGCCGGCTCGCGCCTCCTGGTCGTCGCCCCGTGCTGTCAAAAGGAGCTCCGCCCACAGCTCACCGCCGCGCCCGTGCTCGCGGATGCACTACGTCACGGCATTTTTCAGGAGCGCCAGTCCGAGTTCGTGACCGATGCCTTGCGCGCGCAACTCCTCGAGTGGGCCGGCTACCGCACCAAGGTCTTCGAGTTCATCTCCACCGAGCACACCGCCAAGAATCTCATGATCGCGGCCATCAAGGCCCACGCCCCCGGTGACGCGGCGGGGGCCGCGCGCATCCGTGAATTCGCCGCCTTCTACGGCATCCGCACGCAGCGGCTGGCGGAGCGGATCGGATTTTCGTTTATCCCATGATCCGCGACGCCGCTACGGTCGCGCGAGGCTTCAGCCCGCGCCGAATTTCACGGTGGCACGTTGCGCGGGCTAAAGCCTCGCGCTACCCCAAGCCATGACTTGGACTGAACTCGACTGGCCCGCGCTCGACCGCCTGCGACAAAAATTCCTGGGCGGCGCCGCCGCGGCCGGCCCGTATTGGGAGACGCCCGCCGATCTCGCGAGCTATGATCTCACCTATGGGGAGCGCATCGGTTGGAAATGGGATCAGGTGCTGCGCGAGCTGCGCCTGCGCGGCTGGACGCCCGGCTCGCGTGCCGTGTTCGATTGGGGTTGCGGGAGCGGCGTGGCAGCGCGGCGCGTGATTTCGTTTTTTGGTGCGGCGCACTTCGACTCGCTGACGGTGTGGGATCATTCGCCGCTCGCCTGCGATTTCGCGGAGCAGTCCGCGCGCGTTGAGTTCCCCTCCCTGCGCGTTGCTCAGGCTACCCCGGGCCTGCTGACCGCCGATTCCTCGATCGGACTCCTCGTGGTGAGCCACGTGCTCAACGAGCTGCCGCCCGCCGCGCTCATCCAGCTGCGGGCGCTCATCGCGCGGGCCGAAGCCGTGCTCTGGTGCGAACCCGGCACGCACGTCGTGAGCCGCCAACTGAGCGCGCTCCGCGATGAATTCAGCGCCGCTTTTCAGATCGTCGCACCCTGCACCCACGCGCTCGCGTGCCCGATGCTGGCCGCGGGCAACGAACGCCACTGGTGCCATTTCTTCGCGCCGCCGCCCAGCGAGATTTTCGCGAATCCCGACTGGGTGAAATTCGGCCAGCGCGCCGGCATCGACTTGCGCAGCCTGCCGTATTGCTTCCTCGCGCTCGACCGCGGCGTGCCGTCAACGCCGTCAGCCGAAAATCTCTCGCGCGTCATCGGTCGCGTCGAACATTTCAAACCTTACGCCCGCCTCCTCAACTGCGACGCCACCGGCCTCGCCGAACTCGAACTCCCCAAACGCGCCGACCCCGCGCTCTTCAAGGAACTCGACCGCACCAAGGCGCCGCTTGTCTATCGCTGGCGGCGCGACGGCGACAAACTCCTCGGCGGCGAGGCGCTGCCGTAGGCCGGGCGGGCTTCAGCCCGCCTTCGGGGCGAACACTCAGCGCGTAGTCAAGGCGGGCTAAAGCCCGGTCTACTCCTCATCACCTTACTTCAGGTCCCTAATCTTGAGCGAGCGAAAGCTCACCACATTGCCGTGGTCTTGGAGCGCGATGTGGCCCTTGGAGAGCGTCGCGAATTTCGGCCAATCCTTGAACTTGCTCGCGGCGATGAGCGCCTTGCCCTCAGGGCTCGCCAAATCGGCGGCGATGATCTTTTTGCCGTTGAGCCAGTGCTCGACCTTCCAGCCCTTCACAATGAGCCGGGACTGGTTCCACTGGCCCACCGGCTTCGTCAGATCACGGGGAGCTTCTGCGCCCATGTCATAGAGCGAGCCGGCGAGGTGGTTGCCGAGCTTGTTGTCCGTCGCCTTCTCATTGTCGAGCACCTGGTATTCCGGGCCAAACCGATAGGGCGCACTCTCGCCCAGACCGGCGCGATAAATGACTCCGCTGTTGCCGCCCTCGGAAATCTTCCAATCAAAGGTCAGCTCGAAATCAGCGTATTCCTGCGCCGTCAGCAGATCGCCCGACTTGGCTGCGGTGAGCACAAGTGCACCGTCCTGCACTTTCCAGCCGGCGCCAATCGCCTCGGTTTTGTAGCCGCGCCAGCCGTCGAGGGTCTTCCCATCGAAGAGCAGTTTCCAGCCGGCGGATTTCTCCGCCGACGAAAGCGTATTGGGCTCGGCCGCGCAGAGCGGCGAAGCAAGGACCGCGAGCGCAAGGGCAAGAAGAGGGAGGCGGAGTTTCATCGGCGCAACGACTAGGTTGGCCCACCGCCGACGGCAAGCTGCGTTCCGTCCGGTGAAGCGTCAGTTTGATTTGTAACTGCAAGCCCGGCTCAGCGGGGACGGCATCCATCTGATACCAACGTCTGTTAATATTTGGATTGTCATGGCGAGGAGCGAAGCGACGAAGCCATCCAGCTGGATCGCCACGGCGCGCTTCGCGCACCTCGCGATGACAAAAGTCTAATAAACAACAGCCCGGTGGTATGAAATCCCGAACCCTCGACGAAACGCAGGGCCATGAGCCTGGCGCGCGGCTGGAATGATTCGTCGCTGCGCTCCTCGCAATCACCACGATCGCTCAAAGCAACCCACTTGCCCCGCGCGCTCTCGCCCACCCTCAATCGGCTCAGGTCAAAATGGCCTTCATCACCTGCCCATGCACATCGGTCAGGCGGTAGCGGCGACCCTGAAACTTGTAAGTGAGCCGTTCGTGATCGAGGCCAAAAAGATGCAGGATCGTCGCGTGCAGGTCGTGGATGTGGACGGGGTCGCGCGTGATGTTGTAGCCGTATTCGTCGGTCTCGCCAAAGGTGAGGCCCGGTTTCACACCGCCGCCGGCCATCCACATCGAGAAGCAGCGCGGATGGTGATCGCGGCCGAAATTTCCCGCAGTGAGCAGACCCTGGCAATAATTCGTGCGGCCAAACTCACCGCCCCACACCACCAGCGTGTCGTCGAGCATCCCACGCTGTTTGAGATCCGCGATGAGTGCAGCCGCGGGCTGATCGGTTTGCTGGCACTCACGTTTGATGCCACCGGGCAGCCCGCCGTGATGATCCCAGTCCTGATGGTAGAGCTGGATGAACTTCACCCCGCGCTCCGCGAGACGCCGCGCAAGGAGACAGTTCGCGGCAAACGAGCCCGGCGTGCGCGCATCGGGGCCGTAGGAATCGACGACGTGCGCCGGCTCGTCGCCGATGGCGGTCACCTCGGGCACACTGGTCTGCATCGCAAACGCCATCTCGTAGTTGGCGATGCGCGCGGAAATTTCCGAGTCGGGCGTGCCGGCAAACTGGTGTTCGTGCAACTCGCGCAGCCGGTCGAGCGCGAGGCGGCGGTTTTCCGGCGAGACGCCGGCCGGGTTATTCAGGTAGAGCACCGGGTCCGTGCCGGAACGGAACCGAACGCCCTGATGTTTCGCCGGAAGAAAGCCTGCGCCCCAAAGGTGCGACATCAACGGCTGGCCCTTTTTGTCCTTCGTGATGAGGACGACAAACGACGGAAGATTTTCGTTCTCGCTGCCGAGCCCGTAGTCGAGCCACGAGCCAAAACTCGGCCGCCCCGGAATCTGCGAGCCTGTCTGCATGAACGTCACACCCGGCCCGTGATTAATCGATTCCGTGTGCATCGAGCGCACGATGCATAGTTCGTCCGCCATCTTCGCCGTGTGCGGCAGTAGTTCGCTGAGCCACGCCCCGCTCTGGCCATGCTGCGCGAACTTAAACGGCGAGCCCGCGATCGGAATCGAACTCTGATTCCCCGACATGCCGGTGAGCCGCTGGCCGCCGCGCACGGCGTCGGGCAGCTGTTCGCCGTGCTTTTGATTGAGCAGCGGTTTGTAGTCGAAAAGATCGAGCTGCGAGGGACCGCCCGACTGAAACAGGTAGATAATCCGCTTCGCTTTCGGCGCGAAGTGATAGCGGCTGCCTGAAAGTCCCGGCCCCACGTCAGGAGCAGCCGGCGCGCCGAGCGCACTGCGGCCGAGGAGCTGCGCGAGCGCGACGCCGCCGAGGCCCAAGGCGAACCGATTGAGACATTCGCGGCGACTCAGCGCGTGCCACGGCGCGTGGCCGGTGCAGAGCGGTTGTTGGGGAGCAGAAGTCTTCATCGCGTGGTCAGCGTTTCACAACGAAAGCGTCGTAGTTCATGAGCGTGTTCACGACCGTGGCGGCGGCGGCAATTTCCGGCGCCGGCAGCGTGACGTCGCGCGGCGTGCCGCCAATGCCGAGGTGCGCCTCAGCCTGCTCGGGATGCGCCCGAAACCAGTGGAGCTGCTCGTCGAACATTCTGCCCAGAATCCCGCGCTCCACGGGATCAGGCGCGCGGCAAGTCAGCCGGCGAAACGCCTGTCCAACGATCTCATCGCGACTGCCGTTCGATTCGCGGTGGAGTTTCTCCGCGAGCACGCGGGCGGCCTCGACGAACTGCGGGCCATTCAGCAGCACGAAGGCGTGCAACGGCGTGTTCGTCGTGTCGCGGCGCGCGACGCACACGACCCGCTTCGGCACATCGAACGCCTCCAGCACCGGCGCGGGACCCGTGCGGCGCCAGAAGGTATAAACGCTGCGGCGGTAAAGATCGGCCCCCTTGCCGGCCGGTGCCGGTTTGAAGGATTCGGGAATGTCGTAGGTGAAGACCGGCGGGCCGCCGATTTTCTCAACGAGGAGCCCGCTCACCGCGAGCGCGTGATCGCGGATCATCTCGGCGGGCAGCCGATAGCGCGGGCCGCGCGCGAGCCAGATGTTTTCCGGATCATCGGCCATGAGCGCCGGCGTCGCGAAACTGCGCTGCCGGTAGGTTTGCGAGAGCACGATCGTTTTGTGCAACGCTTTCACATCCCAGCCCGAACGCACGAATTCGCCCGCGAGCCAGTCGAGCAGCGCGGGATACTCGCCGCGGTCGCCCTGGCTGCCGAAGTCGTCGACCGTCTTCACCAAGCCCCGGCCGAAAAGCGCCTGCCAAAACCGGTTCACGGTCACACGCGCGAGCAGCGGATGCCGCGCGTCGGTAAGCCAGCGGGCTAGGCCGAGGCGGTTGCGCGGCTGGTCGGCGGGAAAGGCCGGGAGCGCGGCCGGCGTGCCGGGCGTGACGCGCTCGCCGCGCTGGTTGTATTCGCCGCGCTTGAGCACGTAGGCGGCCTTGGGCTGCGGCAGCTCGTGCATGACCATGATCTCCTTCGCCTCATCGGCGAGTTTGCTCTGCGCCGCGCGCGCGGCGGTCAGCGCCGCGAGTTGCGTGCGGAACGGCTCGTCGTGATTCGCGAGATAGGTTTCAAAATCGGAAGCAGGCGGCTGAGTGCTGAGAGTTGCGAGTTGAGAGCCGTCGGAGAAAATCCCGCGGACCTCGAATGGCGTGAGTTCGCGGCCGAAGACACGCAGCTCGTCAACGAGGCCGCCTTTGAAACCGCGGTCGCGGAAGCGTTCGCCGAGGGCGATCGTGTCGCCACCGCCGCCCGTGATGTCCTTCGTGAGATGATCGCGGATGATTTCCGTGCGCGCGGGCTGGCCGTTGACAAAGATTTTCAGGCCGGCAGCGCGGCTCGATCCATCGTTGGTCACGGTCACATGCACCCACTCGCCGACGCGCACCGGCTCGGCCGTGCGGATCGAAATCGCATCGCCGGGCCAGAAATGAATGAGTGACCACTTCAATTTCCCTTCCTCGATCAGCAGTTCGAAACCGCGGCTCGCGGCATCGGTCCAGGCGCGCGAGCGGTGCAGCACGACAGCCCGCTCCTTCACATCCGGTGTCTGAAGCCAGAGCGAAATGGAAAACGGCTCGTAGCGGTGGAAATTGCCGACCTTGGTGTTGATCGCGTGATCGCCCGTGAGCTTGACGGCGAGACCGGAGCGCCCGGGCACGGATTCGTTCTCCTTCGGCATGGTGGCGTAGTCGCCGAGCTTGACTGCATTGGCGAAGCGACCGGCACCGGGGATTTTTTCCGTGGCCGCAGCGGCGGTCTCCTCAACGGCCGGAGCTGGAGTCGCCGGTGATTTCTCCAACGGTTTCGCCGGCAGAGGCGGCGGTGGGACTTCGCGCACATCAAAACTGAATCGAGCCAACTCGCCTGTGGGCGGCAGCGGTATTAGACCCGGAGCCAATTGGGCCCGCCATTCGGCAAAGGCCCCGCGACGTTCTTCGCGCACCGCGGCAAATTTCGCCTCGGCCGTTTTCGCCACCAGGCCGGCCGCAACATATTTTTCTGCGTGCGTGGGATTCGGCACCCACATCGCTGGCGTTGGCGCCGACTGGGTGAAGAAGGAATAGAGCCCGGCCTCGTCGATGTTCTGGAAAAACGCCGCGAGCGAATAGAACTCCTTCTGCGCAATGGGATCAAATTTATGGTCGTGACAACGGGCGCACTCGAGCGTGAGGCCGAGAAACGCCGTGCCGAATGTCGTCACGCGATCGTTCACATAATTGATTCGATATTCCTCCTCGACCGAACCGCCTTCGCTCTCCTGTGCGTGCAAGCGATTGAACGCGGTCGCGAGGCGCTGCTCATCCGTAGCGTGGGGCATGAGATCCCCGGCCAGCTGCCAGGTGACGAACTTGTCCCACGGGAGATTTTCGTTGAACGCCTTGATCACCCAGTCGCGCCACGGCCACATCTCGCGCTCACGATCCACCTGGAAGCCGTAGCTGTCAGCGTAGCGCGCCACATCGAGCCAGTCGGTCGCCATCCGCTCGCCATAGCGCGGCGAAGCGAGCAACCGATCCACGAGATGGCGGAGCGCGGCTTCCGGATTGCTCATCGATTCCGCCTTGAACGCATCAATCTCCGCGAGCGTCGGCGGCAGGCCGGTCAGATCGAACGAGAGCCGGCGCAGCAGCGTCTCGTGATCAGCCTCGGGTTGCGGTGAGAGTCTTTTCACGGCGAGTCCGGCGCGGACAAAATGATCGATGGGATGAGTGCCGTCCTTCGCCACAGCCACGGCAGGCGGCGCCAGCGGCTCGAACGCCCAGTGCGTCTGGTAGGGCGCGCCCTCGTCAATCCAGCGTTTGAGCGTGGCGACTTCTCCCGGCGTGAGCCGCGCCAGCTTCGCCTCCGGTGGGGGCATCATTTCTTCCGGGTCGGTGCTCGTCACCCGCTGCATGATTTCGCTCTCGGCGCTTTTACCCGGAACGATGACGGCCGCGTCATTCTTAATCCGCAGCGCGCCCTCCCGCGTATCGAAACGGAGCTTGGCCTTGCGCGCGTCCTCGTCTGGACCGTGACAGTAAAAACATTTGTCCGAAAGAATCGGCCGCACCTCACGCCCAAAATCCACCGGAGCAGCCAGCGCCGACGCGGTGGCGCAGCAGAGTGAAGCGAAAACTCTAAGATTCAGGGGCACGCAGACGTCAGCGTGATTGCCTCCCCTCCGCGATCAAGCCCGCACTGCCCTTGGCGGTTTTTCACCGCAGCGCGCACGTCGGAACAATATCAGCGCCCCGCTGTGACCGAACGAAAGCGAAACCAGCGCCACATGGCCCGCGCCACCTAGCGTTTTTCATACCCCGTATCGGTCGCGGTCTTGCGGCCCTGAAACAGCATGTAGCCGGGGCGATTTTGCCAGTTCGAAGGACCGGACAACACTTTGCCGTGGGCCAGGACGGAGTCGCGCACGAGCTTTTCCCGGGCGTTATAGCTCGCCGAACCGTCGCGGTCGCCCGCCTGAATGCCGAAATCGTTGCTCGCGACCATGACAATATCGATGCCCTCGACCTCATCGAGGATGGTGTCGAGCATCCCCACACCCGCTGGATTCTCGATCTGGATCATGATCATGATGTTGTTGTTGGCGTTGGTGGCATAGCCGCGGCCCCAGATGCTGGCGGCACGGTTGTTGCCGGAGCTGCGATGCCCCCACGGCTTGGTGTTCGGGCTTTCGCGACTGCCCACCGGAAATTTGGCAAACATGACCGCGTTGCGCGCCTCCTCCACGGTCGAGACCATGGGAACGATGATGCCAAGCGCGCCCGCATCGGTGGCCTTCTGGATATCGCCGACATTCGCCGACGGCACGCGCACAAACGGAATGCAACCGGCCGCGGCGATCACTTCGATCAGGTTCTGCGTCTCGCGCCACGTCAGCGTGCTGTGCTGCATTTCGATCCAAATGAAATCCTGGCCCACGCATGCTTTCTTCGCGGCCTCAAGATCGGGTTCGACGAGGGTGTTGCTGAAGATCTGCTTTCCCGCCTTCAGTTTGGTGATGACGGTGTTGAAGGTCTCCGTGCCGGGTGCCGGCACAGGCTCGGCCTTTGCGGCCGCCTTCGGCACCGCCGCCGGCTGCGCCCGCGCCGACGAGCCCAGCACCATCAGAGCCGGCGTGACGACGACCACCAAGGTCGCGAGCAATTTCGTGAAGACGCGATGGCTGGTAAAACAACGGCCGCGGAGACGGACATCAGAGGCGCGCTGGGGTGAAAAAACCTGAGGTAATTGCATGCTCATGGGGTGACCTCAACGCTAGGTCGATTGTCGCCGCCGCCGCCAGTCGTAACTGGACGCAAGCGAGCCTTACGTCCGACAGCATTTGCCAATCGGCTGGCGAAATACCACGACCAAACCGCTCCCCGACCGGCTCGGCGACTATTTCGCCCGCTGGTAGGTGACGAGGTAGAGCAGCGTGCCGGGCGCGGTCTTGAATTCGGTCGGACGCTTCGCCCCGGAGAGATCGTAGCACACGCGCAGCGTGTCGGCGGCGATGACGTAAATTGCAGGGAAAGTTTTACCGGCGTTGGAGCCCTCGACGCTGATGACCGTCATGCCCTTGGGGCTGGCCGTCGAGTCGAGCTCCACCCTGCCGTTGTCCGCACTTGGTCCCTTTTCTGTCATGACGACCACGGCGTAGTTCGCCCCGTCGATCTTGAGCGTGATGCTTTGCAGCAAGGGCGGCGGCAGCGGCTGGCCGGCGAGTTCGGCCTGCGTGGGCTTCCAAGTTCCACTCATGGCTTTGAGATCGTCGGCCGCACGCGTGGCAACAACGACGAAGCCCGCGAGAAACGACGCGAACAAGCGAGCAGCGGTCTTCATGAGTCGAAGGGCGGAGCCACACGCATACGCGGACCGTCAACGGTGTGACGAGACGGAAACAGGCGGGCGCAAACGGGCAGGCCGCACTCTTTCAACCACGGCAGGCCTCGCGGACGGCTGCGACCATGCGCTGCTGGCGTTGCTCGACGAAGCCCATGATCGATTTCACTTTCGCGCGGGCGGCGGCGGGATTTTTGTGAATCGCCTCGAGGCGCGACCACAGTTGCGCACCGCTCGTCTCGTCGATTTCGAAAAACCAATCGTCGGCGCCGATGTCACGATACATTTGTCCTTTGCAGGTATCGGTGGGCTGGCGGACGTAAAACGTCGGTGTGCCGACGTGCAACGCGATGAGGGGCGAGTGGCATTCGATGCTCACGACGGCGAGGGCGCGCGCGTAGATTGAGGCGGCTTCGTCGGGCATCCAGTAAGTGTCGCGCCAGACCACGTTCTTCTTCACGTCGGCGGGGAGCGGGTCGACGAGTTCATCCTTCGCCATCTGCACTTGGTAAGTCATCTCGGCGCAGGCCATGACCTTGTTGCCGGTGCCACGCACGTAGCGGACGATCATGTCGCGAAGTTTGTCGTGGTCCTGCTTCGTGGTGCGGTCGTTGATCGCGTCCTTGATGTCGTCGTCGGGCACGCGCTTGGCGTTGGCGCGGATGCGGTAGTAAGGCGTGTAGCGCAGACGCGGAATCACGCAGATGAATTTACCCGCTTCGAGCCCGGCCGTTTTGAGGTAGGCGAGGCCCTTCGCGTCGTCACGCAGGTGCATCCCGAGCTGGGCATCGGGCCCGAACTCGACGATGGGCGACTTCACGCCCTGCACCTTCAGATAGTCGCGGGTGATCGTATCGCGGCAGAAGAAAAACGCGGCGCGATCCATGATAAAGCGGAGTTCCTCGGACAAATGCGTGGGCGGCAGCTTGAGCGCGCGCTCGCGGAGGCTCTTGAGCGTGCCGCCTTCCGGATCGCGGGTCTTGCCCATGCCGGAAATCGGATCGTTGCTCACGCCGAAGACGCCGACGGGTTTGCCCGTCGCTTTCTGAAACGCGACGGCGTGATTGGCCGCGGGGAAACCCGAGCCGGAGCCGCTGAGATAGAGATCCGCCTCGTCCCACGCTTTCTGCAGTGCGGGTTTGTTGGGTTTACCGTCGGGACCGAGGGAGCCCTCGGCGATTTTCAGACGCGGGTAACCCTTCGTCAGGAGATCGCGCGAGCCATGCCCGAGTTCGCCGGGCCAGAGCGTGATTTCGCATTCAGGGAAATGCTTCCAGAGCAACGAGAGCGCACCGGGTGTGTGGCCGATGTCGCCGATATTCACACTCTGCCACGAACTGCGGAGGAGAATGCGGGGCGCACGTTTCGCATCGGCGCCGCGGAGGGAAGCGGCGATGGCAGCGGCGGCGGTGGTGGCGAGGAAGTGACGGCGATTCATGGGGGGAGTT
The DNA here is from genome assembly GCA_031379235.1 of Opitutaceae bacterium. GTDB lineage: Bacteria > Verrucomicrobiota > Verrucomicrobiia > Opitutales > Opitutaceae > ER46. The sequence goes on along the minus strand of JANNEY010000446.1, from coordinate 6,998 downwards.
GAGATGAAATTAACGAACGCGGCTCAGATGCGGCTTAACGCGGTGGCGCGCGCGGTGTCGATCATGCGTTTCTGGAGTCGTTCGACGCCAGCATAGATCGCTTTTACTTTGGCCCGCGCCTTGGCCGGGTCCCGGTGGATGGCTTCAACGCGCGACCAGAGTTCTGCGCCGCTGGTCTCGTCGATCTCAAAGAACCAACCGTCCATCCCAATATCGCGAAACATCTGGCCCTTGCAGGTATCGGTCGGATTCCGCACATGAATCGTCGGCGTGCCGTAGTGCAGCGCAATCAGCGGCGAGTGGCACTCGATGCTGACGAGTGCCAGCGCCTGCGAATAAACCGAGGCCGCCTCGTCCGGAAGCCAAAAGGTGTCGCGCCACACGACGTTTTTCTTCACATCGGCGGGCAAAGGATCGACGAGCACTTCCTTCGAGAGTTCGATCTCGTAGGTCATTTCCGGACACGCCAAGACCTTGTTTCCCGTCTTCCGCACGTAGGCGATCATCAGGTCGCGCAGCTTGACGTGATCCTGTTCGACGGTGCGGGCGTTGATCGCGTCTTTGATCTGGTCGCTGGGGGCGGGAGCCCGTTTTTCGAATTTGTGATAGGGCGTGTAGCGCAGCCGGGGAATGACGCAGATGAACTTCCCATCCTCCAAGCCCTTCGCCTTCAGGTAGGCGAAACCCTTCGCATCGTCGCGCAGGTGCATGCCGAGTTGCGCATCGGGTCCGAATTCCAGGATCGGCGTTTTCACGCCCTGCGCCTTCAGGTAGTCACGCGAGATCGTGTCGCGCGTGAAGAAAAACGCCGCGCGGTCGATGACCGTGCGCCACTCGGGGCCGAGATGGGTGGGAGGAAGCTTGAGCGCCTGCTCGCGCAATTGCCGCAACGTGCCGCCCTCCGGTTCGCGCCCCTCGCCGAATCCGGAAATCGGATCGGTGCTCACGGCAAACACGCCGACGGGTTTGCCGGTGGCGTTCAGAAACGCCAGGGCCGAGTCACTTGCAGGGAAACCCGAACCGGAACCACCGAGATAGAGATCCGCGTCCGCCCAAGCTTTCGCGAGCGCGGGCGAGGTGGGCTTGCCATCCTTGCCGACATTCCCGTCGGCGATCTTCAAGCGCGGAAAGTTCTTCGTCATCAGCTCGCGCGCGCCATGGCCGAGCGACCGGGGCCAGAGCGTGATTTCGGCCTCGGGAAAATATTTATCGAACAGGCTCAACGCGCCCGGCGTGTGGCCGATGTCGCCGATGTTCACGCTTTGCCACGAACTGCGAAGAAGAATGCGGGGCGGACGTTTCGCTCCGGCCCCGCGCAGGGAGGCAACGAGGGCGGCGGCAACGGAAGCGGACGCGATGAATTGGCGGCGGTTCATTGTGGTGAAGTCAGGTGCGGTTCATCGCCTTTTCCAGCCAAGCCCCGACATCGGCGATGTAAACGGCGCGCGTATCGTTGTGCACCCCGTTGAACACGATGTAACGGCCGGTCGCATCCCACACAGGATGCTGGTCGATGCGGAATTCGCTGGAGAGATTCGCACTGTCGCTCCGCCGCGCACGCACGTGGGCGAGCGCGACCTCGGTCTTGTTGCGCAGATCGATCAACCGGAGGGGCACGGTGCCGTCGCCGCGGGCGAGCGGTTCATGCGTGTAGGCGTCGGTGATCACGAAGGGCAGCGTCGGGTGCATCGACGGATGGCCGGAGCCGACCGGATGGATCGAGTGGAGGTTGGCGCCGTCGTAGCGCACGCTCACGAGATCGAGGTCTTTGGTGCCGTCGCGGATGTTGAGGTTGATCGTGATGTTTTCGCCGTCGGGTGCCCACATCGGGTGATGGCCGCCGCGGGCGTATTGTTTGGGCGTGACGGCGAGGCGGATGTCGGTGCCGTCGCCTTTCATGGTCACGAGCGTAAGGAGACGCGGGCCGGTCTTCGGCGCGGCGGGATCGTGCCAGCGCAGAAACGCCATCACGCGCGTGCCCTGGCGATTCCAGCGGATCTGGAAACAGTAGAACTCACAGCGCTCGGCGTTCGGAATTTCAAGCTTCGGCACGGCGCGTTCGACGATGTCGCGGATCGAGGCGATCATCTTGGTTTGGCCGCTGCCGAGGTCGGTGACGAACAAGCCGTCGTCGCTGACCGGCCCGACGTTGCGACGCGTGCGCTCCTCGGGAATCACAACGCCGTAACCGACCTGAATGAGGCGCGAAGCGATGAGGTTGTAGGAGGTGAGCTTTTTGCCGTCAGGCGAAACGGTAAACACGGTGCCGCCGAGCCGCCGCGACTTGCCCGTGGCCGGATCGAGTTGCACCGCGAACGGCGTCCACGTGGCGGGATCGACGTCGTTGAAAAAAAGATCTGCGTCGGTCGCGCCCCATTGGACGTTGGCGCCCATCTGCGTTTCCCAGCCGCGCGACTGCGCGACGACACGCTCTTTACCGGTGTGCAAATCGACAAGGACGACTTCGCCGGCCTCGCCGGGTTGCGGTGGGCGGACTTCGTTGGGGAGCCGGAACAATCCGACGTAGCGGCCGGAAGGACTGATCGGCGAGGTGTCGAAGAAGCGGTGGATGACGCGGCCGGTCGCGAGCCGGGCGATGGGCACCTTGCCCTCGAACTCGGTGCACGCGGGAAAGCGAGCCATGAACCCCTCGGGCGGCGCACCCGCGACGGCCGGTGCGGCGCGGAGCGGACGGAGCGCGGACAGCGTGAGCGCCGCCGTGGAGTAGGCTACAAAATCGCGCCGCAGCATCGTGGAGGAATCGCCCGACTCAGAACGTGCCCTTGAGGCCGAAATACCACGTCGGACCGTAGTGCACGCGGTTATTGATGATACGGTCGCTCGGCGTGTTCGGGCCGTAGCGCACGGTGTCGTCGATCGCCTCGTTCACGTTGCGGCCGGAGAAATAAACCGAGAGCTTGCGCGTGAAGCGATACTCGGCCGAGAGGTCGGCGCTATTGCGCGGCATGAGATAGGCAAACGTGCCGGGCTCCGTGCCCGCGTTCGTAATCTGCCCCTGTTTCACTCGGCCGCGCAGATTGACCGCCAGCCGCACGGTGAAGCGCTCGCGGCTGTAGGTCACACCCCAGTTGATGGTCTTGCCGACGAAGCCGCTGAAGGTCGCGAGCTGATTTCCTTCGAGGTGCTGCATCGTTAGATTGCCAAACACGGTGAACCCGCGCGCCCACTTCGGCAGAAACGTGAGGTTCTGCCGGTAATCGAATTCGGCGCCGGACACCTTGGCATCGCCGACGTTGCGCGTCGTGCTCACGAGATAGCCGAGCGCCTCACCGTAGGTTGCGGGGTCGATCCCATACGGTTCGAGCAAGTCATCACTCGCCGGCAGCAGCGCCGAACCGAAGAAGTCCGTGATGTTGCGCTGATAGACGCGCGTGGAGAGCACGCCGGTCGAGGGCTCGTTGAAATAATACTCCAGCGCGAGACCGTAGCTGTCGGCAATCCACGGCTTCAGATTGGGATTGGTGAGCGTGATCGTGCGGTTGGTGCTCTCGGTGTCCGGCAGATTCATCGACGGGAGAATGTTGCCGAAATTCGGACGATTGATTGACCGCCCGTAGGAGGCGCGGGCGATCAGATTTGGCCGGAGCGAGAACGAGGCGTTCACGCTCGGAAAAAAGCCGTCGTAGTGCTTTTTCACGTGCGAGCCGCGCTCAACGTAGGCGAGCTTCGTGCCGGCGAGCGTATTCAATGCGGAGACCACCACCGGGCGCCCGGCGGCGTCGCGCACGATCTGGCCGCTCGCGTTGCGCTGGTAGATGCGCGTCGGGTCGATGAGCGGGCCGTCGCCCTCGTCCTCCGTGCGCTCGTAGCGCACGCCGCCGCTCACCTGCAGGCGGCCGTCAAGCAGCTTCGTATCGAGCCTGAGGTAGGGAGCCAGAATCGTCTCAGTGATCGCCTGCGAGCTGGTGACATTACTGCGGTAGGCGTTCACGGCATCCGTCTCCGTGCTGGCGAAATAGTTCGGCGTCGCCCGGTAGACACCGCCGATCTTGTCGTTGTCGAACCACTGCATGCGTGGGCCGAACAGCAACTCGCGCTGCGAGTAGCTCGGATCGAGAAACGGCGCCGCCGTGTTGTCGGCGTTGGCCAGAATGCCGTCGGCGCCGAGAAAATTCGTGCTGTAAGTCGGCCGGCGCATGTCGCGGTTTTCGACGCGGAGGTCCACTCCGGCCTTCACGGTGAGCGGCACGCGCAGATCGAGGTCGCGTTTTGCATTCGCGTAAGCGGTGCGCACGACCGCGGCGCTGTTGAACGTCTGACCCGAAACGCTTTCGAGGCGATAGTTGGCGAGGCTGTAGATGTCGGCCTTCGCTCCCGTCGCATCGGTGATCGCCATCGCACCCGGGTGATCCGCGGTGACCTGGTCGAAGCGCACCGTGAGGCCGCGGTAAAAGGCGTTGTTACCCAGAAAATACCCCTCGTTGGCATAATGGTTCGAGGCGTAGGAATAAGCCCCTCCTATCGTCGACTCCCACACGCGGCCCCGGTGCTTCCAGCGGAGGCTCGGCGCGTAGCTCGTGCCGTTCTTCTCGCGTGCGTCGGTGAGGATTTGCGCGAAGCCGGCGCCCGCGGCGCCCTGCGTGAAGTCGCGGCCGAACGAGGTCACGCGGCCCACATCGACGTTGAGCTGCCGCACCCAAAACTCCGCCATGAAATACGAATACTGAAATCCGACGGTGAACACATCGGTCGGCGACACCCGCCAGTCAGCGGAGGCGCTGAGCGTATTGCGCACGGTGATCTTCGGGCGCTCCTGCAGGCGATAGCGCACGAGGTAGGGGTTGTCGGGCGTCGTGGCGGGAAAATTCGCCGACTGCGCCGCCACCGTGGGCACCCAATCGAGGACGACGCCCGGACCGTTGTTGCGCGTGCGGGCGACCAAGCCGCTGACCGTGAAGCCGAAATTCCGAGTGACGGGCACGATGGCGCTCAATTCCAGATTGGGTTCGTAGGGATAGGCCGCGTGCTGAAAGGCACCGGGCGTCTTGCCCCAGTCGAAGTCGCCGCCGCGAAACGAGAGATACGTCTTGAACGAGTAGAGTGGCTTCGAGCGCTCGAATGCGCTGCGGCTCACGAGATTCACCGAACCGCCGATCGCATTCGCGGGCGCATCGGGCGTGGGCGAGCGCGAGACCTCGACGCGCGACATGCCGCCGACCGCGATGTTCTCGAACTCGACCGTGCGCTCGGTGTTGGACGAGGCCGCGCTCGCGATGCCGTTTCCGTCGAGTAAAATGGGGGTGCCGCTGGGAGGCACGCCGCCAATGGAAATATTGAGCCCGTCACTGCCGCTGCGGTTGAGCGTCACGCCGGGGAGATATTTGGCGAACTCGCCGACGTTTCCATCGGCGATGTCGGCGAAGGAATCGGTGGAGACAATATTCTTGATGCCGGCGGCGTAGCGCTGCTCGTTCACGGCGACATCGGAGGCGGCCATGTCGCGCTTGGCGGCGACGGTGAACGCGTCGAGCTTCACGGTCGTGTCGGCAGTCATGGTGTCCTTGGATCCGCGCAGCGTGAAATCCTGTGGTGATGGCTGTCCCGCGATGACTTTGACGACCAGCGTCTCGGTAGGAAACCCCGTGTAGGAGACTCGCACCGACACATCGCCCGTCGGCACGCGAGGGAAACGATAGTGGCCGGATTCGTCGGTAAACGTCTCGAGCCGGAGCGCGTCGATGGTGACGCGGGCGTTGTTCACGTAGCTGCCACTCGCGGGATTGAAGACGCGTCCGTCGATCGAGCCGCTGCCGCCACCACCGCCCGTGATGCGGTTGACGGCAAGCGCCCCGGTGCTGCCGTCCTGCACGACGCGGAGTTCGGTGCCGGCGACAAGGCGGTCGAGGGCGTCGCGCGCAGTGAATTCACCGCCCACGGCGTTGGTCTGCATACCGCGCACGGCATCGACCGGGTAGACGATCTGCTCGCCCGACTGTTCAGAGAAGCGTTTCAGCGTCACGGCCGCGTCACCGGCGGGAAGTTGGTAGTTTTTTTTCACTTGGTCCGCGGCCGGCACCACGCCGGCGAGGGCAAAGATGAACGCGAGCGCGGCGGTCCAACGAAGACGCAGAATCAAGCAGGATTTGGTCATGGGGTCAGAAATGGGGTTCGAGAGCTGAGACGAACGGTCCGGAGGTTTCCGTTAGGGGGTTCGCAAAAAAATTGGCCCCGGGACGCCAATCTATTTTTGCTGTCGCAAAACGAGCGCTCCATCGTCGCGGCGCTGCGCCGACACGCCGAAGCTGGCTTCGAGGAGGCGGACAAACCCATCGACGTTGTCGGCGCGGAAACTTCCGCCCACGCGCAGGCGGCCGGTCGAGACGTCGCCGACGACGAGTTGCTGGCGGTTGCGCAGATTGAATTCGGTGACGACCTCGGCCAACGGCAACTCGGCGAACTCCAGCCGCACGCCTTGCCACGAAAGAGCGCGGGCCATTTCCGTCGGTGTCACGGCGGCCACGACAGGTTGAGCCGCCGGCGCCGTGGTGTCGACGATAGCGCGCTCGCCCGCCACGAGCGCGGTGGGCGCGATGGGCGACTGCACAGGCGACGAAACGACGGCCGCGACGGGCCGCTCGACCTGCACCTTGCCTTCAGTCACGAGCACCTCGACGGCATCAGAAGCATGCCGCACGTTGAACGCCGTGCCGACAGCACGCACGGCCACGCCGTTGGCTTCGACGATGAAGGGACGCGCAGGATTCTTGGAGACCGTGAAATGCGCCTCACCGCGCACGAGCCGCACGCGCCGCGTCTCGGTAGAGAAATCGGTCTCGATTTTTCCGCCGTGGTTGAGTTCGACGACGGAACCGTCTTCGAGCGTGAGCCGCTCGGGCGAGGGAATCACGCGGACGGTGCCGCTCGACGGCGGCGTTTCCGGCGAGACTGACTGAAACACGAACACTCCTACGACAACTACCGCCGCTGCCGCCGCGAGCGTGCGGATCGCGAACGGAAATTTTGCGAGGCGGGCCCAG
>JANNEY010000236.1:0-27317 GCA_031379235.1 Opitutaceae bacterium | reverse complement strand
GGATTGCCGCGCCCGCCGAGCCGGGCTCGCAATGACAATCGAGCTGAGCCGCGGAAACACCTAGTGCGCTTGCCTCGCGCGGCTCGTCTGGTAATTCCACGCCTATGACCCCGCTCCGCCTCCTCGCGCTTGTTTTCCTTTTCGCCGCCGCGGTTCGCGCCGCCGATGCCGTCCCGCCGAAGCCCAACGTCCTCTTTATCATCGCCGACGATCTCGGCTGGGGCGACGTCGGTTTCCACGGTAGCGAAATCAAGACGCCGCACATCGACAAACTTGCCGCCGCAGGCGCGCGGCTGGAACAGTTTTATGTGCAGCCGGTGTGTTCGCCGACGCGTGCTGCGTTCATGACCGGACGTTATCCGATTCGGCACGGCCTGCACATCGGTGTGGTTCGGCCGTGGGCGCGCTACGGTCTGCCGCTCGACGAGCGCACGCTGCCGCAGGGGCTGAAGGAGGCCGGCTACGTTACCGCGATCACAGGCAAGTGGCATCTCGGGCACTTCGAGCCCGCCTATCTTCCGACCCGACGTGGTTTTGATCACCAATACGGCCACTACAATGGCGCACTCGACTACAACACCCACATTCGCGACGGCGGCTTCGACTGGCACCGAGACGACAAAGTGAATCGTGACGAAGGCTACGCGACGCATCTGCTCGCCCGTGAAGCTTCGCGTCTGATCGCCGCACATGATGCGCGCCGGCCGCTGTTTCTCTACGTGCCCTTTAACGCGGTGCACACGCCGCATCAGGTGCCCGAACGCTACATGGAGCCGTATGTGAATCTGAAGGGCAACCGCCGCACCTACGCTGGCATGCTGGCCGCGATGGACGAGGCCATCGGTCAGATCGTCGGCGCGCTCGAAACCAAGGGACTGCGGAAAAACACGCTCATCGTTTTCTGCTCCGACAACGGCGGACCCGCTCCCGGTGTCGTGACGAGCAACGGTCCACTGCGCGCCGGCAAAGGCACGCTTTACGAAGGCGGCGTGCGTGTTCCTGCGGTCGCGGTGTGGGACGGAAAAATCAAAGCCGGCTCCGTCGTTGATGCCGCGCTGCACATGGTCGACTGGTATCCCACGTTGCTGAACCTCGCGGGCGTTTCACTGGCACAGAAAAATCCGCTCGACGGTCGCGATGCCTGGCCCGCGATCACGCAGGGCGCGGCATCGCCGCACGAAGACATTTTGCACAACATCACGACCGCCGGCGGCGCGATCCGCGTCGGCGACTGGAAGCTCATCGTTGCCGGCGATGCCGTTGAAACCGAAGGCGAGGCCGCTGCGACCGCACCGAAAGCGGCGAAGAAGAACGCCAAGAAGGCCGCGAAGAACGAGGCGGCCGCCCCGCGCATCGAGCTGTTCAACATCAAGTCCGACCCTTACGAAAAAAATAATCTCGCGGAACAGCAGCCGGCGAAGGTCAAGGAGCTGCGCGTGCGGCTCGACGCGTATGCGAATGCCGCGGTGCCCTCGAAGCAGGCGCCAATCGCGGCCGGCTTCAAATCTCCGGCGGTGTGGGGCGAGCCGTGAATCCGCGGTAGGCAGATTTAAGGACGCGGGGAAGTTGTCGGGCGGGGTCTCCCGACCCCGCCTCCGCTGAATTTGAAGGCGCTCTCCGAACCGGTTGGGAGGGCCCCGCCCTATCGGCAATCCGCCTACAGCCGCGCGTATTCCCAGCCCTTGCGGTAGCTGCGGCGCACGTAGCGATTGGCCGCGGACTCGTTGTCGAATTGGAGCTTGGCCGCGTTCCACTCGAGCGTGGCTTGAGGGAAGCGCACGGCCACACTGCCCAGCAGGACGGCTTCAGTGAGTGGTCCCGAGTAGTCAAAGTTGGCCGAGGGCTTTGCCCCGTTCATGCAAGCGTCGGCCCAGAGTGACCAATGGTGGCCCTGTTCGGCGTCGGGTAATTTGTAGTCCGCGAATTTTTCGAGCGGGAAAAGTTTCGGTGCGGCAATGTGCGGAATGTGGAGCACACCTTCGGTGCCGATCACGATCGAGCCCTGGCTGTTGTCGTCGTCGGCCGTGCCACTGCGCTTTTTCTTCGCGTCGGCCGCCTTGGCCGTGGTGGCAACCTTCACGAGATCGAGGATCGCCTGGGGGGGGCGGGCGTCGCCGTCATACCAAGTCACGGCGACGGTTTTGTCGGCGGTGAAGGGCGTGCCGGGGAAGACGTAGCGGATGTTGGCGTTGACGGCCCAGTTCCACGCATCGGGGGCCGGACCTTCAGAGCGCACCGAAAGTGGCGAGGTCAGCGCGAGCGCCTTAAAGACGGGATCGTAGATGTGGCAACCCATGTCGCCGAACGTGCCGGTGCCGAAATCGAGGCGCTTTCGCCAGTTGCCGGGGTGATAATAGCCATCGACAAACGGACGCTCCGCCGCGACGCCGAGCCAGAGATCCCAGTTGAGCGTGCTGGGCACGGGGCTGGCCTTCGCGGGCGGTCCGCCGGCATCGCCCCACTTCTTACTGCTCCACGTGTGGACTTCCTTCACTTTGCCGATCACGCCGCTCTGCACGATCGCGACGGCTTGCCGGTATACTTTGTAGGAGTGGATCTGGATGCCCATCTGCGTCACGAGATTCTTCTCGCGCGCGATTTCGGTGAGGACGCGCGTTTCGTGCAGGTTGTGCGCGAGCGGCTTTTGGCAGTAGCAATGTTTGCCGAGCTGCATTGCGGAAAGCGCAATCGGCCCGTGCATGTGGTCGGGCGTGGAGACGTTCACCGAATCGAGATTCTTACCTTCCTTGTCGAGGAGCTGGCGCCAGTCCTGATAAATCCGCACCTCGGGATACGTCTCCTTGATCTGTTTCGTGCGCGCGAGATCGACATCGGCGATGGCGACGAGCTTCACGAACGGATTGCTCATGATCGCCTGAATGTCATTCGCCGCCATGCCCGACGCGCCGAAGCTCGCGTGGCGCAGCACGCGGCTCGGCGCTTGCGCGTGGAGATTTTTGGCGAAGAACGGCGCGGCCAGCGCGGCGGCACCGGCGGTCTTGAGAAACGTGCGACGAGAAGCGGAGTGGGGGAGGCTCATGGGAAGTGGAGGGGGACGAAACCTTGAGACCGGCGGCGTGCCGTTGGCAACCTCGAGGTGTGAACCCACGCTTGCCCTCGCTGCTTCACGTTGCAGCGTGGTCGCAGATGAATCGCTCCCGCCCCGAATTGCCCCGTCCGATTGATCGCCGGAAATTTCTGAGTGCGGCGGGCGCCCTGACCGCCGGTGCCGCGCTGGCTGGCAGCGTTGCCCGGCTTTTCGGCGCGGAGGACCGCGTCGTGTTGCCGTTCGAAAACGGCGAGCGCGAGCTCGTCGCTTATCCGCAGAAACGCCCGCTCATCCGGCTGACGGCCCGGCCGCCGCAGCTGGAGACCCCGTTTTCCGTGTTCAACGAAAGTGTGCTCACGCCCAACGACGCATTTTTTGTCCGCTACCATCTCAGCGACATCCCGACTGCGATTGACCCGGCGGCGTTTCGGCTGCGCGTGCATGGCAAAGTGGCGACGCCGCTCTCGCTTTCACTAGAGGAACTGAAGCGACTCGCACCGTCGGTGGAAATCGTCGCGGTGAACCAATGCTCGGGCAACAGCCGCGGACACTTCACCCCGCGCGTCAACGGCGGACAACTCTCGCATGGCGCGATGGGCAACGCCCGCTGGACCGGCGTGCCATTGCGCGCGGTGTTGGAAAAGGCCGGCGTGAGCGCGGACGCCAAACAAGTTTCTTTCAACGGGCTCGATCGTCCGCCGGTTCCGGCCACACCTGACTACGTCAAAGCCCTCGACCTCGATCACGCGCTCGATGGCGAAGTCATGCTCGCATGGGCGATGAACGGCGCCGACCTGCCGATGCTCAATGGCTACCCGCTGCGCTTGGTCGTGCCCGGCCACTACGGCACCTATTGGGTGAAGCACCTCGATGATATCGAGGTGCTCGATCGGGTCTTCGCCGGTTTTTGGATGGCGACGGCCTACCGCGTGGCATCGACGCCCGCCCATGCCCTCGAACCCGGCGCGACGGCAAAACAGAGTGAGCCGATCCGACGTTTCACGGTGCGCTCGTTTATCACGAGCCTCGCGGAAAACGCGACGGTCCCGGCGGGACGCGAAACGGTGGTTCGCGGGATCGCATTCGACGGCGGCCACGGCATTCGTGAAGTCGCGTTTTCCAGTGATGGTGGTCGCTCCTGGCGCACCGCCGACCTCGGTTCGGATCTTGGGAAATATTCGTTTCGCGAGTGGCGGATCGGTTTCACGCCCGCGCAGCGCGGCACTCACACGCTGATGGCCCGGGCGCTGAATCGCCTCGGCGAATCGCAGCCACTCGATCCGCTCTGGAATCCCGCGGGCTACCTACGCAACGTCATCGAACCCGTCAAAGTGGAGGTCGCATGAAAACCTGTCGTCTAGTCGTTGCCGCTTCTCTGCTGATGACCCTGGGTCTGGCCGCGGTGGAAATAAAACTTCCGGCGGAAACCGCGCGCCTCACCGAGTCGCCGCTCCCGGGCTATGCGCTCGCGACGACGCACTGCTACACCTGCCACTCGGTGGACTATGTGCGCATGCAGCCCGTGTCGTCCCGCGCCTATTGGAAGTCCTCGGTGGCGAAAATGCAGAAGACCTTTGGGGCTACGATTCCCGATTCCGCCGTCGATCCGATCGTGGATTATCTGGTGAAAACCTACGGCACCGAGCGCAGTGGTGCCGGCGCGGGTGTGCCCGCAACGAGCTCGGCAGTGCCCAAGAGATAGTGTCCGGGCCTCGGTTCTGCGCGCACACAAAGGCTCGACGTCACGCCAGCGCTCGGCGGAGATCGCGCGGATGAAATCCCCCGTGTTCACCCGCCGCACCGCACTCAAGACGCTTGTGACTTCCGCGGCGCTTGGCCTCTCGGCCCAGGCGCAACCGTCACCCGCGCCTTATCGGATCAAGCACGGACGCATTCGCCAGTCGGTCGTGCCGTGGTGCTTCAATCCTATGACCGTGCCCGAGCTGGGCCGGCACGCGGCGGCGCTCGGTCTGCAGTCCGTCGAACTCTGCGATCCGAAGTTCTGGCCGGAACTGAAAAAGCTCGGACTTACGTGTGCCATCGCCAGCAGCCATGGCTTCGCCAAGGGCTTTGCGCATACCGAGGAACACGACGAGTGTCTCGCGATTTTGCGCAAACGGATCGAGGAGTGCGCTGCGTCCGGCGTGGAGCGCGTGATCACGTTTTCCGGTTTTCGCCGCGGCCTCAGTGACGAAGTCGCGATGCGCAACATGGTCGACGGCCTGAAAAAGATCATCGGTTTCGCTGAGGACAAGAAAGTCACGCTCTGCCTTGAGATGCTGAACTCCCGCGTCGCGACGAACATGAAAGGGCACCCTGATTATTTTTGCGACGACCTGGAACGCAGTGTTGAAATCTGCCGGCGCATTGGGTCGGAGCGGATGAAGGTGCTCTTCGACATCTACCACGTGCAGATCATGCACGGCGATGTCATCACCCGTCTCAAACAGCACCTGCCCTATGTCGCGCACGTGCACACGGCCGGCGTCCCCGGCCGCAATGAGATCGATGACACGCAGGAGATCAACTACCCGCCGATCATGCGCGCGTTGCTTGATCTCGGTTACAAGGGCTTCGTCGGCCAGGAATTCATTCCGACCGGCAGTGACAAGGTCGCCGCACTCGCGCAAGGCGTGCGGATTTGCGACGTCTGAGCGGCGGCGGTTTTACGGCCATGAAGTTTGGCATCTGCAACGAAATCTTTCGCGACTGGAAAATCGAGGACACCTTCGCCCATTGCGCGCGCCTCGGCTACGACGCGGTCGAAATCGCGCCGTTCACGCTGGCGAAATACGTGACGGATATTCCCGCCGTCGAGCGCGCCCGAATTCGGGCCGCGGCCGCGCAAGCCGGCATTGCAATCTCGGGCATTCACTGGGTGTTGGCTTCGACCGAGGGGCTTTACCTGACCTCGCCTGATGCGGTGACACGTCAGCGCACGGCAGATTATTTTTGCGCGCTCGTGGATTTTTGCGCCGACCTCGGTGGCCAGAGTATTGTGGTTGGGTCACCCAAACAGCGTAGTCTCTTGCCCGGTGTGACGCAGGTGCAGGCATGGCATTGGGCGATCGAGGTGTTTCGGGCCGCGGTGCGTCTCGCGGAGCGCCGTGGCATCACGATCTGCCTCGAGCCGTTGCCGCTCGAGGATACGGATTTCATCAATACCGCCGCCGAGGCGATTCGATTCACCCGCGAGCTGCCGTCACTGAACTTCAAGGTGATCCTTGATGTGCGCGCGATGAGCCACGAAGCGAAGCCGATCCCGCAGATCATCCGCGAGAGCCGCGGTGACTTCGCCTACGTGCACGCCAACGACAAGAATCTGAAAGGCCCGGGTTTCGGCGCGGTGGATTTCTTGCCGATCGCGTCCGCCCTGGACGAAGTCGGCTACAACGGCATGGTGTCCGTCGAGGTCTTCAATTTTGATGAAGGCCCCGAAGCAATTGCGGTGCGCAGTTTGGAATACCTGCGGAAGGTATTCGCCTGACGACCGTCAGTTCCGGCCGGTCTTGTTCTGCTGCTTCGTCTTGCTCTCGACGAACTCGCGGATGACGGCCATGCGCTCGCGCTGGCGATCCTCTTCCTCGATTTCATCGACGGTGCGGACGGCCTCGTTCTTCACCATCGCCTTCCGCATTTTTGTCAGCGCGAGATATTCGAGCTGACGGATGCGTTCGCGGGTGACGTGGAATTTCCGGCCGACTTCCTCAAGGGTAAGTTCGTCACGGCCTTCCAGACCGAAGCGCAGTTTGATGATCTCGGCCTCGCGCTTGTCGAGGGAGTTGACCATATCGCTGAGATCGCGGTTGAGGTTTTTTTCGCGCAGGCCCTCGTAGGGGCTCACGGCGTTGTCGTCGCCGACGATTTCACCGAACGTCGATGAGCCGCCTTCCTCCCCGATGGGAGCATCGAGCGAGGCGGGGCGAACGCTGACCGATTTGAGGTGAGCGACCTTCGCCGTCGGAATTTGCAGCTCGATCGCCAACTCCTCGTCGGTGGGCTCGCGGCCGAGATCCTCGGTGAGCTTCATCGCGGTGCGGCGCATCTTGGAAATCTTGTCCACCAAGTGGACGGGCAGGCGGATGGTTTTGCTCTGGTTGGCGAGCGCCCGCTTCATTGACTGCTTGATCCACCAGGCCGCGTAGGTCGAAAGCTTGCCGCCTTTGCGCGGGTCGAAGCGCTCGACGGCCTTGATGAGACCGATGTTGCCCTCGCTGATGAGGTCGAGGAGCGGTAGGCCGAAGTCCTTGTAGTCCATCGCGATTTTTACGACGAGCCGTAGATTGGCCGAGATCATGTGATCGCGGGCGGCCTTGTCGCCGCGGCGGATGCGGCGCGCGAGGGTGATTTCCTCGGCGATGGTGAGGAGGGGCGTCTTGCCGATCTCCTGAAGGTAGAGTTGGAGGTTGCTGCGCTCGCCGTGCGGGATGGGCGCCTCGGGCGCAGCACGGTCAGATTTCTCAAGAAACGAAGGCGGGGCGTCGAGGGCGACAGCGGTCAGGGTGGCGGCCGGTGTTTCTGCCCGGATGGAATCATTAGCGGCGCGGGAGGAGTGAAGCGACTTGGCTTTAGCGTGCATGAGGGTGGTCTCCGGAAAGTTAGAGGGATGAGTTGGTTGGTTGTTCCCGCAATGAGCGGATTTCGTTCCAACTGTCATTACGGGCGATCACGGGGAGGAGATGCCCGCACCAGCTAGTTTTACGTGCAACAATGGCGCACGCGCGTGGCGCAACGACGCCAAAACGGTAACAGGCCCGTCACACTCGGCCGAGACCGAGACTCAGAACTGCTCCGCCATCGCGACCGCCTTGAAGAGCGCGGACGCCTTGCTCACCGTCTCCTGATACTCCGAAGCGGGAATCGAGTCGGCGACCACGCCCGCCCCGGCCTGGATGTGAATCTGGCCGTCCTTCAAGAGTGCGGTGCGCAGCATGATGCAGGTGTCCATGTTGCCGTCGTAGCCCACGTAACCCAGCGCGCCGGCATAGAATCCGCGCTGCGAGGGCTCATATTGGGCGATAATCTGCATGGCGCGAATCTTGGGTGCGCCGCTGACCGTGCCCGCCGGAAATGTCGCGCGCATCAAGTCGTAGGCGTTCTTGTCGGGCGCGATCCGGCCCTCGACCTGGGAGACGATGTGCATGACATGGGAGTAGCGCTCGATGACCATCATCTCGGGCACCTTGACGCTGCCAAACTTGCACACCCGGCCGATGTCGTTGCGCGCGAGATCCACCAGCATGAGGTGTTCGGCGCGCTCCTTTTCATCGGCGAGCAGATCCTTTTCCAAGGCGAGATCCTCGGCCGGCGTGGCGCCGCGCTTGCGCGTGCCGGCAATCGGGCGGATTTCGACGAGACCCTCGGTGAGACGCACGTGGACTTCCGGCGAAGCGCCCACGATGGAAAAATCCCCTGCCTCTAAAATGAACATGTAGGGCGACGGGTTCACCGTCCGCAGCGCGCGATAAAGATCGAGGGCGGATTTGACGAAAGGCTGTGTGAACCGCTGGGACGGCACGAACTGGATGATGTCGCCCGAGCGGATGAACTCCTTGCCGTCTTCCACGACCTGCTCGAAGCGCGCTTGCGTGAAATTGCCCGACGGCACGTTGAGGGCCGCCGGACTTACGAGCGGCACGGGCGCGAGTTGGCTGGGGTGACGCAGCATCGCGTAGAGCGCCTGCAATTCGCCGACCGCCGCCGTGTAAGCGGCTTCGGCGTCAGCCGCCTGCCCTGCGCCACTCGAAGGGCGCACGTGGGCGTTCACGCAAAGCCGAAGGGTCTGTTTCGCCCGATCAAAGATCAGCAGCGAATCGGACAGCATGAAGTAGAGCAGGGGAGTGCCCAACTCGTTCGCGGCGGCAGCGGGCACCGTCGGTTCGATGCGGGTGACGTATTCGTAGGCGATGAAGCCCACGGCGCCGCCGGTGAACCGTGGCAGGCCGAGCACCGCGACTGGTTTGTAGCCGCGCATTTCCTCTTCGATCAGCGTGAGCGGATCCGGGGGTGTGGGGATCGTCTGCGTGGGGCGGCCGGGAGTGCGCACCTCGGTCGTGGTCGGCCCGCAGACGAAGATTTTTCGTGGCCGGCAGCCGATGAAACTGTAGCGCGCGAGATTCTCGCCGCCCTCGACCGACTCGAACAAGTAGGACGGACCGGCGGCCTTGAGTTTCGCGTAGGCCGAGACTGGTGTCTCGAAGTCCGCCATCAGATCCGTGTAAACGGGGATCACGTTTCCCTGGGTCGCGAGGGTGGCGAAAGCTTCCTTGGACGGATGGATGGTCATCGGCGGAACGTGGGTGTATGCGAGTCGGCGCGCGGGCTCGCAAGGCGAATGACTCGGGCTGTGAACATCGGAATTTTGGGGCACTGTCGGGCCGGTATTTGCGGGAAGGCCGGCGATTTACGGACTCGAACTACCGGTAAATTTTCGCGAGCGTGCAACGACCCCATGAAAATGCTCCGTTCACGTATGGCGATCGCGTCTTTGGCTTTGGCTGGCTTAGTTTTGCACGCCGCGAGCGATGAGCGACCCAATGTGATCATCATTTACGCCGACGATCTCGGCTGGGGTGATCTCGGGTGCTACGGCAATCCTGTCATCCGCACGCCCAATCTGGATCGGATGGCAGCGGAGGGTATGCGATTCACCGATTTCTATTCGGCCGCAGAAGTTTGCACGCCCAGCCGCGCGGCGCTGCTGACCGGCCGTTACCCCGTGCGCAGCGGCATGTGCAACGACCAGTTTCGCGTGCTCCGCAACAACTCCGCCGGCGGTCTGCCGCGGGATGAAGTGACGCTGCCCGAAATGCTGAAAGGCCGGGGCTACGCGACCGGCATGGTGGGCAAGTGGCACCTCGGCCATCTGCCGGAGCATCTGCCGCCACACCACGGTTTCGATTCCTACTTCGGGCTGCCGTTTTCCAACGACATGATGCCCGCGCCGAATGCCCCGAAGGGCCGGCCCAAATTCTACGAGGAAAACAACGCCTACTGGCGCACGCCGCTGATTCGTGGGACGGCGGTCATCGAGGCGCAACCCGACCAGCGGCAGCTCACCCGGCGCTACACCGAGGAGTCGGTGCGCTTCATTCGGGAGAAGAAGGGTGCGCCGTTTTTTCTCTACGTGGCACATACGTTTCCGCACGTGCCACTGTTTGCCTCGGAGCGTTTTCGCGGCAAGAGCGCGGCGGGCGTATACGGTGACGTGATCGCGGAACTGGACTGGAGCGTGGGCGAAATCCTTGGCACATTGCGCGCCGAAGGCCTCGACCAGAAAACCCTCGTCGTCTTCAGCAGCGACAACGGCCCGTGGCTGATCTACAACCACCATGGCGGTTCCGCCGGTCCGTTTCGCGAAGGTAAGGGTTCGACGTGGGAAGGTGGGATGCGGGTGCCAGGCATCGCCTGGTGGCCCGGTCGCGTCCAGGCTGGTGTGGTGCAGCACGAGATCGCGACCACCATGGATCTTTTCACGACCTGCGCGAAGCTTGGTGGTGCGACGCTGCCGGGCGACCGACCGATCGACGGGCAGGATATTTCACCGCTGCTCTTCGGCACCGGCACGGTTTCGCGTGACGCCTATTTATTCTATCGCGGAACCACGCTTTATGCGGCTCGCCTCGGGCCCTGGAAGGCGCACTTCATCACGCGCTCGGGCTATGGCGCCGACCAACCGGAGCCACACGACCCGCCCCAACTCTACCATCTCGGCGAAGACCCGAGCGAGCGCGTCGACCGCGCGAAGGACAACCCGGCCGTCATCGCCGAGATTAACGCGGCCGTCGCACGCCACCGCGCTGGGTTGAAAATGGCGCCATCGCAACTTGTCGAGACGGTCGCGCGCAACAACTGACGTTCGGCGGCGCGTGGGTTTAGCAGCCCTGCTCGTGCGAGCAGGGAGCGACGTGAGTTTTGGCGGCGGAACTGTCCCGCCTCGGCCGAGGCGGGCTACCGGAATGCGGCGCGCGGCCCCATCACTCCACTGTTACGGACTTCGCCAGATTGCGCGGCTTGTCCACATCGCAGCCGCGCTCGACGGCGATGTAGTAGCTCAAGAGTTGAACTGGAATCGACGCCACGATCGGGAGCACGGCCTCGTGGCATTGCGGAATGCGGATGACCTCGTCGGCCAGGCCCTCGGGGAGGTCGGCGTCCTCCGTGACGATGGCGATGATCGGACCCTTGCGCGCTTTGATCTCCTGCATGGACGAAACGACCTTGTTGAAAATCTCGTTGTTCGGAGCGAAGAACACGCTGGGGCATTCCGGGCTGATCAATGCAATCGGGCCGTGCTTCATTTCGGCGGCGGGATAGCCCTCGGCGTGAATGTAGGATATTTCCTTAAGCTTGAGCGCGCCTTCGAGCGCGATGGGGAAGAGCGAGAGGCGGCCGAGAAAAAGCATGTCGGCCGATTGGGCGAAACGCTTCGCGATGGCCTTGATGTGCGGCGCCTGTTCGAGCGCCTTGCGCACGAGGTTGGGTGCCTGCTTCAACGCCGCGACGAACTGCGTGCCGTCGCTGAAGCTCATGTCGCGCATGCGGGCGAGATAGAGCGCGAGCATCGCGCCGATCAAAAGCTGCGACGTGAACGCCTTCGTCGAGGCGACGCCGACCTCGGGGCCGACGTGCTGGTAGATACCCCCATCCGCCTCGCGTGCGATGGTGGAGCCGACGACGTTGTTAATCGCGAGGACCTTGTAGCCCTTGCGCTTCGCCTCGCGCATGGCGGCGAGCGTGTCGATCGTTTCGCCGGACTGGCTCATCACGAAGAAGAGCGAATTGCGGAAGAGCGGAGTGTTGCGGTAGCGAAACTCCGAGGCGTAATCGCACTCGACCGGGATGCGCGCGAAGCGCTCGATCAGGTGTTCGGTCACCATGCAGGCGTGGAGCGCGGTGCCGCACGCGCAGAACATGAACCGGTCGACGCCGCGGAACTCGCCGGGCGTGATGTTGAGGCCGCCGAACTTCGCTGTGCTGCCATCCTCCGAGAAGCGGCCGCGCATGGCATTTTCGAGCGCCGTGGGTTGTTCGAAGATTTCCTTCTCCATGAAGTGCGCGTGGGCGCCCATCTCGGAGTCCGCAATCGACCAGGTTACTTTGTCGATGACGGGTTCGACGGTCCCGGCCGAGAGCGTCGTGATCGAAAAATTATTCGCGGTGAGATGCGCGATCTCGCCGTCCTTCAGGTAGACGACGTTTTGCGTGCGACTCACGATCGCCGACACATCGCTGGCGACGAGGCTTTCGCCGTCACCGAGACCAAGAATGAGCGGCGAGCCTTTCCGCGCGGTGACGAGTTCACCCGGCGCATCGAGCGCCATGATGACGATGCCGTAGGTGCCTTCGGCGTGACCGAGGGTCTTGCGCACGCTCTCCACGAAGCGGCTGTCGCCATTGCTCGCCTTCGGTTCCTTGGCGTAGTGATAGGCGATCAGGTTGCAGAGCACCTCGGTGTCCGTCTCCGATTTGAAAGTGAAGCCCTTCGTGAGCAGAAATTTCTTCATCTGGGCGTAGTTCTCGATTACGCCGTTGTGAATCAGGGCGATGGTGCCGTCGCTGCTGATATGCGGATGCGCATTGGCATCGGTCACGCCGCCGTGCGTGGCCCAGCGGGTGTGGCCGATGCCCTGGTGCCCGCTGAGTTTGTGCCGGGCGGCCTCGATCTCAAGGTTGGCCACGCGGCCGATTTTTTTCACGAGCTCGAAGCGGCCTTCTTGAAACACCGCGACGCCCGCGGAGTCGTAGCCGCGATATTCCAGACGTTTCAGGCCCTCCATGATGAGGGGAGCTGCTTTTTGTTTACCGACGTAGCCGACGATGCCGCACATGTTTTTTAGAAGTGAAACGAGACAGTTTGCATCAGCGTGTCTCCCGCTTTCAGGGCATCAAGGCAAGACACCGGGCCGAGCTGTAACGCGCTTGTAAGTTTGCAGCGCGCGTGGCGCCAAACGTTGGCGCTAATCCGTGCGCATCGGTCCCAAGCGCTCGTTGTTTTTCAGTCGAACATGCGCGTGATCGCGGCGCACTTTTGGCGGTGGATCGAGGCGGAGAAATTGCTGGCGAAATGTGCTTCCGCCGCAAAGGGTAGCTTAAACCCCTCGCGAACTTCTATGCGCAAAAATTTAATGACGACCCAGAAACGTGTGCTCGCCGTGATTATGGGCGGCGGTCGCGGCACCCGTTTGCATCCCCTGACGCTCGAACGTTGCAAGCCGGCCGTGCCGCTGGCGGGCAAATACCGACTCGTCGACATCCCGATCAGCAACTGCCTCAACAGCGACATCAACCGGATGTTTCTGCTCACGCAGTTTCAGACGGCTTCGTTGCACCGCCATGTGCAGAGCACCTACCGCTTCGATCCGTTTGGCGGCGGCTTTGTCGACATCCTCGCGGCGGAGCAGACCGAGAAGGGCTCCGACTGGTATCAGGGCACGGCCGATGCCGTGCGCCGGAACCTCCTGCATTTCCGAAATTTCCCCCACGACCTCGTCCTGATTCTCTCGGGCGATCAGCTCTACCGGATGGATTTCCGGAAAATCATTGAGGAGCACATCGTCAACAAAGCCGATGTCACGATCGCCGCGATTCCCTTTCCCGTTTCCAAGGTGGCCGGTCTCGGTCTCATGCAGGTGAACGACGATCAGTCGATCGTGCGGTTTGTGGAAAAGCCGAAGGACCCCGCGGTGATCAATGGTCTCACGCTCAGCCCGCAGCTGGAGGCGAAATTGGAAACCAAGTCCGCCGAGAAGCAGTGTCTCGCCTCGATGGGCATCTACGTTTTCAACCGCGACGTGCTGGCCGAGGCGCTCGACAACACGATGACGGATTTCGGCAAGGAAGTTATCCCCGGCCTGCTCGGCAAAAAGAAACTCTGCGCCCACATCTTTGAAGGTTACTGGGAAGACATCGGCACGGTGCGGGCCTTCTTCGAGGCCAACCTCGCGCTCGCACAGCCGCTGCCGCCCTTCAATTTCTTCGAGCCCAACGCGCCGATTTACACGCAGGACCGTTATCTGCCGGCGTCGAAGCTCAACAAGTGCGCGATTGATCATGTCGTGATCGGAGACGGTTCCATTCTCACCGACTCGACGCTGCACCACTGTGTGCTCGGCATCCGCTCCTACATTGGCGAAGGCAGCAATCTGGAGGACACGATCGTGATGGGTTCCGACATTTACGAGACGACCGCGCAGAAAGCGGAGAATGTGGCGAAGGGCCGACCGGATCTCGGCATCGGTAAAAATTGCCGCATCAAGGGCGCCATCATCGACAAGAACACGCGCATCGGCGACGGCTGTGTGCTGATCGCCGACGGTAAGGCGGACGGGCTCTATGCGAACGGTCTGGTGATTGTCCGCGACGGTGTGCTCGTGGTGGGCAAGGGAGCCGTGCTTCCTCCCGGCACGGTTGCTTAGCGTTGCGCGGCTGGCGTCGGCCGCGTGCGTGCGATTATCACCGCGCCGGCGACGACCATGAACAGCGAGTAGAACGTCCCGCGGCTCAGCCCGAAGAGGAGCGACGCGTCTGGCTCGCGGAAAATTTCCGCGAGCGTGCGCGCCAGTGCGTAGGCGACGAGAAACTCGCCGCTGAGCCGTCCGGGTTGCGTGCGTGTGATGTCGCTCCGCCACAAGCGCCATTGCATAAAGGCGAAGAGGAGCACCCCCTCCAGCGCCGCGGCGTAGAGCTGCGACGGATGGCGCGGCACCGCGGCGCGCCCGAGCTCCTGGTCGATTTCGTTGTGCGGAAAAATCACGGCCCACGCCACGTTCGAAGCTTTGCCGACGAGCTCACCGTTGATGAAGTTCGCCAGTCGGCCGAAAATCCAGCCGGCCGGCGCCGTCGTCACGATGAGATCGCTGACGTGGAAAAACGGCACGGCCTGTTTGCGCGCCCACCAGAGCATCGCGATGAGCACTCCGACCAAGCCGCCGTGGCTCGCCATCCCACCTTCCCACACTCGGAACAGGATGAGCGGGTCGGAAAACAAAGAGTCGGGCTTGTAGAGGATAAAATACCCGAGCCGTCCGCCCACCAGCACGCCGACGACGAGGAACGTCATCAGATCCATGATCGCGTTCGTCGCAAACGGCGAGCGACCCGCGCGCCAGTAGCGGTGCAGCAGCCAGATGCCGGCGGCAAAGCTGAGGAGGTAGGCCAGCCCGTAGTAACGAATGCCGAAATTCTCCGAGAACCGGATGAGAAACGGGCTGAGATCGTGGACCCAGTGTGCGAGCGGCATCGCGGAAAGTTGGCGACCATGTGCGGGCGTCGGCAATGCCGAATGCGGTTTGGGGTAGGGCGGATCTGTGACCCGCCCTTTCGCGTTAGGTAGGGACGTGCCTCGTTGCGCGCCTTTTTCTGAAGGGCGCGGACAAGCCTCGCCCCTACAAAACCGTCCGGGACGCAAAATTTGCAGGAAACTGAGATGCGCCCTTTCGCGCTTTGAGTGTTCGAAGGCGGGTCGAAGACCAGCCCTGCTTCGATCCTGCCGCGCTGAAATCAGCCTTGCCGCGTCTGGCCTCGCGCCCGCTACTCTCACCGGATGTCCGATCTCAAACGCACGCCGCTCCGCGATTTTCACGCGGCCCATGGCGGCCGCCTCGTCGATTTCGCCGGTTGGGAAATGCCCGTGCAATACCGGAGCATTCTGGAGGAACACAAGGCGGTGCGCCGCACGGCCGGCCTTTTCGATGTGAGCCACATGGGTGAGGTCGACGTGCGCGGGCCTGAGGCCGCGAAATTTTTAAATCACCTCGTGACGAATGACGTCGCGAAGCTTTTCCCCGGCCGCGTGCTTTACTCGCCGATGTGCTACCCAAGCGGCGGGGTCGTGGACGACTTGCTCGTCTACATGCGCGGCGCGGAGGATTATTTTCTCTGCATCAACGCCGGCAACATCGCCAAGGATCTCGCGTGGATGCGTGAGCACGCCGTGGGTTTTGATGTCACCATCACGGATCGGAGCGACGACTACGCGCTCCTCGCCGTGCAGGGCCCCCGGGCGGCTGAAATCGTGCAGTCGCTCACCGGCGCGAAACTCGGACTCGTGAAGTATTATCATTTCGCGGAAGCGACCGTCGCCGGAGTCCATTGTATCGCGAGCCGCACGGGCTACACGGGCGAGGATGGTTTCGAACTTTATCACGCCGCGAGCGAGGCGGTGACGCTGGCGACCGCACTGCTTCAAGCCGGAGCTTCGCGTGGCTTGGAACTCGCCGGGCTGGGGGCGCGCGACAGCCTGCGCCTCGAAGCCGGTTATCCGCTCTACGGCCACGAGATCACGCAGGATATTTCGCCGCTAAGCGCCGGACTCGGCTGGACGGTGAAACTCGACAAGGGCGCCGACTTCATCGGTCGCGCCGCGCTCAGCGCTGAAAAACAAAACGGTGCCGCCTACAAAATCGTGTTCTTCAAGACGGGTGACCGCCGCATCGTCCGCGCGGACACGCCTGTGCTCGGAGCTGACGGCGCGCCCGTGGGCCGCGTGGTTTCCGGCACCTTGTCGCCAATCCTCAACGAAGCGATTGGCTCCGCGCTGGTCACCACTTCAGCCGCCGCCCAACCGCTCGCGGTGGACATCCGCGGCACGAAGTTGAATTTGCATCTGGTCAAACCGCCGTTTGTGGAGCTAAAAAAATCGACCGCATGAGCAACATCCCCGCCTCACTCCGCTACGCCAAGTCGCATGAATGGCTGAAGGCCGAAGCCGATGGCACCGTCACGATCGGCATCACGGACTACGCGCAAAATTCCCTTGGCGATATCACCTACGTGCAGGCACCCAAGATTGGCGCCACGCTGAAGGCGGGCGAAGTTTTCGGCGTGGTTGAGTCGGTGAAGGCCGCCAGTGATCTCTACGCGCCTGTCGCGGGGACCGTCGTGACGGTGAATGCGGTGCTCGAATCGGCCCCGGAGACGGTGAACCGCGCCCCCTACGCGGAGGGTTGGATGTTGCGGCTCAAGCCCGCAGATGCGGCCGCGGCGGGTGCGTTGCTCGATGCGACGGCCTACGCGAAATTGGTCGGTTGAGACCGTGGCGGCCTTGTCTTAGGCCAAGCTCACTCTACGAGGCACAGGTCCGAAATGCATCGCGGCATGTGCTTTTGCCTCTAAAGACCTCGCAGATGGTGGACCTTACTGGACTCGAACCAGTGACCTTTTCGATGTCAACGAAACGCTCTAACCAACTGAGCTAAAGGTCCCCAAATCTGAGGTCGGCGAGTAACGCCATCACCCGTGCGTAGCGCAAGGAAAAATCCTGCGACCCGACCGGCTTGTCAAAGCGCGAAGAAATCCGCTGCCGCCATGCGGTCCAGGGCGATTTGCGCGCGCAGTTCGGCGAGCCCGGCGAATTTTTTCTCCGGGCGCAGGAAACGGAGCCACTCGACCTTCACGTGATCGCCCTCCCCCAGTATGCACGGGCCGAGCAAATGCACCTCCAGCCGCGGTTCGGTCGCGGTCTCAACGGTCGGTCGCAGGCCGTAATTTGCGACGGCGGGCCGCCACCCCTCCGCAGTCGCCGGGGAACGGTCGATTCGCACCGCATACACTCCAAGCCGCGGGAGCAGGCCCGGTGACCACGGCACGTTGAGCGTGGGAAACCCGATGGTGCGGCCGAGGCGTTTGCCCGGTGCGACGAAGCCGTGCGCAAAATACGAGTAGCCGAGCAGGGTGTTGGCCGCCTCGATCTCGCCCTGCTCAAGCAGCGCGCGGATCCGCGTGCTGCTGATCGGCTCGCCGTCGAGATTCACGCGCGGGGCGCTGAAGACCCGCAGGCCAAGCCGCCGTCCGGCCGCCACGAGCAGTGCGACATCGCCGCGCCGGCCGCGCCCGAAACGGAAATTCTCGCCGACGTAGACCGCCGCCAGCTGCGGCAGCGCGCGTGCGAGCCAAGGGAGGAAATCCTCCGCCTCGATGGCGGCTAATTCCGGGGTGAAGGGCTGCGTGATCACGGCGTCCACCCCGAGGCCGCACAGCATGCGTGCCTTCGTGGCAGGCGGTTGGATCAGCCGCGTGGGCTTTTCGGGCCGGAACAACGCGCTCGGGTGCGGCCAGAAGGTGAGCACACCGCTCAGGGCGTCGGCGGATTTCGCGGCGTGCACCGCCGCGTCGATCACCGCGCGGTGGCCGAGGTGCACGCCGTCGAACATGCCGATGGCGAGGTGCAGCGGGTGCGGCGGTAGCGCGAGGTTTTCCAAACCTTCGATTTGGGCGGGGAAATTCATCGCAGGTTCATGGCCGCGCAGCCCGAAAATATCCTACGCCTACAGTGCGAGGCTCGGCACCGCGTCGCGTGGCGCGATCAGACGTTTCTCGATTTCGGGCAGCGGGAGCGCATTGATCTGATCGAGCGTGAGGGCCTGGGCGACGTTGAACTTGTCCGTGGCCGTGCGCCGCAGTGCGGCGAGATGCGCCCCGCAACCCAGCTTCTGCCCGAGATCGTGGGCGAGCGTGCGGACGTAGGTGCCCTTGGTGACGCGCATCCGAAAATCAAAGCGCGGCAAGCCGAAGCGGGTGAGCTCCCATTCCATGACGCGGATAAAGCGCTCCTCGCGCTCAACCTCCTCGCCCTTGCGCGCGCTTTTGTAGAGCGGCACGCCGTTGATCTTGATCGCGGAATACATCGGCGGCTTCTGGTATTGATCACCGTGGAAGGACTGGATGGCGGCCTTCACTTCGGCTTCGGTAAAGGGCGGCACGGGGCGCGTCTCCATCATCTCACCGTCGGCGTCCTGCGTGTCGGTCACCTTGCCGAGTTCGATCGTGCCTTCGTATTCCTTGTCGAGGCTGATGAGGTATTGGGATACGCGCGTGGCCTTGCCGACGAGGATGATCAACAGGCCGGTCGCCATCGGATCGAGCGTGCCGGCGTGGCCGATGCGCTTCATCTTCAGCTTGCCGCGCAGGCGCGCGACGACGTCGTGCGAGGTGTGGTCGCTGGGTTTGTCGACGAGGAGGATGCCCTCCATTTCTCTGGGTTGAAGGAGCATCGCGCTATTTGCTCCGGGCGGCATCGGCCGCGGCAATACTCCGGGCCATCGCGGTGACGAAGCGCGCCCGGAAATTTTCCGTGTTGGTTTTCACGTTGAGGCCTGCGGCGCAAGCGTGGCCGCCGCCGTTGAACTGCCCCGCGATCAAGTCGACCCGGTAAATTGGATCCTTCGCGCGGAGGCTGCCCTTGAACGTGCCGTCGGGCCGCTCCTCGATGAGCGCACCGATGTCCACGCCGTCAATGCAGCGCGCGTAGTCGACGAGGCCTTCGGTGTCCTCGGAAGTCGCGCCCGTGGTCGCGAAGATTCCGGGCGGCAGGGTGCCGATACAGGCACGGCCACCGCACTCGCGCTTCAGCGAGGCGAGAAAATGCTGGAGGAGACGGAGCTTTCCTTCCGACTCTCGTTCAAAAACCTCATAGCCCGCTTCGGTGGGATTGGCGCCATGTTTCACGAGTTCGCCGGCGAGGAGGAAACACCGGCGCGAGGTCGAGTTGTGCCGGAACTGCCCGGTATCGGTCATAATCCCGGTGTAAAGGCTTTGCGCACTCTGGGCGTCGATGGTGAGGCCGTTGTCGAGGAAGACACCGGCGAGGATTTCGCAGGTCGCGGCCGAACGGCTGTCGACCAGGTTCGCCGTGCCATAGCCGATGTTCGAGAGATGGTGGTCGATGACGCCAGCGGGTGCAGGATAGTGCGCCTTCAGCCTTTCGCCGGCGCGCGCATGATCGGCGCAGTCGACAAAGATTGCGGAGCGGTCCTCACGGGCGTTCACCACGTCGTCGGTCCGGTGAAATTTCATATCGCCGACGAGAAACAGCAGGCGGCGCGGCACGGGATCGGCGTTGACGCAGATGGTGTCGAAGCCTCGCGCGGTCAGCACGCGGGCGAGGGCGACTTGGGAGCCGATGCAGTCCCCATCCGGCCGGGCGTGGCCCACCACCGCAATCTTGCGGCCGGCGAGCGTGGCAAGCAGGCGGGCGAAATCCGCGGAGAGTTCCGGAAAGTATTTTCCCACGACAGCGGCGCTCAGGACGTCGTTTTGCGAACGGGAGGGCGCTCGGTTTCCTCGATCACTTGGAGGATCCGGGAACCGCGCACAGCGGAGGTGTCACGCAGGTATTCGAATTTAGGCAGATATTTTAACACAATCCGCCGGCTGAGTTCCTCGCGGATATTGGCCGACTTTGAGCGCAGCCATTTCAGCTTTTTCTCTTCGGTTTCTTCATCGCCGATGACCGCCACAAAGACCCGGGCATCCCGCAAATCCGGTGAGACGCGCACTTCCGCAATGGTGATCGTGACGGCCTCCGCCTGATAGAGTTTGCGGAGGATGGCGCTGAGCTCGCGCTGAATGAGCTCGTTGACGCGGATGGTGCGGTTGCTCATGGGATTTTCGATTTCCGATTTTTGATTCTCGATTTCCGGCCGAAGGTTTCAGCGAATCGAAAATCGAAAGTCCAAAAGCGAAAATCAGAGCGCCGCCCTGACCTTTTGGACTTCAAAGCACTCGATGACATCGCCGGCCTGATAGCCATTGAAGTCGTCGAGCTTGATACCGCACTCAAGGCCGGCGCGGACTTCGTTGGCGTCGTCCTTGAAGCGCTTGAGCGTGCTGACCTTGCCCTCGTGCACGATCTCCTTGCCACGGCGGAGCCGGGCGGAGGCGTTGCGGTTGATTTTGCCCTCGGTGACGAGACAGCCGGCCACGAAGCCTTTCGCGAGAGGAAACACCTGCCGCACTTCCGCGGCCCCCGTCTTCGTTTCCTTGAGATCAGGATCGAGGAGATCGGCCATCATCTCGCGGACCTTGTCGCCCATCTCGTAGATGATGTCGTAGCTCGCGAGGCGCACGCCGTGGTGCTTGGCCAGCGGAGTGACGCCGGTTTCAAGCTTGGTGTGGAAACCGATCACGAGGGCGCCGGTGGAGGCGGCCATGGCGATGTCGTTCTTCGTGACCAAGCCGACTTCGATCGAAACGATTTCTAGGGAGACCTTGGCGCTCTTGATGCCTTCGAGGATGTTGCGCACGGCCTCGGAAGAGCCGAACACATCGGTCTTGATGATGATCTTGAGCACCTTCGCCTGTGTGGCGGCGATGTTGGCGAAAAGCGTCTCGACGGAGACTTCCTTGGGCACAGCGGCGGCGGTCGTTGCGACCTTCTTGAGGCGCAACTGTTCTTCCTCAGCGAGCTTCTCGGCTTCGCGGGAATTTTTCACGGCCTTAAACGTCGCGCCGCTCTCCGGCGTGCCGGTCCAACCGATCACGCGCACTGGCGTGCCGGGAGGCGCTTCCTTCACGTTGTTCCCCTGATCGTCGAACATCGCGCGGACCTTGGCGAAATTTCCGCCGCTCACGATGGCATCGCCCACGCGGAGGGTGCCGCGCTGAACGATCACGGTGGCGAGCGGACCGCGCCCAAAGTCGATCTCGGACTCGATGATTACGCCGCTGGCCTCGGCCTTGGGATTGGCCTTGAGCTCAAGCACGTCGGTCTGGAGTAAAATCATTTCCAGCAGTTCGGTGATACCCTGACCCTTGATCGCAGCCACAGGCACAGTGATCGTGTCACCACCCCAGTCTTCGGGCGCGATGTTGCGCTGCTGCATCTGGTTTTTCACCTGATCCAGATTCGCACCCTTCACGTCCATCTTGTTGACGGCGACGATGAGGGCGAAGCGCTCGGGATGATTCTGCTTTTCCGCGAGCGCAATCTTCAGCGCCTCGTCGGTCTGGGGCATGAAGCCGTCGTCCGCGGCGACCACAAGAATGGCGACATCGGTGACGCTGGCACCGCGCGCGCGCATCTTGGTGAAGGCGGCGTGGCCGGGCGTGTCGAGAAACGTGATCTTACGGCCGTTGAAATCGATCTGATACCCGCCGATATGCTGAGTGATGCCACCGGCCTCACCGGCGGCTACGTTGGCTTTGCGGATCGCGTCGAGGAGCGAAGTCTTGCCGTGGTCAACGTGACCGAGAATGCAGACCACCGGCGGCCGGGTGACCAAAAATTTGGCTTCATCCTCGGCGGGTTTCTTCTCTTTCTTTTCCTTGGCGGCAGCTTGCTGGGCGGCGACGTCGCCGCGGTGTTTGATATCGAGGACGAAACCGTATTTATCCGCCACTTTCTGGGCGACGGCCTCGTCGATGTTGGAATTCATCGCCGCAAAGCCCACGAGCTGGTTCAGCTCGGAGATGAGCTTGAAGGGCTTCAATCCAAGTGCGATGGCGAAGTCGCGGACGACGATTGGCGGCTTGAGGTGGAGAATCTTGAGGTCGCCCTGAATTGTGATTTGGGGCGCGGCGGCGGCACTGGGAGTCGCAGGCGGGATTGGCGGTGTTGTGCCGGGAAGCGGAGGCGGGCGAGGTGCCATCACGGCCGTGGGAGCGATCACCCGCGCTGGCATTGGAGGCGTCGTGGGTGATTTGGCGACGGGGGCCGCGGGCGCGATTGGAGGCGGCGTCGGAGGGCGGATGCCCGGTGATACAATCGGAGTAGGGGCCGAGACGGGCGCAGCAGGTCTGAACCCAGACGCGACCGGAGACGAAACCGGGCGCGGCGGCGTGACCGGTGGACGCGAAATCGGTGGAGGCGCTGAAACGTAACGCGGCACAGCGGCTGGCTGCGGGGCTGCGACTGGACGAGGTGCGGCGACAGGCGCAACGGGAGCGGGGGTCGAGGCTGCCTTGATGGCGGCGGCGCGTGCCGCGGCCGCGACCTCTTTCTCGCGATCGATATCCAATTTCGATTTCACGAATACCCCAGTCGGAATCATGACCTTGGGCGGGCCGGATTCAGGCGCAGGGCTGACTACGACGGCGGGCTCCGTGGGCGCAGCCGGTGTCGCGGCCTTAATCCGATCGGCAAACTCGTCGCGCAACGCCGAGGCGTTGATGTTGTCGACGGTGCTCGAGGGGGACTTCACATCCGCAGCGACGATTTTACGCTCCTTGAGGAGCGTAATGAGCTCCTTGTTTTCAAGGTGGAGCTCTTTCGCGAGTTCGTGGATGCGGATGCTCATGCAGCGGTAGTCGTAGAAAAAAATGAGTTACTTGGCGCGGGCGGAAACGCGACCGATGATATCGGTCGCTTCCTCGGTCGTGAAACCGGAACCTTCGAGATCGCCGGCCTCGACGCCCTCGAAGAGTTCGAGCGAGACGAAACCTGCCTTGACCAAGCGCAGGGCCAGATCGTCGGCGATGCCCAGCGCGGCGATGAGCTTGCGCTTGGCATCACCCTCGGGATCGGCGCCGACGGCCTTGAATTCCTCGATGTCGAGGCGCCAGCCAATCAGGCGTGACGTGAGCCGGGCATTCTGGCCCTTGCGGCCAATTGCGACCGCGAGATCGTCAGTGGCAACCTTGAGGAGAATGCGGTGGCTCTTTTCATCGAGCGTGATTTCGCGCGGCACGGCCGGCTTCAACGCTTCGATGATCATCTCGCGGGGGTCCGCGTAATATTTGATGATGTCGATTTTCTCGCCGCCGAGTTCGCGCACGATGGTCTTCACGCGGGCGCCGCGGGCGCCGACGCACGCACCGACCGGATCGACCTTGGGATCCGTGCTGGTGACGGCGATCTTGGTGCGATAGCCCGGCTCGCGGGCAAACGCCTCGATTTTCACGGTGCCGTCGGCGACCTCGGTGACTTCAAGTTCAAAGAGGCGGCGGACGAACTTGGGGCTTGCCCGACTGAGAATGATCTCGGGACCGCGGGGCGAGCTCTCGATTTCCATCAGCAGGCAGCGGATGCGCTCGCCGGGTTGGTATTCCTCGCCGGGCACCTGTTCCTTGCCTGGCATCACGGCCTCGGCTTTGCCGAGATCGACAAAGAGGTCGTTACGTTCGCGGCGGCGAACGGTGCCGGTGACGATATTACCGACCTGGTCCTTGAAATCGTCGTAGATGCGGTCTTTCTCGAACTGCCGGAGCCGCTGCATGACGGCCTGACGGGCGGTCTGCGCCGCGATCCGGCCGAGGGTCGAAGGATCGATTTCCTTGTCGATCATGTCACCGATGGCTGAGCCCGGTTTTACGGCCTGCGCCTTCTCGACGTGAATCTCGGTCTTGGGATTGCCGACGGAATCGACGACCTTCATCACGGCCCAAGCGTGGAGCTGGCCGTTTTTCGGATTGATGTCGATCTTGAGCTCCTGACCGGAGTTAACGCCTTTTTGCGCGGCCGTCTTCAGCGCATTCGCGATCGTGGCAATCATGTCGCCACGCGGAATGCCCTTTTCCTTCTCCATGTATTCCAGGACGGATAGAATTTCGCTGCTCATAGGGTGCTTGGCGTGTGAGATGGGAAAAAAAAAGCGGGCCGCAGGGCCCACTTTTTGAAAAGTGAGTTGAATTGAGTCTGCTAACGTAGCTAGTCGCGCAAAATCTTGTCAAGCCCCCCGCCCCCGGCGTCGTGACTGCGGGGCGGTTTGTCACGGCGGGTCCGGCGCAGCCGAGTGCGGCAATCCATCTGCAATTTCGGAGTGATCGCTTCGTCGCTGCGCTGCTCGCAAGGACTGCAAAAGTAAATTGGACCACTTTGGCGTGTTGCGCTACCTCGACTCGTTTTCGACCAGCCAGCCGAGAAATCCCTGCGCGACTCCGTGGCACGCCGGATGGGCGCGACCATCAAAACAACCGAGGGCACGCAACCCGCCGGTGACCGCTGGGGGTAAATCGCCGACGAACCAGTGGTGCCACAATCCCTGATGGTCGCGCGAAGTGTGGGCCGCGAGCAGCGGCAGCAATCCGTCGCAAACGAGGTTGTCGAGCCGGGTGCCGCCAACCGCACCGCCACAAATCTCCGCTGCGATCCGCGTGCGGACTTGCGATATTTGGTGTGCGCGACGAATCGCACCGGCGCTCGCACTCGCGGTCGTGGCATCGATTGTCGGCAACGCGGCGGCGTGGGCGCTGAGGCGTGTCGGCCAGTCGGGGCGGGCCTTGGTCCAGGTGGCGTATTGCCGGAGACGAATGCGAGGATGATTTGCCGGGCGCACCCCTTGCAGGCTCCAGCTTTTGTCCCCTGCGGCGAACACGGCTTCGGCCACGACGGCGCCGGACGTCCAAGTTGGGAGGGGATGTTCGCCCGCGATGCGCAGCATGGGAGCGCGATTGAAACGATAACCGAGGATTTCGAGCGCAGTGTGGTGGCAGGCCGCCTCCCAACCGAGGCGCTGCAAGCGCAGGCGCGCGAAGTGAATCTTCTGCCGCCAGCGCGCGGCGGCCTGGCGCCTGAGCAGCACGGCGAGGTCCGAGGCGGGCAGCTGGCCGAGTTCTTCAGTGATGCGTGATAGCGGTCGGTCGGCGAGCGCCTCGACCGCTTCGTCTGCGGCGAATTCCTCCAGCGCGCGGTGCAGCAGCGGCAAGAGTGTGAGCACCGGAATTTCGCGATCGCCTGCGCCGCGGGTGATCGGTGTGCCGTCGGGCGGAAAGAGCACGACATGCAGCACGACGTCGGCGTAGGCCGGATCGGCGGCGTGGCCGTGGCTGTTCCAATCGTTCGCACGCAGATGCACCTCCACGTCACCCACGAGATCGCGCGTGGCGTCATGGCCGATGCGCAGCCGAGCGCCGAGGAAATCCGGGCCACCGAGCAGATTCCATTTGCCCGGATGGACGATGCGCACGCACCGGCCATCGACCGTCGTTGCCGCGGCCCGGTCGAAATCACCGCGCAGCCAAATTTTCTGGAGGAGTTTTTCGGCAAACGAAAACGCACCGTCGAGCCCCTGCATCTCGGCCACGGCGGAAACGGACTCGCTGGGGCGCAGGCGCATCAACCCAAAGGTGCGAGCACGGGACTCGCCGACAAGGGCGACGTCGCACCGGTTCAGGGAGTTGGGCTTGCGCCGACGGGCGGAGGCGCGCCCGACTCAAAACCCCACCGTCAGCGTCGTCACATACTGCCGCGGTTCGGTGTATCGCGCCCACGTGTAGCTGTTGCCCACGTCCACCTTTGTGTCGAAGACGTTGTTCACGTTGAGCTGCGCCGTGAAGTTGTAGCGGCCGACCTTGCGGCGGTAGGCGACGAACGGGTTCACCAGCAGGTAGTCCTCCGTCGTGATCGGCGGGAGCACCTGCACGCCGGAGATGGTCACGCCGGCGCGGTCGCGGCCGCGGGCCCAGCGCGTGGCGACGCCCGCGCTCGCGCCTTTCAGCCGGCCTTCGCTGAAACTGTAGCGCGTGGTCAGGCTCGCCGTCGCGCGCCTCGTCGCGGAGATGACGCCTTCTTGATCATCGAGGTAGTCGCGCGTGAGCTGCGTGGCGCCCTCGGGGTCGAGGCCGCGCGCCTTCGCGGTGGCGCGGGCCTCGGTGAGAAACTGGCCGAGCAGCGGAAAAAAGCGCGTGAACTCCGTCTCGTTGACCGAGTAGGCGGCGAGCAGCGTCCAGTTGCGGGTCACGTTGGTGAGGACTTGGAATTCCCAGCCGCCCGACGTGCGGTCGCGGTAGTCCACGAGGTTGGAAAACGGTTTCGCGAGGAGCGGTGCGAGCTCGTCGCGCACCTCGGCGACGATCGTGGCGTTGAGGTTTTCCTGCTTCGTGTCGAAGCGCGTGAGCGTGGCCTCGATTTTTCCGCCGAAGAATTTCAGCCGCGCGCTGAAGTCCACGCCCTCGCCCGTGAGCGGCAGCAGCGCGCCGCCGGTGAGATCGGTGCCGTAGTTTTCGCTGAACTGCGACGACTCGAAGTAGCCGGCGGTGAACGAGAGCCACGGCAGCGCGTGCCACACGGCGCCGTAGGTCTGGTTGGTGCTCCAGTTGTCGGCGAAGGGGAAGACCGGCACGCCGGTGAGCTTGCGCGTGCCGTCGTTCGCGATGCGCGTGCCGTCGGCGTTGAAGAAAGTCTGCTGGTTGAAATTCGCGGTGTCGGCGGTCGTCGGCGTGCTCGCGCTCTGGAGCCAGTGATCGCGGCTCAGGCCGAGGCTCGTGCGCACGCGGCCGCCGAAATAGGAGCCGAGCACGTTGACCGAGGCGGAGGTGAGGCTCTGGTCGAGGCGGCGGTTGACGCCACTGCCGGCGTTGTGGCGGAAGAGCTGCGTGACGCCGGGGCGCACGCTCCAGCCGAGTTCCTTGTCGCTGTTGCCGTCGCGCAGGTAGTGGATCGGATACACGAGGTTGTTGTTGAAGTAGGCGGCCTGCCCGGTGGTGAAGCCGCGCTTGGCGATTTCCTCGCGCGTGAGCGAGTAGCCGTAGTTGTCCTGATAGTTTTTCTCGTGCCGGTAATTGGCGCCGGCGACGACGCACTGTGTGATGCCCCACGGCAGTGGCGCATCAT
>JANNEY010000368.1:0-20184 GCA_031379235.1 Opitutaceae bacterium | reverse complement strand
TCGGGCGCGCCGACGCCGACCTTTCAGTGGACCAAGAACGGAACGAACGTCGTGGGTGCGACGGCCTCCTCGCTCACGATCTCCAATGCGCAGACCGCCGACGCGGGGAGTTATGCTGCGGTCGCGCGCAATTCCGCTGGCGCCGCGACGAGCAATGCCGCGGTGCTCACGGTCAACCCGGCCACGGGTGGAACAGCGCCGGCGATTGTCACGCAGCCGGTGAGTGTGACCGCCGCACCGGGGGGAACGGTCGCACTGACGGTTGTCGCGACCGGCACGCCGGCACCGACCTATGGGTGGCGTCGCGGCACCACTGCGATTGCGGGCGCGACCGACTCGACGTTGCTTTTGTCCTCGGTCGATGCGGCAGCGGCCGGGGCCTACTCGGTGGTCGTGACGAATAGCGCGGGCACGGTCACCAGCAACGCCGCGGCGTTGGCCGTGGCGGCGGGCACCGGCCGGTTGCTCAACCTCTCGGTGCGGGCCAACCTCGCGACGGGTGCCACCCTGATCGTCGGCTTCGCCACCAACGGCGGGCGCCGCGTGTTGATTCGCGGGGTCGGGCCCACGCTGGGCGCGTTTGGGGTCCCCGGCGTCCTCGCCGATCCGCGGCTGGAACTCTTCAACGGGGCCGTGAAAATCAACGAGAACGAAGACTGGACGGCTGCGCTGGCGCCGATTTTCACCTCGGTCGGTGCGTTCGGTTTGACGGATGGCAGCAAGGACGCGGCTTTGTTGGCGAGCGTCACGGGCGCGCACAGTGCGCAGCTCAAGGGCCCGGGCTCCGGCGTGGTGCTCGTCGAACTCTACGACGCGGATGCGGGCACGGCCGTGCGACTTGTCAACGTCTCCGCGCGCAATGCAGTCGGCACGGGTGCCAATATCATGATCGCGGGCTTCGTCGTGGATGGCAACGTGGGCCGCACGCTGCTCATTCGCGCCGTCGGTCCCACGCTCGGGGTCTTTGGCGTCCCTGGTGTGCTCGCTGATCCGAAGCTCGAGATTCTGAATTCCTCCGCCGTGAAATTGGTGGAGAACGACAACTGGTCCGCGACGCTTCGGGCGACCGCCACGTCGGTGGGCGCATTCGATCTCGTCACCGGTTCGCGGGATGCCGCGCTCTTGGTGACGCTTCCGCCCGGTGCCTATTCGGCGCAGGTCTCCGGGATCGCGAACGGCACCGGCGAGGCGCTCATCGAAGTTTACGAGGTTCCCTGATTTTTTCGGCGGCGAACTATCGGATTGGCCGAGGCGCCGGGCTTTGTCCAACTGTGGGGATGCGTCTTGTCCGTCCTCTCCTCGTCCTCGTCGTTGCCTTCGCTGCGGTGCTGCTTCGCGCCCAGTCGAGTGTGCCCGTGCTCAGCCAGCCGCTGCCGGCTCGGTCGTTCGCGGCGGGCGCGCCGCCCGTCGTGATTTCGTTGACCGACTATTTTGTGGTGCCGGGAGTTTTGGGCACACGGTTTGTGCAGTTCGACACGGTGCTTGGCGCCTTCAACGTCGAGCTGCGCACGGATTTCGCGCCGCGGCACGTCGCGAATTTTTTCAACTACGTGGCCACCGGCGCCTACGTGAATTCGTTCATTC
Organism: Opitutaceae bacterium; assembly: GCA_031379235.1. GTDB lineage: Bacteria > Verrucomicrobiota > Verrucomicrobiia > Opitutales > Opitutaceae > ER46. The sequence goes on along the minus strand of JANNEY010000368.1, from coordinate 18,600 downwards.
ACCGGTCAGCCACTTTCGACAACGGGGCGCCGGCGATTCTCCAGGGTGGCGGCTACACCTATCGGCTGCCTTTCGAGACCGTGACCATCGGGAAACTTTCGCCCGTCGCGCTCGAATACAATCTGGTCAACGCCCGCGGCACCCTCGCCGCGGCGCGCACCGCGGATTTGAACAGTGCGACGAGCGAATGGTATTTCAACGTGCGCGACAACACGACGAATCTCAATCAGAGCAACGGCGGTGGTGGCTACACGGTCTTCGGCCGCGTCCTCGGCACCGGCATGACCGTCGTCGATCGGATGGCGGCGTTGCCACGGCTGGCGGTGCCGGCCCGAACGGGCGTGCTCGGATTCGGGGAGATTCCACTCCGTAATTATTCCTCGGGTGACTACAACGACTCGCACCTCGTGATTATCAACAGCGTGCGGGAGGTTTCGCTGTTCCCGACCCTCACCGGTCGTTCGGCGGTGGAATTTTCGGTGCAGAACACCACGCCCGGAACAGTCGATGCGTCCCTGGCCGGTTCCACGTTGACGCTTGGCGCGCTGGCGGGCGGCACGGCGACGATCACAGTGCGGGCCACGGACACCAACGGCAACGCTGCGCAAAGCACCTTTGAAGTGACGGTCGCGTCCGGTCGGCCGGTTATTTCGAGCCCGCCGGTTTCGCAGACCGTCTCGGCAGGGAGCACGGTGGTCTTCAGCGCCGAGGCGCGTGATGCCACATTCTATCAATGGCAGCGTGAAGGCGCCGTGTTGCCCGGGGCGACCAATGCCACGCTCGTCCTGCCCAACGTTACGGCCGCCAGCGCCGGTCGGTATTCCGTGATCGTATCGAATGCCATCGGGGAAGCACCCCGGGCCGACACGACGCTCGCCGTTACGCCCGCGACGGCGGACTCCGGCCGGCTCATCAACCTCGCGATCCGCACCAACGCCGGGACGGGCGCGCAGACGCTCATCGTGGGCTTCGCGGTCGGCGGCGCGGGCACGACCGGCCCGAAACCGCTGTTGCTGCGGGGCGTCGGCCCGTCGCTCACGCAGTTCGGGCTCACCGGCGTGCTCACGGATCCGATGATGACCGTTTTCCAAGGCGCGACGACGATCGCCACCAACGACGATTGGGCGGGCGATGCACAGGTATTGGCGCGGGCGACGCAAGTGGGCGCATTTACCTTGGCCGCGCCGACGAGCCTCGACGCCGCGCTCGCGGCGTCGCCCACCTCGTCGGCCTACTCGGTGCAGGTCGTGGGGAAAAATAACGGCACGGGGATTGCCCTCGCTGAAATCTACGACGCCTCCGCCGCGCCTGCTGCGACCAACCCGAGATTGATCAATGTCTCCGCCCGCGCGCAGGTCGGGGCTGGTGGCAATATTTTGATCGCGGGGTTTGTCGTCGGTGGCACGACGGCGCGCACCGTCCTCATCCGTGCGATCGGACCGGGCCTCGCGATCTTTGGCGTGACGGGGACGCTCGCCGACCCGCGGCTTCAGCTTTTTTCCGGCCCGGTGGTCATCCGGGAAAACGACAATTGGGGCGGCGATGCGCAGCTCACGTCTATCGGCACCAGCGTCGGTGCGTTTTCCATCGCCGATGCGCAAAGCCGTGATGCGATGCTCCTCGTGACCCTTCCGCCCGGCAGCTACACCGCGCAGGTCGCGGGGGTAAACAACGGCACGGGCGTCGCCCTCGTCGAACTCTACGAAGTGCCGTAGGTCGGACCTTGCCAATCGGCGGGGCGGAAACTTTCGTTGCGGCCATGTTCCCCCGCGTTCTGAGCCGACCCCTGCCCTTGGTTGTCAGCGTTGCGCTCGCGTTAATCGCGACGAGTTGTTTTGCCCAAACTTCCAGCCGCACCGTCGTTGCGCCGCCCGCGTCCGCGGGGCTCAACGTGTTCTACAAAAAATATCTCGTCTACCGCGATCTGCCGATTGTGAGTTCGGCCAAGGTGCCGGACGAGGCGTTGCAGCGCGTGTATGATGTCGTCGCGGTCATGCTCGCCAAGCGTCCCGAAGTCGCGGCGCGGATGGTGCAAAACCGGATGCGCGTCGCGGTGATGGCGGAGACCGAGGTTACGACCGACATCCCCGAGCACAGCGATCTCTACACCGCATTCCCGGGCACGGATTGGAATACCCGCGCGCGCGGACTGGGCGCCACCATTGCCCGCCCGGCCTTGAGTTGCGCAGAGGAGAATGTGATGCGCTACATGACCGATCGGTATCTCGGCGAGGATATCCTCGTGCATGAGTTCGCGCACGGCGTGGATATCATGGGGCTGCGCTTCACCGATGCCACGTGGCTCACGCGACTGACCGCAGCCTACAACACCGCCCGGGCCGCCGGCAAATACGCCAATTCTTATTCGGGCTCGAACGTCGACGAGTATTGGGCCGAGGGCGTGCAGGATTGGTTCAACTGCAACATCTATCGCAGTCCCGGCGACGGCATCCACATCCCGGTCGGCAACCGAGAGGAGCTCAAGGCCTACGACCGGCCCCTCTACGATCTCATCGCGGAGGTGTTTTCCGAGTCCGAGCTCCCAGCGGTATCGCAAATCCGGCCGCCGACCATCCTTCAACAACCCGGCGCGCTTTCCGCGCCGACGGGCGGCACCGTGGCGATTGCCGCTGCTGTGGATTCGAACCCGCCCGCGACGTTCATGTGGTTCAAAAGCAACAGTAACGTGCAGGTGCCCGGGGCCAGCGGCCAGTCGCTCGTTTTGCGCAATGTCGGCGCGGCCGAAGCGACCAATTATTATTTCGTCGCCACCAGTTGGTCGGCGCCCGCGCGGCAGGCGTTTCGCGACATCAGTTCGAATCGCGGGGTGCTCTCGGTCGTCGCGCCGCCCACCAGTCCTGCGCGCGTCGCGAATCTTTCGATTCGCAGTGTTGCCGGCTCGGGGGCGCAGACGCTCATCGTCGGCTTTGTCGTGGGTGGTGTCGCCACGACGGGCGGCAAGGGCCTGCTCGTGCGCGCCATCGGACCTGCCCTCACGGCGTTCGGGGTGCCCGGCGCACTGGCCGATCCACGGTTGGAGATTTTTTCCGGCACCAGCCGGCTGAATCAGAACGACGACTGGGGTGGCGGCGCGCCACTGGCCACCACGTTTGCGAGCGTGGGCGCGTTTCCGCTGAACGGCGCATCGAAAGATGCCGCGCTGGCCGATCCGGCGCTCGCGTCCGGAGCCTACACCGCGCAGGTCACCGGCAACGGTGGTGCGACCGGCGTGGCGCTCGCGGAACTCTACGACACGACCGCGTCCGCCGGTTTCGCCAACGCCACGCCGCGGCTGACCAACGTCTCCGCCCGCACGCAGGTCGGCACTGGTGGCGATATTCTGATCGCGGGCATCAACATTGCCGGGGCGCTGCCGCGCACGGTGCTCATTCGCGCGGTCGGGCCCGGGCTCACGCAGTTTGGCGTGCCCGGCGTCCTCGCCGACCCGGTGCTTTCCGTCTTCAACGGTGCCACGAAGATCAACCTGAACGACAATTGGGGCGGCAACGCGGATGTCGTCGCACTCGCCACCGCCGTCGGGGCGTTTGCCTTGCCGGTGACCTCGAAAGACGCGGTGCTCGCAATCACGCTCCCGCCGGGCAGCTACTCGGTGCAGGTCGCTGGAGCCGACGGTGGCACCGGCGTCGCGCTCGTGGAAGTTTACGAGGTGCCGTAGCCGCCTCAGCCGCCCATCTTGAAACTGGCGCTGACGTTGAACACCGCGCTGACGATCGCGAAGGCGATGAAGCCGACGAAAATAAAGACGGACATCAGCACCCCGCTCGCGATCACCTTCGTGAACATGCTCAGCTGATTTGAAATCAGCTTCTGGTAGGTGATCGCGATTTTTTTCAGGCTCGGCACGAGGTTGCCGGTGTTCTCGCCGACCGCGAGTTTGTCGAGCACCAGATCGGGAAAACAACCGGTGCGCGTGAGCGCCGCGGAAAGCGCCTCGCCTTCGAGCACGCGGGCGGTCGCGGCGTTGAACGCCGCGCGATGCACGCTGTTGCCGATTTGTTTTTCGGTCATGCGCAGCGCCTCGGCCGCCGTGATGCCGTTCTCGAGCAGCACCGAGAGCGTCTGCGCAAAAGCGAGGACGGTCTGCGAGATCGCGAAGGGGCCGACGAGCGGGAGCTTGAGCAACCACGCATCGGTCGCGGCGCGGCCCGCTGTCGTCTGCCGCCAGCCGAAAAACGAAATGAGCGCGCTCACGAGCAGAATTACGGTGACGAGGCCGTAGAGGCTCAGCGCGAAATCCGCGAACCCGATCAGAATCGAAGTGGACGCGGGCATTTTGCCCCCAAGGGACGTGAGCAAGATTTTCAGCCGCGGCAGCAAAAACGTGAGGAAGAACAACACCACGCCGCCCGCGACCGTGACCATGAAAACTGGGTAGGCGAGAGCCGTCAGGAGCTGCCGGCGCAGCTCGCGTTGTTCGGTGAGGTGCGCGATGAGCCGCGCGAGGGTGTCGTTGAGCGACCCGGTGGCTTCACCTGCCTGAATAAGATTCGTGATCGACGGATCGAAGATGTGCGGCGTCGCCGCCATCGCGCGGGACAGCGGCGTGCCCTCGCTGATCTGCGCCCAGATGCCGGCGCAGAGCGCGCGGAGGCGCGGCTCCTTGATGCGCACCGAAAGTAACCGCACCGCTTCGCCGGCGGAGAGGCCGCTCGTTGCCAAATCGTAGAGCGCCTCGAGAAAAGGCAGGCACTCCTTGCGCGTCGGCTCTTTTGCGCTGCTGGGCAGCGCGGGGCGGGTGGGCGAAGCGGCGGGAGCCGGCGCGGTGGATTTGGCGGCAGCCGGATTTTTTTTATTCGCCGCCGTCGTTACGGCAATCTCGGTGACGGATGCCACGTGCAGACCACGGGCCGCGAGCAGGCGCAGCGCGTCCTTGCGGGCGGGTGCGTCCAGCTCGGCGGAAACGGATTTCCCGGCGCGGTCGCGGGCGGTGTAGGCGAAGCGGGCCATGCGCTACTTCTCCGTGACGGTGATCACGCGGAGGACTTCGTCGAAGGTGGTGTGGCCGGCCTTCACTTTTTCCCAGCCGCTCTGGCCGAGGGTGCGCATGCCGTGTTTCCGCGCGCAGTCGGCGAGGGTGCGCGTGCTCTCGCGCTTGAGCACCAGCTCGTGCATCTCGTCGTTGAGCCGGAAAATTTCGAAGATGCCAATGCGCCCGCGATAGCCCGTGCCGCGGCAGCGGTCGCAGCCGACGGGTGATCGGAGCGAGGTGATTAACTCCGCCTCGGCCGGATTGCAGCCGAGGATGGCGAGGTTTTCGAGGAGCTTCACCCTGGCGATGGGCGCGGGGCGCGAACATTCCATGCAAAGCCGGCGCACGAGGCGCTGTGCAATCACGAGTTCGATGGCGGAGGCGACGAGGAAGGGCTCGATGCCCATGTCCACGAGACGCGTGATCGCGCCGGGCGCGTCGTTCGTATGCAGCGTGGAGAAAACCAAGTGGCCGGTGAGCGAGGCCCGGATGGCGATCTCGGCGGTGTCCTTGTCGCGGATTTCGCCGACCATGATCACGTCGGGATCCTGGCGGAGCACGTGGCGGAGCGCGTCGGCAAACGTGAGCCCGATCTCGGGGCGCACCTGCATTTGGTTCACGCCGGGCACCTCGTATTCAATCGGATCCTCAATCGTAATGATGCGGAGATCAGTGGAATTGATTTTCCTCAGAAAGGCGTTGAGCGAGGTGCTCTTGCCGGAGCCGGTCGGGCCGGTGACGAGGATGATGCCGTGCGGATAGTCGAGGATGCTGACGATCTGGGCCTGCTCCTCGGCATTCATGCCGAGGCGGTCCATCGTGTAGGCTTCCTTCTTCTGGTTGAGGAGACGGAGCGATATCGACTCGGCGTAAATCGTCGGGACGGTCGAGACGCGGATGTCGAGGACGATGCCGCCAGCCTTGAAGTTGATGCGGCCGTCCTGCGGGAGGCGTTTCTCGGAGATGTTCATCCGCGCCATGATCTTCAGGCGGGAGATAATCGCGTCTTGGAAACGCAGGAGATTTTCCGGCACGGGCACCGGCACGAGCAGGCCATCGACGCGGTAGCGGATCCGCAGCTGGCCTTCCTGCGGCTCGAAGTGGATGTCGGTCGCCTGATCCTCGATCGCCTGTGAGATCACATCGGTCACAAAGCGCACGACCGCGGCATCCTCATCGACGACTTCTTCGTTCTCCTTTTGGGCTTCGGGCGCGACGTAGCTGTCGTCCCCATCCTCGAGCGAGCCGGAGCCGACGCCAAAATTTTCGATGATGAGCTGGTGAATACGCTCGGGCACGGCGAGGTGCCAAACGAGTGGGCGCGGCGTGAACGTGCGCAGCCAGTCGGTCATCACCTCATCCGGCAGCCACGCGGTGGCCAGGTGGAGCGGAGAAGTCGGAGGCAGGAGGTCGGAGGTCGGAGGCAAGCCGCTGGCTTGGACTGAGGCCTGATAACGAATCGGAATGATCTGATATTCGTGCACGAGCCGGGCGGGCAGCAGGCCGCGGGCTTCCGGATCGGTTTCAAGGTTGCTGGCGATGCCGAGGTTCGCGGCGGCCGCAAGCCGGGTGAGGACTTCATTTTCCGGGCGCGAGAGGGCGGCGGCGAGGGCTTCGAGACGCTTTTCGCGCGGAGCCTCGGCGATGGCCTGACGCTGCTCATCCGTGAGCGAGGCGCTGAGGGCGGCGGGCAGGGTGTCCGATTCGAGCACGGTCATGAAATGGGGCGCTGGTCCGTGGCGACTACGGCAATATTTTTTCGAGCAGCGTCTGCTTGGGCGGCGTGAAATTCGGATCAAGCGCACCTTTGATGGCGTCGCGCGCCGGCGGCCCCAGCCCCTCGACGCGCTTCATCACCTCCGCATTGTCGATCACGGGATTGTTAGCCAGCACGGTCGCGCGGATGAAGAAGATGAGCTCCGAGCGGGCCTTGGATTTTTTTCGGGAGCCGAATAGATCGCCAAGAAACGGAATCGGCCCCAGCCGGCTGGTTTCGTTGATGGTGGAGCTTTTCGTGAATCCCCCGAACACGTGGATGTCGCCCGACATGGCGCTGACGTAATTTTTCGATTCGCGATTGCCGATGATGTATTGGGTGTTCGCGTCGACCTTCACCTCGCCGGTCACATCCTCGACCGATTGCGTCAGCTCAAGCTGCACGGAGCCGTTGACGCCGATAAACGGCGTGACCGTGAGCGTCGTGCCAATCTTCTGCTGAGTGACGGTCGAGCTGGAGGAGAGGCCGTTGGTCGCGCCGGCGGCGGATTGAATCGTGCCGGTCACGACCGGTCGCGTTTCGCCGCTGAAGAATTTCGCCTCCTTGCCGTGGCTGGTGACGGTCAAGGGCTGGGTCATGATCAAGTTGTTGCGCTTGCGCGGGGTGGTCTTGATCGCGATCTCGGCCGCGAGGTCGAGGCCGGGACGGGTGATCGTGCCGCCGGAAACGGTCACGGTCGGATCGGTGCCGGAGAAACCGACCAGTTTGCTGCCGTCGACCTTCAGGCCAAGGGAGCTGATACCGGACTCATGATTGTCGTCGAGCGTGACATCGACGATGACTACCTCGATGCGCACCTGCGCGAGTTGAATGTCGAGCTTGTCGACGAGTTCGCGGGCGAGACGGATGTCATCGGAAGTGCCGAAGACGACGACGGCGTTGCTGCGCTCGTCATTCACGACCGTCATGAGAGCGCTGAATTCGTTCGAGCCGCTGTCGCTGCCGGGATTATTGGCGCTGCTGCCGGAGACGACCGTGGGTTGAGCTACCGCGGGAGCGCCGGGCTGCGGTTGCATCGGGGTGCCGGGCTGGCCGGGACGGACGGAACCGGCGTTCTGTTTCTGCAACGCGGCCGAAGTGCCGGAGATAATGCGCGTGAGCACATCGACGACGTCCTTGGCTTTGGCGTGCTTGAGGTAGAGCACCTCGGTGCGGGTGTTCGGGTCCGATTTCTGGTCGAGTTTTTCGATGAGCTCGGTGAAGAAATCCCACTGCCGCGGGTCGGTGACGACGATGATTTGCTGCGTGCGATCGTCGGCGTTGTAGGTTGTGGCCTGGCCGAGTTGCTGGGTCAGCACGCCTTGGGTGATGGCGCGGAGCTTGTTCACAAGCTCGCTGGCCTTGACGTTGCGCACGGCGTAGAACTTCGGCTTCGTCCCGGATAGACTGGGTTTGTCGACCTGCTGGAGCAGCATTTCGACGCGCTGGAGATTGCTGACGCTGTCGGTGATGAGCGCTGAGTTCGCGTTTTGAAACATCACGGGCTGGCCGTAGAAGGGGTTCAAAATCCCAGCCTGCAGCATGGGGATGAATTCCGCCACGCGCATGAAATCGAGCTGGAAGAGCTTCGTAGCCGCTTTCCCGGTGGCGGGGCGATTTAGCGTGGTGCCATCGATCCATTCCGGCGCTTCCTGCCGGATATTTTGCAGATTGAGGATTTTGATGAACGTCTCGCCCTGGGGAGCGATCCCGATCGAGTTCATCGCGAGGATGGTCTCGATCGCCACGATCGCCTCGGCTTTCGAAACTTTTCGCGGCAGCTTGAGGTAATATTCCGGCACGACTTGAAGCTGGGCGGGGCGAAGCACGATTCGGCCGGTCAATTGCTCAAGCAGATCTAAAATCGTCGTCAGATCCGAAGCGGGCAGGTTGAAAGAGACGAGTTCGTCTTCCGCGCCGGCGGGCGGGACCGAGGGCGCGATTGGGCGAAGGGCATTGGCCTGCGCCGGAGAAACGGCGGCGGCGGGTGGCGGGTTTTGGGCCAACGCACCGGACACCAAAGCGACCGCGGCAAAGGCGGCGCACAAACGGACGAGACGCGAAGTCATGCGGGTGAAAAATGTTTGGAGTGGCGGGCGGCGCGCTGGGACGATCTCAAAGAAGTCAAAGCGCCTGACTTGTAAACGGTCTTGTGTGAAAGGTGGGACGGCATCGGGGTGCATTTGTTGCCCAGAAGTTGGCGTGGGTCGCGGGTGGATTTGTCGCTTGCCGGTCTAGTAAGCGCCACCAACGCTCCCGCGCTGCGATGCCGAACACGTTCGGGAAAAATTTCTCTGTCACTACTTGGGGCGAAAGCCATGGCCTTGCGGTGGGCGCGGTCGTGGACGGGTGCCCGCCGCGGCTGCCGCTTGAACCGGCCGACATCCAGGTCGAACTCGACCGCCGCCGGCCGGGCCAGAGCGACATCGTGACTCCGCGTAAGGAGGAAGACCGGGTGGAAATCCTCGCGGGGGTTTTCGAGGGCCGCACGACCGGCGCGCCGATCTCGCTGCTGGTGCGCAACGCCGACCAGCGGCCGGGCGCCTACGACGAGATGCGCGACAAGTTTCGGCCGTCGCACGCCGACTACACCTATCAGGCAAAATTTGGAATTCGGGATCACCGCGGTGGCGGCCGGAGTTCTGCGCGCGAAACGATCGGGCGCGTAGCCGCCGGGGCCATCGCGAGGAAAATCTTGGCGATGGGGGGAGCAAGGGCGGAGCCCGGTGCGGGCGGTGGCGGCGTGGAGATTCGCGCGTTTCTTACACAGGTGCACGATATTGCGATGCCGGCGGAGGCGCTGGAGCGCTTTCCCACCTTGGCCGAGGTCGAGGCGACGGCGGTGCGCTGTCCGCATCTGGCGACCGCGGAAAGAATGATCGAACGGATCAAGGCCGTGCGCAGCGAGGGCGATTCGGTCGGCGGCGTGATCGAGTGCCGCGTGCGGGGCGTGCCGCCGGGGTTGGGCGAACCGGTCTTTGACCGGCTGGAGGCCGACCTGGCGAAGGCGATGCTCTCGCTGCCGGCGACGAAGGGTTTTGAGCTCGGCAGCGGTTTTGCCGGTGCGCGGATGCGTGGCAGCGAGCACAACGACGTCTTTGAACCGCGCGATGGCCGAGTGCGCACCGTCACCAATCGCAGCGGTGGCACGCAGGGCGGCATCAGCAACGGCGAGGAAATTGTGTTTCGCGTGGCCTTCAAACCGACCGCGACGATCCTGCGACCCCAGCATACCGTGGATATTCACGGTGCCGCCACCGAACTCATCGGCCGTGGGCGCCACGACCCGTGCGTCGTGCCGCGCGCGGTGCCGATTGTCGAAGCGATGACGGCGCTCGTGCTCGTCGATCATTGGATGCGGCAGCAGGCGCAGTGCGGGGTTTTTAAGTTCTGAGTGTTAAACGGTAGGATGGGGTCGCCGGCGGAAAACCGCCTGCGCCTTGTCTTCCCGGCTTTCCCGTTCTTGCTCTTGCCCATGGCTGCGTCCGAAAAACCTCTCGTCTATCTCATCCTCGGTGCCGCCGGCTCTGGCCGGCGCGACGTGCTTGCGGATTTGATCGCAGGTGGCTTTGAAACCACGAATCGGGTGGCAGTGCTGTTGCCGGCGGCAGAAGCCGAGGTTGCCGCCGATGGACGATTACCCGCGGTGACGCGTTGGCGATGGGACGAAGGCATGATCATCGCCGCATTGCCCCGTGATTTTGCGCACGTGTTCTTCGTGACCGAAGGGTCACGCAATCCCATCGATCAAATCGAGGTCTTCAAGGCGTGGCTGGACGCGCAGGGGGGCGAAATCGCCCGCGTCATTTGCGTCGTGAATTGCGAGCTGGCCGAACGCCACCCGGCGCTGCGCGTGTGGTTCGATGCCTGCGTGCATTTTTCCGATGTCGTGCTGCTCAATCGCCGCGAAGGGGTGCCGAACAAATGGTTCAGTGATTTTCAATCGCACTACAAACACCTGTTCGTGCCGTGCCTCTTCGAGTTTGTGAAGGACGGCCTGGTGAAGAATCCCGCGCTGGTGCTCGACCCGCAGGCCCGGCGGATGACGCATGCGTTCGACGCCGAGCAGGACTGGATCTTCACCAACGCCGACGGCGAAGTGATCGACGAGCAGGAAGAATCCAAGGAGGGCGAAGATGGCATCGAGGCGAAGCCGGAGGAAGAGCCCTACTTCGTGCGCGATGCAGCGGGCCGGCGCGTGAAGCTTTTGCCCGATATCGCGAAAATCCTGGCGGCCGATGCTACCCGCGCCGGAAGTGCGCCCTAAAGTCGGCGCGGTTCATCGTCTCCCACACGAGTGAACCGAAACTGGGCCGGGGCAGGTAGAGCAAGGCGCACACCTGGCTGAGCAAACGCCCTGGTCGCAAACCGAGCCACACGAGTGCCGCCGCGCCGAGGTAGAGCGCCGCCAGTCCGCCCGTGACGCCATACGTCGTCGGCCCAAATTCGATCTGGGGCAGCCGGCGCGTGAAGAGATGCAGCAACGCGACCGAAATGACAATCGTGCCACCCACGAGCGCGTGGGTGCGGGCGACAAACACGACGCAGGCGGGCGGCGAACGCATCGCGGAAAAATACGGGCGCGGTGAGGCGCGACGCGGTGGCGGATTACTGCGCGGCGCTGACCGCGGCGACGGCAGCGACGAACGCCTTCGCCTTCGCCGTGATGGCGGCCCAGTTCTTTTCCTTGAAGGCCTTGGCGTCGACGAGCGAGCTGCCGGCGGCGACGGCGAAGGCGCCCGCCTTCAGGAATTCGCCCACGTTGTTTTCGTTTACGCCCCCCGTCGGCACCATTTCGACCTGCGGCAGCGGGGCCTTTACGGACTTGATGTAGCCGGGGCCGAAAAATTCCGCGGGGAAAATCTTCGCGGCATCCGCGCCGGCTTCCCAGGCTGTGATGATTTCCGTCGGCGTAAACGCCCCGCTGAAGACCGGCACGCTGTAGCGCTGGCAAAGCGTGATGACGTCGGGCCGCAGCGCGGGCGTGACGATGAACTTCGCGCCCGCGAGGATGCCGGCGCGCGCGGTTTCCGCATCAAGCACGGTGCCGAGGCCAAAAAGAAAATCGGGCAGCTCCGCCGTCGCTTTTTCCAACATGCGGATCGCGCCCGGGGTCGTCATCGTGAGCTCGATGCTGGTGAGTCCGCCGGCGGCGAGCGCGCGGGCGCAATCGAGCAGCCCGTCGGGCGAATCGGCCCGGATGAGCGCGATGACTTTCTCGGCACGGATCTTCGACAGGATGGCGTCTTTTTTCATGAGCGGGCGGAGTGTGGCGGCGAGGGTGGGCGAGGGAAATCAATTTTCTTGCGCCGGGGCGGCCCGGCGTGTCTCTTGCCCGCTCCCCTTTTGCCCGGGTGGTGGAATTGGTAGACACGCAGGTCTCAGAATTCAAAACTGCCCTTTTTCGCGTTGTGCGTGTTTGTTTCGGGATGACGTTTTCAGAGGTAAAATGGCCTTTTCGATGTTTCCGGTTGTTTCGCGAAAAGGCCGGTTTTTGGAGGAAAGTGTAGAAAAAAAGGTGTAGAAAAATTCGGCGACGAAATTCTACAATTTCCGCCCTGCCTCACCACCCAATCGCTTCGGGCTGTTACAATCCGAGTTTACGGCGAAGCAGTTCTTCTGCGGCCTGTCGTTTGGCGGAATCCATTTTGCGCAAATTGTAGAGCTTCCATTGCGGCCCTGACAGTCGCTCAACTCCGGGCAATCCGAGCAGTTCCCATTTCGGCTCGAGCCGCTTCAGGGACAGCAGGAATTCACGTTCGGCGGAAGTCAGGTCCGCGTTGATCTGCGTGATCAACCGTTCGCGCGTTTCCTCCAACACGGCGAGTGGCACTGGGTCGAGTGTCATGCCTTCGAATTGATCGGCGAAGACCTTTTTTAGATCCTTCCGGTTTGGAGTGAGCAGTTCACTCATCGGACGATCATGGCTCGCCAGAAAAATCACGAAGGCACGCCGAATATCGTCCGTGATTCCCTCGTTTTGGTAGAGACCGTGAACATCGAAGAGATCGCGCGGATGTTGGCGGTCGAGCGCCGCGCACAACTTGCCGTCATACAAATCGGGTAGCGAAACGACGCGCATCGTAGCGGACCGGCCGAACTCCTTCACGGCTCTTGGCGCCAGGCTTCGATCGGTTGTCGGATGCAGCGATCCGCGTAGCACGGTGTTGGGTTCGATCTTCACCTCAGCACCGCCAGCCGCTCGCACGGTTAGTTTGATGAGGAGATTTTCGCCCGAGAATTTCTGCTCCCTCACTTGCACGCCAGGCATCGCGCGGTGAATTTTCGTCGCGATGCGCTGAAGTGCCGCGGCGATTCCACGCAACGTGGCTGGTCGGTCTTCGACCGGCAGGTAAACCAAATCGATATCAACGGACAGACGTGGAAAGTCGCGCACGAAGAAATTGATCGCGGTGCCTCCTTTGAGGGCGAAGCAGGCTTCCGCGTTCACGAAAGGCATGACCTGCACGAGCAGGTCGGCCTGCTTGAAAAACGGACTTTCTTTCATGGCGTGTCGGTCGGTGTTTCGACTGCGACCGGAACGGTGATGAGGTAATTGGGATCGAGCTTGCCCCCGGTGAAGAGCACGCGCTTGCCGCTGCCGAGCGAAACCTGCGCGAGATCAAGCTGCTTGAGCCATGGATGGGCGTGTTTCTCGGCCAAGTGGAGAAAGAGTCGCTTCACCTTCACCGAAGAGCACGCCTCCAAAAGCGAAGTCACCAAGTCAGGTCGCAACGTGCCGAGTCCTTCGAAGACAAGATTGGCGTGTTCATAGCCGGCGTCCTCAAGCGTGAGATGTTGGAGAAATTCTAGGGCGGCGCGTTCCGGTGCGGACACGTACACGACGAGTTCCCCTTCGCGGTGTTCGCGCAGCCCGAGTTCCAGCGGCAGAAAGTTCGTGCTGACGTGCTGTACCCGACCGATCAAGGGCAGGCGCTTGAACCATGAGGGAAGCCGGTCACTCGTGCGGCTGAACAGATAGACGGGATACGCATCACTTAACGGCAGGAAATGGGCGAGGCCGGCGAGTTCCAAGGCTGTGCGCCCGCCGGGATGAAATGATTTCGATTTCTGTTGGAGACCGTAGACCGCGCCCAACCACGCGGGAGACGCGGACTGCACGGTAAAGGCTCCGTCGCCGACGCGGTGCAACCAACCAGAACTCGCGTAGTAGTCGGCAAGCCTGCTGGAGATTCCCTCACGTTTTAGCCATGCGGACGTGAGCACTGCCCCGGCAGGTGCCGAGAGGAGGCGTTGGTTTAGTTTCCGGCGTTCTGGCCTATCTAATCTGGTCATTTCTGCTAATAAATGAACGGAATGGCTTGTTGGGTTTATTTATTGCACCAAATAACAAGCTATACTAGGTTAAATGGCGATAAAAGAAACATTTCGGCTCGGAGAGCCTTGAGGATGAGAGACTCCCGGCGACATTCGTCCGGCGCGATGATCCGCGTAGTAAGGAAGGACGCCGGAAAGGATGCAGATCGAGGCCCCGACGATGAGGCTCCACTGAGCCGACAATTCGCCGGCGCCGAACACGCCCGCGGCTGAAATCAAGACTGCCAGAGGCAGCGCCAAAGGCGCGTGCAAGCCGGGTTCGTTGTGGCGCAGATTCCGGAAAATGAGCCCGAGCGCGATGCCTAGAAAAATCGCAGCGACAGCGAATGCTGCGACCGTGATCGCATATTGATCCTGCAATATTTGGCGGAGCAAAACCGAGGGTGTCGGGAGGAGCGTCATCGCGTTTCGATGCGCCAAGGAGAACGCCGATCGGCCCGGCCGGCGAGGAGGCGCCTATACCGAAATCACGGTATACGCCTCCCGGCTCGTTTCAGGAGAAATTCTGAAGCCCTGGGCCCGAAGGAAGTCCTTAGGGTATTGCGTCCGTAACCAAAAAAGACGGGAGGCCCTGGCTGACCTGCACGGCTGGTCGTAGCGAATGGGGATCGAAGACGATGGCAGATGACGACCCCAGTCTACCGTAGTCGCGGTAGGGAGCGATCACGGCAGCACGAGAGAAAAAGCAAGCAACCGGATTGGGTGGTCGCCCGCGGCTGCGGGGGCACGGCCGGTCCACCCGGCCAGGATTGCTCCCGCTTGGCCTGAGAACTCAGGCCGTCGGAAGTGCCACCAAAACAATCGGCGCCAGGTCGGCTGATCTTTACCCTGTTCCAAGGAGCGTGCGCGATCGGCGCGCAGGCGCGGGAGCGGAGTGCAGGCGACAACCGCGAGCGGAGGGAGGAGTCGGCGCCGGTGGAAGCGCGGCAAGGCCGCCGGTGTCGCAGCCGTAGCCTGAGCAAGGGTGCGTCCTGGCGAAAGGTCGCGCTGGGGCGACGGTTCGCCAGAGGCGGCCGGGAGCGCGGGAACCAAGCCGTCTCCTACCGCAGCGAACGGTTTTAGCCGAAACGGAGCGGGAGCGCCGGAGGGTCGAGCGCGGGAGCGAGAGGAGGAAGAATCCGACCGAAGGGAGCGTCGGTCGCCGGTATTCGGGCTCTACGTCATCAAAAACCCACTACCGCTTTTCCGGTAGGCAGCCTACCGCGTAATCGGTAGGGGCGCACCCTTGCATGAAACGGCGCTCCGCGTCGTGCTTGCCACCGTGATCACGGTCGGAGTCATTCGGAACGGCGCCACGTATCTTTCGCAGCACCTGCGAAGGAACGACTATTGGGCGGAAGGAGAAAAGCAGCTGCAAGGGGAGTGGATCGGGGAAGGGGCGAAGGCCCTCGGACTGGAAGGACCGGTGACCGAAAAGCCCTTCGATGCGCTGCGACGTAACCGACATCCGACATCCGATCACGGGCGAACGGCTGACCGCGCGCGAGCACAAGCGGCGCGTCGCCTTTTTTGATGTGCAGCTTTCGGCGCCGAAGGACGTGAGTGTGCTCGCGATGGTGGGAGGGGACGAGCGCGTGCGGGACGCGTTTACCGCAGCTACCGGGCTCAATCGCGAGCGGCGCGTCACCATCGAGGATCGCGGTTTGTCTGGCCGGCCGACGCCAAGCGTATTCGCCCGTGAGCAACGAATAGCGCGCCGGCGTGCAGGTGGACGAAGGGGCGTAGGCGTTCGTGAACCGACGTCCGCCGGCCGCGAGGCGGTCGAGATTTGGTGTCGGGATCGCGGTTGCGCCGTAACAGCCAACGTCGCCGAAACCAAGGTCGTCTGCGAGAATCACGATGACATTCGGCGGCGGCGGCGGCGCTCCGCACATTGACTCGACCCCGATGTGGAGTTTGACCCCCAAGGGGGGAGGGAATCAGTCGGAAAAATGGGATACCCTCGCGCGGCTTGCCCGGCGGCTCAATACGCAGAGAAGCGGTAGATCGTCGTGCTCGAAAGTTTCTGACCAGGCCGCAGGACTGAGTCGGGAAACGCCGGGTGATTGATTGAGTCTGGGAAATGTTGCGTCTCGAGGCAGAAGGCACCGCGTAAGACATAGGCGTGGCCGGCTTTGCCGACCAGCGAGCCATCTAGGAAATTACCGGTGTAAAACTGGAGCCCCGGCTCGGTCGTGAGAACCTCAAGCGTGCGGCCCGAAACGGGTTCATGGACGCGCGCGGCCAGCGTGAGAGCGCCCTGCGCGGCATCGAGCACGTAGTTGTGATCGTAGCCTTTGCCGTAGCTGAGCTGCGGGTCGTTCGCCCCGATGCGCTCGCCGATCGGGCGCGGCGCCGTGAAGTCGAAGGGCGTGCCCACGACGGGCGCGAGCTCGCCGGTGGGAATCAAGCCAGCACCGACCGGTGTGTAGCGTTTCGCCGCGATCATTACCTCGTGATCGAGGATAGTGCCGACACCTTCGCCTTTGAGGTTAAAATAGCAGTGGTTCGTCAGATTGACCGGGGTCGCGGCGTCGGTCGTCGCGGTGTAGTCGATTCGAAGGCCATTGTCCGGGGTGAGGGAATAGATGACCTCGACGTCGAGTGTGCCAGGATAACCCTCCTCACCGTCGGGGCTGGAGTAGGTCAACCGGAGTGCAGGCTGGCCATCGCGGGTCGAAGGCGTGGCTTTCCAAAAAACTTTGTCGAAGCCCGTTTTCCCGCCGTGCAGGTGGCAGGGGATGCCTTGAGGAGAATTGTTTGTGGCAAGCTGGAAGACCCGACCGTCGAGTGTGAACCTGCCGTTCGCGATGCGGTTGCCGACACGGCCAATCAACGCGCCAAAATAAGGCGATTTGGTTGCGTAGTCACTGGCGTCTTTAAAACCGAGCGCGACGTCCGCGATTTTTCCTGCGCGATCCGGCACTTCGAGACGCGTGATAACGCCGCCAAAATCCATGATCGAGACCCGCAGGCCGGACTGTGCGCGCAGCGTGTAAAGGGTCACCGCTCGACCGTCGGCGAGCTTACCAAACGGCTCTTGCGTGACTTTGGAATCGGCGGCGCAAAGCATTGTGGTTAAAACGAGGGCAAGGCTGAATTGTATAAGGTTTTTCATGAGAAAAGATAGGACCACAGTGGGAGAAAATTTTCGGAACGTGAACGTAGTCGCGAATACTTCGATGTCAGTCGTAGTTCCGCTGTATGTTTGGTCGGTCGCTTCACATTCAAAAACAAATTGAATCGATCAAAGTCGGATACGTAAATCGTACCTCCGGCTTGTTTATGGCCGCCGCTCCCGCTTGGGTGTGACGACCGGCGTCGTGCCATCATTGTCATAGGGTATGGGGGTGCGCTTGAGGGTCGGATACCATTCCGCGATATGCTCCTTACCCGGACGAAAGTCGTCTTTGATTCGAGCCAACTCCGCCGTAAGACGCCGATTGAGATCGTCGCGGACAGCGGCGAATTCGGGCTTGGCGATGAGGTTCGTCAGCTGCAAAGGGTCCTTTTCATTGTCGAAGAGATATTTCGGGCCCTCCACCGTGCGTACGAAGGTGTAGCGACCGCTGCGCAAGGCCCGGTATTCCCCCGACTCGGCGGCGTTGCCATTTACCGCCATGAAGAGCGCGGTGCGGTCCACCTCATCGCGGCCCGTGCGCAGGAGCGGAGAAAGATTCTCCCCCTCGACGGACGGCGGGATCGCCACTCCGGCAAAGCCCAACAATGTCGGCAAGACATCCGTGGTGGTGATCGGCATCAACAAATTGCGGCCCGTCTTGCCCTGCACAGCGGGATACCGCATCAGGAAAGGCACGCCCGCCGTCTCATTCCAGAAAGCCAGTTTTTGGAACGGCCTGATTCCGTGCGAGCCAAGCGACTCACCATGGTCGGCGGAAAAAATCAGGATGGTGTTATCCGCCAGACCAGTCTCGTCCAAGGTGCTCATGATCTCACCGACGCATTTGTCCAGTGCCATGCAGTGGGCATAGTAGCCTTGGGCTTGTTTGCGGGCTTCAGCCTGCCAGAACTCCGTCACATTGGCCGGCAGCTTGATGGATTCAGAGGGATGTAGCGCCTGGAATTCCGCCGGAGCCGATGCGGAAGGAAAATGCGGCGGGCCATAACAAAGCATGAGCACGAACGGCTTGGTGCTATTCGTGTGATCGCGGATGTAGCCTTGCGCCGCCTTGGTCTGGGCGTAGGCGTCGTAACCTGGCCAGAACTTTTTCACACTGGAGTCGCTCTCGTAGTAAGGGGAATGATTGTAGTCATGGGTGCACTCGTTGCCCCGCCACCACTCCCAGCCCTGACGGCGCTCTGGCGGGATGTAGGCGGCGCGACCATGACCATCGAGATGCCATTTGCCGATGAACCCGGTGGTGTAGCCCGCACCTTTGAAGATCTCCGCCATGCACAGTTCCTCGTCGGGCAGATGCGCGTCATTCAGAAACATGCCGGTGGACGTGGGAAAGCGCCCGGTCTGCAACGCCGCGCGGTGGGCCGTGCAGACTGGCTGCGTGGAGACCGCATTGCG
>JANNEY010000362.1:0-2812 GCA_031379235.1 Opitutaceae bacterium | reverse complement strand
CCATTTCGGTCGCGAGAATGACGTCACCTGGTTTGAGGCGGGCGGCGTAGCTGCGGGCGACGATGTTGATCCCCTCGGTCGTCCCGCGGGTGAAAATGATTTCGGCGGGATCGGCAGCGTTGATGAACTTTGCGAGGCGTGTGCGGGCGCCCTCGTAGGCGTCGGTCGCACGCATCGAGAGCGCGTGGAGCCCGCGGTGGACGTTGCTGTTGTCGCGCTCGTAGTAGTGCACCAGCGCGTCGATTACGCTGCGGGGCTTTTGCGCGGTCGCGGCGCTGTCGAGATAGACGAGCGGCTTGCCCTGCACCTGCTGGTGCAAAATGGGGAAGTCGGTGCGGACGTTTTTCCAGGGGGAAGACATGATTCAGTCCGTGTGTTTTTCGGTCGTCGCGGGGGTGGCTTCACCGTGCAGGGCGTTGAGCGTGGCGTGCCAGCCGAGGGTGGCGCACTTGATTCGCGCCGGGAAGGAATGCACGCCCGCGAAGGCCGCGAGGTCGCTGAGCTCCTCGGGGGTCTCGCCCGTGGTTACGATGTGATGGAAATTTTGAAACATCGCCTCGACCTCGGCGGTGGTTTTGCCCTTCACCTGCGTGGTCATGAGCGACGCGCTGGCCTGCGAGATGGCACAGCCGGAGCCGTCGAACGAGATCTCGGCGATGCGTTCGGGCTGGCTCGCGGCGCCGGGGTCGAGCCGCAGGTAAACGCTGCACTGGTCGCCGCACGTTGGGTTGTCGCCGTGGGCGACGCGGTTGGCCGTGGGCAGCTTGCCGCGATTGCGCGGGCGCTTGTTGTGGTCGAGGATGACCTGCTGGTAGAGTTCGGAGAGATCGCCGGACATGAGGGTTGACCGTAGCGCAAACCCGCCGGCACGCAAAGCCGCGATTTCGATTAGCGTGTCAGCGGGCACGGCTTTCCGGTTTGGGTAGGGGCGTGGCTAGTCCACCCCTCAGGGCGCGCACGAGGCGCGCCCCAAAGACGGGCCGGCCAAACCGGAAAGCCGTGTGTCAGCGGGTGCGAGAAACGGGCATTACGGGCGGCGGCTTCGGCGATTGCGGCGCGCGGGTGAAGCCGCAGAGTTTGCCCCGCGCATGAATCATCGCACTGTGGGAGAGTTTTGGAACAAGAACGCCGAGGCGTGGACGAAACTCGCGCGCGCGGGCTACGACGTTTACCGCGATCAGCTCAACACGCCGGCGTTTCTGGAGCTGCTGCCGCCCGTGACCGGGTTCGCCGGCCTCGATCTGGGGTGCGGCGAGGGGCACAATACCCGACTCGTCGCCAAACGCGGCGCGACGATGACCGCCATCGACATTGCGGCGACCTTCATCCGCCACGCGCAGGCGGAGGAGACGCGCGCGCCGCTCGGCATCACCTATCGCGAGGCGAGTGCGGTGGAGCTGCCGTTTACCGACGGGTCCTTTGATTTTGCGACCGCCTTCATGAGCTTGATGGACATCCCCGAGATTGAGCAGGTGCTGGCCGAGGCGTTTCGTGTGCTGCGGCCCGGCGGCTTCCTGCAATTCTCGATGACGCATCCGTGTTTCAACCCGCCGCACCGGCGCAATTGCCGCGACGAGGAACGCGTGACCTACGCGATCGAGGTGGGGGACTATTTCGTTGATGCGCGCGGGCGCGTGGATGAGTGGATTTTCGGCAACGCGCCCGAATCGCTGCGGCGCGGCTTGCCGATGTTCAAAGTGCCGCGCTTCCACCGCCCGATCAGCGAGTGGTTGAACCTGCTCGTGGCCGCCGGGTTCACGCTGGAGAAATTTGCCGAGCCCTGTCCATCCGCGGCTGCCGTGCGGGCGCATCCGTTGCTCCAGGATGCCGCGGTGGCCGCTTACTTCCTGCACATTCGCGTGCGGAAGCCGGAGGCAAAAGCCGTGGGGTAGGATTGCCCCCACCGCCGTCCGCCCGCTGCGCACGTGGTGCGATCGCCGGTTGCATCCGGCAAAATTCCGCGCCCCAATCAATTTTCCCCATGCACTCCCTGTCCTGCATCGCCCGCCGACTGTTCCTCACTTTCATCGCCTGCTTCGTCGCGAATTTGGGCGCCGCGCCCGATCCTGCGCCGGCGCTACGCGTGATGTCCTTCAACGTGCGCTATTCCGCGGCCAAGGATGGCGATGACGCGTGGCCGCGGCGCATCGACCAATTCTTTGCCGTGATTGCCCGCTTCGATCCGGATTTGATCGGATTTCAAGAAGTGCTGGCGGACCAGCACGACCTGATTGTCGAACGAATGGCCGGTTACGCGTTCGTCGGCGTCGCGCACAACGACGGCCAGCGCGCCGGCGAGTGGTCGATGATCGGTTTCAAGAAGTCCCGATTTACCGCCAAAACGCACGGCGATTTCTGGCTCTCGGAAACTCCGGAGGTGCCTGGCAGCAAATCATGGGATGCCGCCCTCACCCGCATCTGCACCTGGGTGCGCCTGACCGAACGGGCGAATGGCCGCGACTTCCTTTACGCCAACACGCATTTCGATCACGTGGGGAAAATCGCGCGTCAGGAGGCGAGCAAGCTCATCGCGCAGCGGGTGGCGACGCTGGCCGCCGGCGCCCCGGCGCTGCTGACCGGCGACCTCAATATCAACGAGGACAATCCGGCCTACGCGGTCCTCGTGCGGCCTGAGGTGCCGGGTGCGATTCGCTGGATCGACTCGTATCGCGAAGTGCATCCGGTCCGCGGGCCTGACGAGGCCAGCTTCAATGCTTTCAAGGGCACGGTGAAAGTCTCGCGGATCGACTTCAACTTTCACACGGATCATTTTGTGGCCCGCTCCAGCGAGATTGATCGCTCGTCGCGCGAC
>JANNEY010000345.1:0-10007 GCA_031379235.1 Opitutaceae bacterium | reverse complement strand
AACGCGCTCCACCTTTCGGTTGTCTCCTCTCCCGAGTCAGGGACCGCTTCAGCTGCACACTTCCGGCTGAGAGGGCGTCGAAAAAGGGCCTTGATCGGCCTGAAGTGGCATGGACGTCTCGCCCATATTCCCCAAGCCCAGGGGCGAGACGCCCGTGCCATTTTTCGATCCGCCCTGACGGACGGGCTTTTCCGACGCCCACTGATGGAATGCTTCATGAGTGTGAAGTATCCGGGCTAGGGATAATGCCTTTCGGGGTTATGTGATTGAATTTGTAATACATGGTTTTCAAACTTTGGAATAGCCGGTGGTTTTAAGAAGATCAAAATCGCGGTTGCGTCGCAATGTCCAGCCAGGCGTCGAGCCGCCACGGCTTTACCGGGGCGTGGGAGGCGCAGACGGAGCCCGCGCGCTTGCGCGCGTTGTGCCGACGGCATGGTCCGCGGCGCGGCCCGAGTTCCACTGTCTCGTTGCCGCGATTGCTGATGGGGCTGGGGCATCATTTCCTTAGTGGCCCGGGCACTTTTTCCGAGCATTTGGCCGTGTTGCTGGGGGTGCGCCGCTCGGACAGTAGTCCTCCAGAGCGTCGCTCGGTGCTGCCGTGGGCGTTGTTTGCCGAGTTGATCCAGGCGAGCCTGCGACCGCGGCCGCAAAAGGGGAAACACCCGCAGGCGTTCTGGCGCAGTTGGCGGCTGCTGGCGGTGGACGGCACGACGTTCAGCGTGAGCAACACCCCGCAGTTGACCGGAGCGTTCACCGAGGCGGCGAGCCGGCGGCTGCGGGCGGCCTTTGCCAAGCTCAACGCGGTGGTGCTGCTGGAGGTGGGGCTGCACAATCCGCTGGCTTTGGCGGTGGGTCGTCACGGCGAATCGGAGTGGGCGCTGACGTTGGGTTTGCTCGCGCAATTGTCCAAGGGGGCGCTGCTGCTGGCGGACCGGCTCTACGGCTGCGCCGCAGCCCTCGCGCAGGTGCAGGCGCGGTGCACGGCGGTGGGCAGCCATTACCTGATCCGCGTGCGCAAGAACCTCAAGGCGCGCGTCGTCGAGAGGCTGCCCGACGGCAGCACCCTGTTGGACGTGGCGGTGCGCGACCCCGAAAAACCGCGACAAGTGGTGCGGTGGCTGCGCCTGCGCGTGCGGCGGGAGGGCCGCGGTGTCACCGAGGAGTTGCGGTTGTGGACCAGCCTGCTCGATCCGAAGTCGGCGCCCGCCCTCGAACTGGCGCAGTTCTACGCGCAGCGCTGGCAGCACGAGCTGTATTACCGGGAGATGAAGGTGGAGTTGCGCGGCGGCGAGTTGTTGCAAAGCCACACGCCCGAGACCGCGGCGCAAGAGGTGGCCGCGCTGGTGGTGGCCACCGCCTTGGTGGCACAGGCGCGGGCCGCACCGGCGGGCGGCGCCGTGTCGGTCTTGCAGGTGAGCTTTATGAAGCTGCTGAGCTTGGTGCGCACGCTGTGGCTGAAGCTCGAACTCGGTGGCGATTTGCTCAGCGCCCGCCAGCGCCATGCGCTGATAGCGCGTTTTTGGGCGCATGCGCGCGTGATGCTCACGCGACCGCGACGCGTGCTGCGAAGTTGTCCGCGCGTGGATCGCCAGCCAGTCCGCGGCTGGCCACGCAAGAAGCGCAACCAGTCCTAGCAAGGTCCGCTCGCCTTCCAAATCCTTCACCCGAAATGTTGAAACCCCGAAAGGCATTAGGGCTAGGGACGGACGGGCAGCCGCAGGATTGCGGCGGCCTTTGCGACCGGAAGGATTTTTGCGCCGGAGCGGACCGCGCATTGGGCTACTTGCTCAAGAAAAGCCGGCTGACAGCCGAAGCGGGTTGGGCTGGCGCAGATGTCATGCGTGGAAAAAACGAGCCAGCCGCCGGCCCGGGCGTTGGCGTCGATCACCCGTTCGACCGCGGCGAAATCGTCGAGGCTTTGTTCCAAAAAGAACGAATTCAGGTAATTGAGATCGGTCGTGCCGCCGTTAAAGGACTGCCCGCCGCCACGGGCGCAAACAAAGCGTTGGGATTGGAGTCGTTTCGTGGCGGGGCGCGGATAACTGATCGGATAGGAGTGGGTGGTGAGCACCTGACTAGGAGCGATCAAGGCCAAGGTGCGGCGGTTTTCTTCAATCGACGCAAGGTAGGCGTCGGGAGGCGTCGTCCACGCGGGAAGGTGGTCGTGCGTATGGCATCCGAGTTCGTGGCCGCCGGCGAACAGCCGTGGAAGATCCTCCCGGTGAAAAATCTCTCCGGTGGGTGTCACTTGCCCCATCAGGCCCAGAGAGACGTAGTAAGTGCCGGCGATGCCGGCATCCTCGAGAATCTTCCCACCGACGAGTAACGCGGAGCGCGGAAAATCGTCGAACGTGAAGGAGACAAGGGGCGGTCCGGACGGCAGGACAAAAAGCCGGCGCCCGAACCAGCGGGCGATTCGGCGTGCGCAGGCGTTCTTAACGCGGTGCATTGAAAAACGGCTCATCGGCGGCCAGTGGATCCGGATACGCTGCGATGAGGTCCCTGCCGGAGGCTCTCCGTCTTGAGGCGCTTGCGCGTGCGCGCCTCCCAAAGGAGCGCGAGCTTGCGTTTCAGGAAATTGCCCCGGCCCCGCCAGGATGCGGCCATGAGGTGGACGCCATAGTTGCCAAATTTGTGGAAGTTGCGTTCGTCGCAGACATCGTCCGGGAAAAGCACGTGCACTTGGGCGGCAAGCTCCGGATTTTCGGCCAGCGTGCGGGTGACCAGGCCGGGCCCGGTGGTGTTGAGCACCTCGAAGCCCGCGCGGAAGAGCCGCGGAATGCTGGCCTGCATGGGCGCGACCCACGCCGGTTCTTGCTGGGCGCGGATGCAATTGTCGATGATGGCTCGCAGGAAGGGATGCCCCGCCGAAGCTCCGAAGGCATAGTTGCCGATCTCCCAGTCGATCGAATGCACGGAGCGCAGGTGCCCGTTCAGGGTGAGCTCCTCAAACGGAAAGACGCAGGAGCAAGCTGTCAAATCGCCGATCCCGCGGGCGAGAAACACGTCGAGATCGA
The DNA here is from genome assembly GCA_031379235.1 of Opitutaceae bacterium. Classification (GTDB taxonomy): domain Bacteria; phylum Verrucomicrobiota; class Verrucomicrobiia; order Opitutales; family Opitutaceae; genus ER46. The sequence goes on along the minus strand of JANNEY010000345.1, from coordinate 6,987 downwards.
AATAGAAACCACCCAGGCGATAGACCGCCAGGTAACGGAAAAAATCGAAACGCTGGATGCGATGGGGAAAGCGATCCATGATCGGACGATATTCCGGAAACTCGCGATCGACAAAGGCCTCGAGCCCGTCGTCATCAAAGTAAACGTAGGCGAACTCCGGATTGAGACCGGTAAGGCTGGCCACGGCGGCCTGCTCTACCAAGGGCAAGGTGCGGGACTTGCCGGTCTGGATGATGCGTTTGGGAATGGTCGAGGCCGGGATCATCGCAGGACTTCGGCCTTCGTTGGCATCTCTGGCCTCGGATCGGGAAGCAAATAGGCCGTCTGCACCGGCTGGACGTGACCAATCGCGGCAATTAGAAAAAGAAAACCCAGCGGAGTCATGCAGGCGAAATTCGATTCGGCGAAATTTGCAATCAGCATCATTACCAAGATAGCGAATCGCACCGCGGAAAAATCACTGCCGCCCGCCAGCGCTCGGTTGATGCGGGCCATCGTGCCGAGGAGCATGAGCACCAACGCTCCGACGCCGAAATAGCCGCCGGCCAGAAATATTTCCAGATAGCCGTTGTGCGCAGACGCGCCCACCCAGTATGGAAGCTTCGCTTGGAATTTTGCGTCATCCCAAAAACTCATGTAGCCCGTGCCGAAGATTCGATCGGTCCCGACACCGAGCAGTTCGCGCCAGACGTCGGTTCTGCCGGTAAAGGTCATGTCTCGTCCGAGACTCTTGACGATTACCTCCGTGATTCCGATTTCTCGATCAACCACGAAGAACACTGTCACAGCCACCAGCGAGTAGGTTCCGTAGGAACTGAGACGTTGGCGCAAGAGGGGCATGCGGATCGACAGGAGGATCAAGCAGCCCGCGATGAGCGACAGTATCGATGTCTTGCTGTCGCAGAGAAAAAGCAGCCAGACCGCAATGAAACCGAGTATCACCGGAAAAACTCGATCTAACAGGGAGCGCTTTCCATGCTCGGCGCGGGAGCGTTCCAGCCAGTCCCAGAGGAAAATCAGTCCGCACGCCAAAATCATCGTGCCGAGTGAATTTTTTTGATTGGTGACGCCGATGGACTCCATTTCACCGGAGTGAATATTGTAGCGGCGCCCGATGTCGGGGAAATAGCGGATGAGAATGATCGAAACGGGAATCAGAACATATGCGCATCGCACAAAGACCGCGCGGATTGCCGACATGGGATTCGCTTCGGTCAGCATCACCAAGACCAGGAGGATGTTTCCGACTTCCTTGGTCCAGCGCTTGAACGAGGAGAACGGTGAATTGGCCCAGATGACGCTGATGAACAAAAATCCATAGAACAACGCCAGCGGCCAGTTGCGGGCGACGAGGTCGCCAAGGTTTAGTCCACGGCGCAAAATGACCACCAGGGCCATCACCTCCATCAACAGGTAAAAAGCGCGATCGAGCGGGCTTCCCTCCAAAGTATCCCCGCTGCCTCCGAACCCCAACCACATGGTCAGCGGACGGGAGGCGATCACCGCGAGCCATAGGGTTGGAATCCAAACTGCCGAAGACACATCCGGGCGGGAAGCGATGTCCCGTCGGATGAGCCAGAAGGCGAACAGCAGGTAACTGAGTAAAATCAGTTGAGGCATGGCGATTGGAGCAAGAGTCGGTCGATGGACTCCAAGGTTTGAAGCCTGTGCAGATCAAGCGTGTGATTCTCCCGGCCGGAAGTATGCGCGCTCACGATGCGCTTGGTTGCTCCCTGAGCGTAGCAGGCGGGCAATCGGTGGAGGTGATACGAGCGAGACTGGAGTGCCGAGGCCAGTTGGTCGCGATACCAGATCCGGAAATGATAGAATTTATGATGGCCGAGAAAAAAACGCTCGAGGTGGAGTGGCTTGGTCATCCGGTCGAAACGGGCGAGCCAGGTTGGCATGCCGTAGTCGTAGGCATATTCGGCCTTTGCCATGAATTCCTGCCAGCGGTGGGAGAGCGAATCCAGCACGGGAATAGGTTTCAAACGCAGAGCGCGGTCGGTGGCAACAGCGGCGAAAGCAGGGTTGCCACGGGCTGTGGTTTCGAGCGCTGGAGTTGGACTAAAAGTGAGTGAACTTGGGGCCCGATAGGCGAGTGCCACGATGGCGTTGTCGAGGAACGGTGAGCGGGGCTCAAGCACGGCCGCCTCGATCGAAAGGCGGGCGTGGTGGTGCCAGGGAACCTGCTTGAACGCGATGAAGGAGAGACGATGCCCAGTCGCTTCTGAAGCGTAGGTTTCAGCCGCGGCGGTGAGTTGGGGGCGAAATTCGGGAGTGAACAACGAGGTATCCAGCTTGCGCGGTCGAAACGCGACATTCGACCGTAAGATTTCCGAACCATAGTTGCCAGTAAGACGATTTGGGGCAATCTCCCGCGCAAAGCGATTGGCGTAAAGTTCGACTGCGCCGGAGACGTCCATCGTGCCGTCGCTCAGATAGACGGTGCGCTCGGCGAGCGCGGAGAACTCTGTAAAGAAGTCCTTGCCGATGGGAATGGTATGATGCGGTTGCTTGGCCAAGGCTGCCAGCTTGCGGGCGATTTTCACGTCGGCGCAATCGCGGTAGGGGCCGCCGAAGGTGTAGCAGGGGAGCTGCCCAGGCTCAGCCTTGGCCCAAGCGAGGATCATTCGACTATCGAGACCACCGGTCATCGACATCGCGACTGAGCCAGTCTCCCGGTGATAACGGGGAACAATCTGAGCAAACGTCGCGGTGAGCCGATCACAATATTCTTCCGGACTCAGTGGCGGCTGCTCCTCCCACGCCCGCGGGTTGAAATACTGCTTTTTTTCGATCCGGCCATCGGGATAAATGCTCCAAATCGAGCCACCGGGGAGGAGAGTGATATCGGTGAAGAGCGATCGATTTTGCAGCACGCATCCGACGGAGAAGTATTCTCCCAGTCCCCGCGGATCGATTCGGCGTAACGCGGGAAACGCCGCCAAAAGCGCTTTCGCCTCAGATGCGAAATACAGGCCGTCCGCGGCGAAGTGCACATAGAGTCGCCCGGCTCCAAATCGATCGTTGAAGAGAAGCGTCTTGCCGGTGCGCTGGTCTAAAATCACGCCATGAAACCGACCATTCAGTCGGGAGACAAAGGCTTCGCCTTCTTCTTCGTAGCAACGGACCAGGCATTCCGCATCCGTTTGGAACACGTGGCCGCGCGCCCGTAGCCCGCGCGCTTTTTCCTCGAGGTCGAAATCGCGCCCATTGAAAACAAGCAGGATGCTGCCAGCGGCGTTCCATCCCGCGCATTGGGCTTCGGGTTTCCGCTGCACCCAAGTAGCGTGAGAACGAAGCCGCTCATTGGCGGAGTCCGAAACGGACGACGTCTCATCGATGGCGCTTTGCAGGGCCCGCGACATCAAGCCGACTTCGACCTTTGAAGCAGGATTTTGTGTGCGAGCGCCAAGGATGCCTGCGATTCCAGCCATGGGATCGTTGGCTACCTGTGAAGTAGGCTTAATCCCTTCGACGCGGCGCGATGGCACCAGCTTGTCGAAGTGAACTGGAAACTGGAGCCGGCGGGAGGAATTGAACACTCCATCTGCTGAAAACTAGTCAACCGCTCTAACGTTGAGCTACACCGGCGAAAGGTATTCATGTGGCGGACTGAGGAGACACTAATGCTGACCGCACACTCCGAAAGTTAGGCGCGACCTTGTCGTAAACGAAGGCGCGCGAGTCGAGGAGAAAGTTCGTGACGGGCTCGGGAAGATTGGCCGCAACGCCGCGATGCAGGCCCGTGGCCAGGGCGATCCGGCCTTTGGCGGTTAACGGAATGTAGTAGCGCGGGAGCAGGACCTCTTTGAAGCCGTTGCGGCGTTTGAATTCAGTGACGCTGCTGTTGCGCTTTTTGCCGTAAACATACTGACCATAGATCAGATGGTCGATGGACTGTTTTGCACACAGCTCCATGGCTGCGGTCAGCAGCGCATTCGTGGGGTGCTTCTCGTATTGATCATTGCGGGAAAGGATCTGCATGATCCGCGCCGAGCGGCCGCAATAAACCATCTTGAGAAAGCCGATGAGCCGGCCTTCGAGAAAGGCTCCGATGAAGCGACCTCGCTCGAGATAGCTGGAGTTTTCCGCGCGAACTTTCTCGAGATCCTTTCCGTAGTGCCAGAAGCGACGGCCTTGGCGCACCGGAGCCTCATCGTAGATTGCCTTGATGCCGGCGACGAGCTCGGCGTCGAATTCAACGGGTCGCACTGAGACCCCGCGCTTTTGTGATTTGCGGACGTTTTTGCGCGATTCCTGTGGCAGCGCATCCCACCACGCTTGGAAATTCGTGGTGCAGCCGACAGCCAAATTATCGTGCTCCAGATGGAGGTCGGGATAATCAACCGTTTCGCTGGGCAGGGATTGAGCGAAGGTGAACAGATCCGCACCCAATCCGTGCGTGCGAGCCTGCTCAACAAGGGCAAACGGATTGGAAACGGGAGGGAGATCGAGCCACACCTCATCGAAAATCGATGCGGTTCGGAGCCAGCCAGAGCTGCAAACAATATGGCGACCCTCCACCTCGAGCGTGCTGGCGCGGCGGAGCGCGCCCTTGGGGTCGATGTTGGTGGAACTGGTCATGGATTGGGTGCTGCGAGCGGAGTCGGATGCGTGGCCTGGGTGCTTACATTGGTCTTGTTTCCATCGGGTGAAGGCCCACTGCGGCGAGCAGGCGGCCAACGTGGTCACAGCACCTGATGGAAAGTTTCATGAAGCGATGATGGCCGGCGAGCAATGAGAACGGAAGAATGATGGTGTAGATCGGAACAGCGATGATCGACTTCGCCAACAACACGATCCGGCCCTCGGAAATCTTGAGGCTGTTTTTACCGCGGAGCAGGGCGCGTTGCAGGGCGTATTTGCGGGTCCAGCGCGAGGGCGGCACGGTTTCATAGGCGATGGCTTCGTTGCACCACACAAACCTTGCCCCGACTGCCGTCATGCGTTGAAAAAAATCCACGTCTTCACCGCCGGTGCCAAATTGAGCGCGAAAAGGAGTGATTCCAGCGGGAAGAATTGAGCGGCGAAAAAGGACGTTTCCCGTGCGGCACTGCGACCAAATCAGCGGAGTTCCCGTCGGAAATTCGGGCCGCTCGCAGAAGCGACCCTTGATGAGCCAGTCGGGAGGTGTCGCAGCAAAATGGGGGCGCACCGGCCCAAGCACGCCTGCTGCCGAATATTTTTCGCAACTGGCGAGGAGATGCGTGAGCCATTCCTCCACGGGGAACTCATCGTCGTCGATGAAGGCGATGAATTCCCCGCGGGAATTCTCAATCGCGCGATTTCTGACCAGCGCGATGTTCTGGGTTGGCTCGCAGCAGTAAGTGAAAAGGCCGGCCGATCTGGCCGCGAACTCGGCGACGAGGCTTTCAGCGGAACGGGCGGCATCGTTGTCCGCGATCACAATCGAGAACGTCAGCGCCTCGCCGATTTTTTGTCTTTCCAGCGATTCGAGCAGGCGCCGCAGCAGCTCGGGGCGTTTGTAGGTGCAAATGCACACGCTGATGTGTGGTCGCTGACCAGCGGGCGTTGACACGGATTTTTGAGACAAAGCTGGCGGCATGTTGGGCGCTAGGCGCCGTTATTGGTAACGGCAGCGGGAGTGTTCCGATGAACGGGCTTCTTCTCCAGGCGGAGGAGTTGGCGGAGCCGCGTCATTTGTTCCCCGCGATGGAACGCCATCAACTCGCGCGAAACTGGTCGGTGCATCCGAGTGATGCAGGCCCACCAATAACCGGTGACGAAATACAGCGATCCAATCAGAAACGGTGACTCCCTGAATTGGAAAATCCCGCGCAAGGTCTCCCACACCGGATGGCCGCCGACATAGTAGGCTTTGCGGCCGTAATGGAACCTCGCCATGAGCGGGCTGTGGTTGCCGGTGCCGATCTTGCGATGATGGAAGCAGACGCGTTCGAGGAAGGTGCGCGTCTCCCAGCGCTTCATGCGTGCGGTCGTGACGGCAATCCAGTCAATCGCGCCGCCCTTGATCGGGACGTAGCCCCCGACTTCGGCAAAGCACTGCTTTCTGAAAATCTGGCAGGCACCGGAAACATGGGTCAGGTTGGCTGCGCCGTGGGCGTAGCTGTGGGCATCGGGTTGTGCGGCGTCTTCCACGAATGGCGTTCCGGCCACACCGAGGCGTGGGCGCTCCGCGAATCGCGCGAGCAGAAATTCGTAGTAGTCGGGCCCCATGGTGATGTCGGCATCGAGGTTGCCGACGAGATCGAATTCGACTGATTGAAGGCGGGCAAAGCCTGCGGCGAAACAATTCGCCTTGGCGGCGAACTGCCGATCGCGACGCTCGGGCATGCGCAGCAATTCGATCCACGCGTGCTGCGTGCAGTAACGTTTGACGATCGCGTCGGTGCCATCGCTTGAGCCATCGCTCACAATCACCCAGCGCTCGGGACGCACCGTTTGCGCCACGACGGATTGGATCGTGGCCTCGATGAAGGCCTCCTCGTTGCGCGCCGGCGTCACCAAAACGTAGCGGAGACTCACTGGGTTCATGCCAGAATCGCTTTGGGAGACGGTGTTGCAGTGCTCACGTTGTGGCGGCCCTCCGCGGCATCAAGCTTCGCGAGCAAGTGCGACAGGGCTTTGAACATCGTGGCCTGGCCCCAATGAAAGTAGGGTGTGCGGGCGGTGAGCAGCGGATATTGTCGGTAGCAGAAGTGACCATCGCGTGCTTGCATGTTCGCAATGGTCCATGTGGCTACCTTTTGAGCCATCGGCAACGCATCGGGGTCGTATTCCGAGAAAAGACAAAACGTATCGATGGCCTGCGCCGCGCACTGAATGTCGATCGGATAGGCCTTGTTGTGATAATACTTGGGGCGACCTGACGGTTCAAAAAACGTAGCCTTGAAATAAGCATACCCCTTTTCGAGGTGCGGAGTGAAAGAATCGTCTCCCGTGCTGTCGATGTAACGTTTGATGCTGTCGAGGTTGTAGCCGGTGTGAAAATTATCGATC
>JANNEY010000328.1:0-3891 GCA_031379235.1 Opitutaceae bacterium | reverse complement strand
CGCGGTGATCCGCCGGAAGCCATACCGCGGGTTGGCGTCCGACAGGGCGTGCAGCCGCGCATCGCTTCGTCTGAAAAACACCGACGCCCGACGGTCCCGTAGAATTTAGCAAAAGGACGCTCACCACGTCGATTTCGTGAGGCGTTCGTGGCAAGGACGTGGCACACGAAATTGTAACGTAGACTGCAGAGCGGTGCCTCTTTGAGGCTTAGCCGTCCCGGGCTGTGGCGAATGAAATTCAGCACTCATGTTGGACAATCTTACACGTGCGCGCGCAGCTTCGTTGCCGGGATGAGAACCGGCGCTGCGCCTCCACTGGTCGTGGATTTGAAATTCCGGTAAAGGAGGCTCAAGGTTCGAGTCGTGCTCGGCGCGATGACTTCATTCTCGCAGGTTCCCCTCATGACCACCGCAATCTTCCTCTTCAGCTCCTTCGTCGCACTCGCTCTTGTTGTCGGCGCTGTGAAGGTGATCACGGGTTTGGCCAGCGCACCTGAAGGCTATGAAAACCACAGCGGTTTTCACTACACCTCCTGACCCGCGTCTGGACAGGCGAATAACAAGAAAGGTGGCTCGGCAAGAGGCCCCGAAATCTGGTGCGTGCAAAGTAGATTGAAACGCGGTCACGATTTCGACCAAACACGGTCGACTATCCGCTCATTTCCCGGAATCTGCGCTACAACGAACCCGGCTTGCGCGCGCTTTTGGCGCTGCTCCTGGCAGTCGTGATTTCGGTCGCTGGATTGTTCGGCGCTAACCGCCTGCCGTCCCCTTGGAGCCTCGTTGCCGGAGGCGCCGTTTGCGCCCTCTCCAGCCTAATCTCTTACTACGCCGATCATCGGCGCTTCGTCCGCGATCCGGACGGAAAGATTGTCGCCGACGGGTGGCAAATCGTGCTCGCGTTCGCCGGTTTTCAGTGGACCCGCGACAAGGCCAACCGGCACTTCTTTTTCTCCGGCGCGAACAACGGAGGTGGTTCGGTGAAATCGAGCGTAAGGCATCGACCAACGCGTAAGCAGAGTGCGTTTCAAATGGAACCGCGCTCGTGAGAACGCAGCGACGACCCGTAGCATGGACCAAGCCCCGTGGCCAAACGGTGGCCCATCAGCCCGGAGAAATCCCCCGCGATTGGCGGGAGCCGCGCGATCCGGCCGGGCGGGTCGCCACCGATGGGGCGGTGGCGACTACATTTCGCGTCAAAAGGGATTCGCGTTGGGCGGCGAGCACGTGGCTGACGCGCTCAATCTCCTCCGCCGGCACGGCGGCCTCAGCCGCGAAATGCGGCCAGCGTTGAACGGCCACCGCGACTTGATCCGTGATGGACTGGATGGCCTTCGCGTCCGCCCCCGCGTCCTGTGCCACCGCAGAAACCTGCGCCACGGTCGGCGCACGCCATTCCCCGCCGATTCCCATGCCCCGCATCGACTGCACGCTCGGCGACAGGAACACCAAGTCGAACGCGGGCGAAAACGCCCACTCGCCCCGCCGGTAAACGAAGGCATGGTTCTTCCCGTGGTCGTCGCGATTGCTGGCCACAACATTGAAGATCATGCGCCGGACGCCCTCCAGCACCTGAGTCATGTCGCGAGTCAGGGCCTTCGCGACGAGCAGGAGATCGCGATAGTCGCATTTGTCGGGGTCCTTGTGGGCAACGCCGGCGAAGGAGTGCACATGGATGCGCTCGCCGCCGTCGCGGTCGAACCGCTTGACCCCGAAATGCCGGCGCACGTAGCCCGCCTGATCGGGCACCGAAAACAGCCGCGTTTCCGGCATCGCGATGCCCGCGGCACGGGCCATCGCTGCGTAGGCATGCTCCATCGGCCCGATCGTATTGTGGGCGCTCAGGTCAAACTTCACGAGCCACGGCGTATACCCGGCCGGATATTCACCGCCGCCGTAGAGCACTTCGTCGGGCACGCGATCATTAACCGCGACCACGACTTTCGGATAAGCGCCACCGGCGGTCCCGCCTGCTTCGACCAGATGGGCGAGCACCTTGCCGGCCCATCCGGCTACCACCGCGCGGGCTTCGCGCTCCAGCACGACAAGTTTGGTCTGCTGGAGTTTAGGTGGCAACCCAGGCTCCGGCCACGCCGGCTCATACGTCAACGCCCCCATCCCGCGCTGGCCGAAATACGCGAGTCGCATCAACGGCGTGACCTTGTTCGGCTTGATGCCTTTCTCCGCAAAACGCATCTCCATGAGTTTCGCTCCCCACGAATCCGGGAGCGAATCGTGAAACAGCCCCGGCAGGCCGTCGAAACTCTTGGCGTGGTAATACTGCACCCCCGCCTTCCGCGGCAAATGCAACGGCGACAGGTCATGCCCCTGAGCGAGCCAATGGGGATCGTATTCGAAAAAAATCCGGCCACTGCTTTCGACCAAGCGACCGACCGGCTGTCCGTGATAGGCGACGTTAAGCATGTTTGACCCTTCGTCCACGCTGCCGCTTGGGCACCATCAGTTCATCAAGGGAACGCGGCGCATCGGGGAGCGCACACACTTGGTCGATGTCCCGCAAGTGATCCAAGACCGAGAGCACGCGCAGCAAACGGATCAGTGCGATCCGGCCAGTTTGCTCGAACAAGCGGTAGGTAGACGGTCTCAGTCCGGCCCGGCGCGCGAGTTCGTCCTGCGACCAGCCCAGTTGGAGCCGCGTCGTTCGCACTCTGGCAGCCAATTCCAAGGCTACCTCCATCTCGGTTTTTAATGATAACATTATGGTAGTTGAACGCCAATTCTGGCTATTTCAAACATTATGTTGGCAGTAGATAAATCACCGCCTTCGTCCCGACGGCAATTTCAATTGCCGCTGTGATCGGCGCGCAGTTGGTAACGCGCGCCCCAGGTGCTGCCGATCACCGCACAAATGCCGTTGGCCCGCAGCCGTGTCAGTTTCCGGGCCGCCGTGCGACGGCTCGGGCCGAAAGCAGCGATCAATTCCCGCGGCGCGGTCGGTCGGCGGTATTTTTGCGAATGCAGTCAGCCCGGGAGCAGGTGGCGCTATCGTATTCCTCGCTGATTAAGCTGGAGATGAAGAACGACGCAACCGCGGTTGAATTGTCCTTCGTGCCCCATCGCGTGATGATCGCCGGCAGAAATCTCGCCGAGATTTATCAGGCGGTGGCCGAGGCGCAGGCGCGGGTGGTCATGGTGGCCACGACCGATTTTTCCGGGGAATTTCTCATGCCGGCTAATCGAGCGCTCGTGCGTGAAATTCGGATCGAACCGCTGGATGCGGACGAACGCCGCAAGCGATAACGGGTGGCGTATCCCCGCCTCTGTGGGTAACAAATGCGCCAGGTGTTTCCCATGCTCTCCCGCCCTCCCTCATGAGGCCAAACCGGAATCCCGTGAAATCACCCGGGCGCCGGTAACCAAACCAAGCTTGCCGAACAGAAATGCCTGTCCCAAGTTTCTTCGTCGGCAGTGCACCAAGTATCTCGGCGTTGCTAGGAATAACACCAAATAACACCAAGAAAACAGGGCCTAAGCGTTGGTTTCTGAAAAATTAACAGATTTCAGATAGTTACATAAGTGAATCTTTTAAGGTAATATATCTAACAAGGAGAGGTGGCAGAGTGGTCTATCGCGGCGGTCTTGAAAACCGCTGGGCCGCAAGGTCCCGGGGGTTCGAATCCCTCCCTCTCCGCCATTTTTCTCCTCTGAGGAGAGAAGCCCAACGACCGATTTGCCAGTTGACGTGGCAAATCAGGCATGAATCCAAATAGTTCGTTCGTCGTCTCACAGTTCACGAATCCCTCCGGGGATGTCGTTTTCCGCGTTTCCGGTTGGTTAGACGGGAAGCGCGTTCGTAAAAACTCCCCCACACGCGCCGAGGCGGAAGCCGAGCGGCAGGTGCTGGAAGTCCAGCGCCTCCAAGGCGAGAGC
>JANNEY010000313.1:0-7604 GCA_031379235.1 Opitutaceae bacterium | reverse complement strand
TGTGGCATTAAAACATCCGACCATCCGCGATATCGGTTTAATCCGGGGTAAATTGCCTGGGGTTTTTCTTTGGGTGCGGCTTGTCAGTGGTCGTAAACAGAAGCGCTGCGGTAAATTTTTGTCGCCGCGCGCGGCGAACGCGGGGTAGTGCTGGGGCCTATGATTATTGCTGATCTCGCCAAGCTTCCTGGTGGCACTTTTCCCGCGCGTCGTTGGGGCCGTGGCCTCGTCGGCCAGCTCGGCCAGCCGATTGCCGCCAAGGGATTTTCAATGGGTTACTCCATCCTCGAACCCAAGGGCGGCCAGGTGCCGTGGCACAATCAGGAGCAGGAGGAGGTTTACTTCATCGTGCAGGGCGAGGGCGAAATCTGCGTCGGCACCGAGCGCAGCCCGATCAAGGCGGGGCAGGCGGTCTTCATGCCGCCGACGCTGTTTCACCAGCTCACCAACACCGGCGACGAGCCGATGCACATGATCTATGTTTATTGCCCGGGTGGCGACGTCGCGCACTGGCGGCAGGAACTGCAAGGCACGCTGCCGAAAGCGGGCGAGGGCGGCATCCCGCCGCTGCCCGCCGGCGCACAGCCGCAGTGCACTGAGCCGCCGCGCAAGTAGGGGCGCGCAGAGGGACGTGTTTCTCCTCGTCTCGCCGAGGGGCCATTGCCACGTTTGCGTTTCCTTTCCGCCTGCTTCGTGCCCGACGCTCCCTCATCGCCTAAAGCCGTCTTCCTGAGCTACGCGTCGCAAGACGTGGCTGCGGCATTGCGCATCTGTGCGGCGTTGCGCGCCGCGGAGGTTGAGGTGTGGCTCGATCAGGAGGGCGGGCTGGTGGGCGGCGATGCCTGGGACCGTAAAATCCGGGAGCAGATCGCGTCGTGCGCGCTGTTCGTGCCGATCATCTCGGCGAACACGCAGGCGCGGAAGGAGGGCTATTTCCGGCTGGAGTGGAAACTCGCGGAGGACCGCTCGCACCTCATGGCCAAGGGCGTGCCGTTCATCGTGCCGGTGAGCATCGATGCCACGGGCGAACGCGGCGCGCTCGTGCCCGATGCGTTTACCGCCGTGCAGTGGACGCGTCTGCCCGAGGGCGCGGCCACGCCGCAGTTTGTCGAGCGGGTGAAAAAGTTGCTCGCGCCGGACGATTCACGCGTAGGGGCGCGGCTCGTCCACACCCAGGAAGACAAGCGCGGGCAAGCCGCGCCCCGCCCTCCGGGGCGCTCCCGCTTCGCGGTCGCCGCCGGCCTCGCCGTGCTGTTGCTCGTCGTCGCCGGCGTGGCGCTCACCCGCAAGGACGATCCTGCCGCGCGGCGGAGCGCGTCGCAAACCACGGACAATGCGGCCCGCTCATCGCCCTCGTCCCCGCCTGCCGAAGTCGCGAAATCCGTCGCGGTGCTAGCGTTTACCAACCTCAGCGACGACAAGGGCGCGGATTATTTCTCCGATGGTATCAGCGAAGAATTGCTCAACGTGTTGGCGAAAGTCCCCGGGTTGAAAGTCACCGCGCGCACGTCGTCGTTTTTCTTCAAGGGCAAGGACACTCCCATCCCGGAAATCGCGCGGCAGCTCGGCGTGGCCTACGTCGTCGAAGGCAGCGTGCGCAAGGCGGGCACCCAGCTCCGCATCTCGGCGCGGCTGCTTAATGCGGCTGATAGCAAGACGGTGTGGGCGGACGATTTTCGGGAGGAGCTGAAGGATGTGTTCGCGCTGCAGGACAAGATTGCTGGCCTCATCGCGCAGAACCTGCGGCTCACCCTGGGCACGGCGATGCGGAAGGCGCGCACCGTCGATCCCGAGGCGTATCGGCTGCTGCTCGAAGGCCGCTATTTTTTCAACCGCCGGGACCCCGAGAGTTTCACGCGCGCCGAGGCCGCGTTTACCGCCGCCCTGAAGATCGATCGGGAGCTGGCGGAGGCGCAGGCGGGACTGGCCGGAGTCTATGTGATTCGCGCCAATTTTAGCGGCATGGAGGGCTTGCCCGGCTTCGACGATATCGCACCCGACCTCCGCCGCGCACGGCGCGCGGCTCAAGGGGCGATCGAACTCGATCCTACCCAAGCAGACGCCCACTCAGCGCTCGGATTTGCCCTGATGCTCGAAAACCGGCTGGCGTAGTCGGAACAGGAGCAACTCAAGGCCATCGCGCTCAATCCCAATTCCGCCCTCGCCCATGCGTGGCTGGCGGGTGTTCGCTATCAGCAGGGCCGGGCGGATCTGGCCGCCATGGAAAACGACAAGACGAGCCAGCTCGATCCCCATCTCTTCATCAATCTGATCTTCTACGCGCAGACCCTGGCTCAGATTTACCGTTACGAGGACGCCTGGAAGGTGACCGAGCGTGCCGCCGCGTTGCGGAAGGACACCTACATTCCCCTGCGCGGCGAGCAGGCGAGAATCCTCCTGGCGCTCGGTCGTAACGCCGAAGCCGCCGAAGTCGCGCGTGACATCCTGCGGCGACCCGAACTCGCGCCACGCTTCTGGGCGGACAGCCTCGCCCTTTGGGTGCTCTGCCAGACCGGCTCCGGCGAGGAAGCGCGGGGCCATACCGCTCCTCTGCTTGCGCGACTTCCGGCGAATAGCTTCCAACGCGGATTCATCTTGGGGAGCGTGGGCCGGTTCGACGAGGCCCTGCCGTTTCTCGAGCGCACCGCGGTCATGGTGATGGTGAGTCTCATGTTTGATCAGATGTGGGACCCCTTTCGCGTCGACCCGCGTTTTGAACAACTCATGGCCAAGCTCGGCCGCACCGCGGAATACAAGGTCGCGCGCGAAACGGTGGCGCGGATGCGTGCGACACAGCCAGTGGGGGACGCGGAACGGTCGAAGGCGGCAGGCGATGCCAAATCGAAATGAGCGACCCGGGCCAAGCCGTCTTCCTGAGCTACGCGTCGCAAGACGTGGCTGCGGCATTGCGCATCTGTGCGGCGTTGCGCGCCGCGGAGGTTGAGGTGTGGCTCGATCAGGAGGGCGGGCTGGTGGGCGGCGATACCTGGGACCGTAAAATTCGGGAGCAGATCGCGTCGTGCGCGCTGTTCATGCCGATCATCTCGGCGAACACGCAGGCGCGGAAGGAGGGTTATTTCCGGCTGGAGTGGAAGCTCGCGGAGGACCGCTCGCACCTCATGGCCAAGGGCGTGCCGTTCATCGTGCCGGTGAGCGTCGATGCCACGGGCGAGCGCGGCGCGCTCGTGCCCGATGCCTTCACCGCCGTGCAGTGGACGCGCCTGCCCGAGGGCGCGGCCACGCCGCAGTTTGTCGAACGGGTGAAAAAATTGCTCGCGCCGGACGACTTACACGTAGGGGCGCGGCTCGTCCACACCCAAGAAGACGGGCGCGCACAAGGCACGCCCCTACAGGATCGCGTCCCGACGGCGGGACGCCGCGTCCCTGCGGTGGCATGGGTGGCGGCGACGCTTGCGATGGTTGCCGTGGTCGCGGCGTTTCTCGTCCTGCGAAAGGACGAGTCGCCGAATGCGAATGCGAGCACGCGCCTGCCAGCCGCCACCGCCAAATCCCTCGCCGTCCTCCCCTTCGCCAATCTCAGCACCGACAAGGAAAACGAATTCTTCGCGGACGGCATGCACGACGAGCTGCTCACCGCGCTCGCGAAGGTCGGTGACCTCAAGGTCATCTCGCGCACCTCCGTGCTCGTCTACCGCGATTCCGCGAAGCGCGGCCTCACGCTCCGGCAGATCGCCGCCGAGCTCGGCGTGGCCAATGTCCTCGAAGGCACCGTGAGCCGATCGGGCGGCAGCGTGCGCATCAAGGTGAAGTTGATCGACGCCGCGACCGACCAGCCGCGCTGGGAAGACACCATCAACCTCAAGGCCGTGACGGACGTTTTCCAGGCCCAGGCCGACATCTCGGCGCGGATCGCGCAGGCGCTCGCCGCCACGCTTTCGCCCGAGCTGAAGCTCGCTCTCGCCAAGAAACTCACGAGCAACCCCGCCGCCTACGATCTTTACCTCCGCGCGCGGCGCTGGCGGGAGATAGGTCGTCAGGGATTAGGTAACACCGCCAAATTCGAGGAAATCGTAATATCGCCCCTCGAACAGGCCATCGCGCTCGATCGGAGCTTCGCCGCCGCCTACGCCGAACTGAGCCAGGTCCACTCGTATCTCTATTGGTTCGCGAATCTCGATCCCACGCCGGCGCGGCTGGCGAAGGCCAAGGCGGCGGTCGACGCGGCCTTGCGCCTCGATCCGGCGCTGCCGGTCGCGCACCTCGCCCTCGGGTATTACCATTATGTCGGGTCCCTCGACTACGCGCGCGCCACGGAGGAATTTGCCATCGCCCTCGCGGGAATGCCAGGAGACGCAGAAGCCCTCTTATTTCTCGCGGCCACGCAACGCCGGCAGGGCCGTTGGGCGGAAGCGACGGGCAACTGCGAGCGAGCATTTGCCATCAACCCGCGCAACCCGGATATTTCCGATACGTGGGTGTCGTGCCTCCTCGCGCAACGTTACTACGCGCGGGCGGAACAGGCCACGGAACGCGCGCTGGCAACCGATCCGGCGAACGGCGCGCTGCTTCTTTTCAAGGCGCGGGCCCGTTTTGCGCGGGACGGCGATCAGGTGCGGTTTCGATCTGCGCTCGCTGCGATTCCCCCCGGCGCTGCGATCCCCCCCGGGACACCGGGCGGGGAGGCGTCGAATCCGCAGACCAGGCAGTTTCAAGAGGCGATTGAGGATGGGCGTCTTGGCGAGGCCATTACGATCGGCGATGCGGTGCCTGATCGGCGCGTGTCGCGAGCCTCCGATCTAGACCTAGACCGCTACTTATTTGCCCTTAATGCCGTCGGCGAACACGAGAAGGCGCGCGTCCGTGCGCTGGCCGCGATTGCTGGAACGACGGCGGAAGCAACGCACCACCGGCTTGAATGGCGAAGGGTCGCGCGGCTGGCGATGTTAAGCGTCTATGCGGGACAGCCCGACGAGGCGCGGCAGCTCTCGGACCGTGCGCTGGAGTTGACGCCCGTAAAGCGCGATGCGAGTGATGGTCCGCTCGCACTCGACGCAGCCGCGCGGATTCACCTCGCACTCGGTGATCGCGACCGCGCACTGAAGTTGCTCGACCAGGCGCTGAGCGTCCCGAGTCATCTGATCGCCAACGAACTCCGCCTCGAACCGTGGTGGGCCCCGCTGCGCGACGACCCGCGTTTCAAGGCCGCCCTCGCGAAAGCCGCGCCGCGGGACTGACGATGAGCGACGCAACCCAAGCTGTATTTCTTTCCTATGCCTCACAGGACGCGGAGGCGGCGAAGCGCATCGCCGAGGCGCTGCGCGCGGCGGGGGTCGAGGTGTGGCTCGATCAGAGCGAGCTCACCGGCGGCGACGCGTGGGACAAGAAAATCCGGGACCAAATTAGATCGTGCGCGCTGTTCGCGCCGGTGATCTCGGCCAGCACGCAGGCGCGGCGGGAAGGCTATTTCCGGATCGAGTGGAAGCTCGCGGCGCAGCGCACTCACGCGTTGGCCGACGGCACGCCGTTTCTGCTGCCCATCGTGATCGACGCCACGCACGACGCCGAGGCGCTCGTGCCGGAAGAGTTCCGGGCCGTGCAATGGACCAAGCTGCCCGGTGGTGAAACCCCGGCGGCGTTTGGCGAACGCGTGCAACGCCTTCTGTCCGGTGGCGCCGAGGTAACGGGCGGCTCGCGTCCAGGTTTGACGTCCGCTCAAGCGCCGTCGCCGCGAGCGCGGGATGACAATTTCTGGATCGCGGTGTTGCCGTTCAAGCATCGTGGCGCCGATGGCGACGTCGCGGCCCTGGCCGAAGGAATCACTGAGGGCGTCGTGACGGGCTTGTCCCGTTTTTCCTACCTGCGCGTGATCGCGAACAGCTCCACCGTCCGCTTTGCCCAGGAAGCGGCCGACATCCGCACCGCCGGCCGCGAACTCGGTGCGCGCTACGTTATCGAGGGCAGCCTGCGCCAGTCGGGTGCGAAGCTGCGGGTCGCGGTGCAGTTGGTGGATGCAATTTCCGGCGCCCACCTGTGGGCGGAGAACTACGATCGCCCCTACAGTCCGGAAGCGGTCTTCGACCTGCAGGACGATTTGGTTCCGCGGATCGCCGCCACGGTCGCCGACCAAACCGGCGTGCTCGTGCACAGCATGATCGAGATTGCGCGCAGCCGGGATCCCCTGCAGCTGACGCCCCACGAGGCGTTGCTGCGGGGATTCGGATTTCACGAGCGCTACACGCATGCGGAGCATGCCGAGGTGCGTGGCTTGCTTGAGCGAGCCGTCGAGCAGGCGCCGGGTCACGCGGACTGTTGGGCCATGTTGGCGGAGGTTTACACGGCCGAATTCACCGATTGCTTCAACCCCCGCCCGGACCCGCTCGGTCGCGCAGTTGCGGCCGCCCGACGCGCCTTCGCGATCACGCCGACGAACGCGTTGTCTCACTACGCCCTCGCGCGGTCCCTGTTTTTCACGCGGGACTTCAGGGCGTTCCGCGTCGCGGCGGAGCGGTGCATCGAGCTCAATCCGCTCGACGCCACCGGCATCGCCTTCCTCGGCAGCTTGCTGGCCTTTGCGGGGGACTGGGTGCGCGGCTGCGCGCTGGTGAAGCGCGCCCGCGAGCTGAATCCCCATCATCCCACCTGGTTCTGGTTTGTTGACGGTTACAATGCCTACCGCCAAGGCGACTACACGACCGCGCTGGAGGCCGCGCACAAGGTCAACATGCCCGGCTACTACTGGGCTTACGTGTCGCTCGCGGCGCCCTACGCCCAGCTCGGCCAGCGGGAAGCTGCCGCCAAAGTGGTGGAGGAGTTGCTCGCCTCGCGACCTGATTTTGCGCGAATCGGGCGCACCGAGATGGGTAAGTGGTTCCCGCCGGACCTCGTTGAGCATTATGTCGACGGACTCCGCAAGGCCGGGCTGGAAATGGAGGCGCCGCCCAAGCCATGAACGTCACGGAAAACAAAGCCGTGTTTCTCTCCTACGCGTCGCAGGACGCGGAGGCGGCGCGACGCATCTGCGAAGCACTGCGCGCCGCTGGAGTGGAGGTCTGGCTCGACCAGGAGGGCGGGCTCGTCGGCGGCGACGCGTGGGATCGGAAAATCCGCGGGCAGATCGCATCGTGCGCACTCTTCCTGCCGGTGATCTCGGCGGCGACGCAGGCGCGACTCGAAGGTTATTTCCGGCTCGAGTGGAAACTCGCGGCGCAGCGCACGCACACGATGGCGGACGCGAAACCCTTTCTGCTTCCCGTGGTGATTGACGCGACGCGCGACGCGGACGCGCACGTGCCGGAAGAATTTCGGGCCGTGCAGTGGACCCGCCTTCGCAAAGGCTACGGCGGGCAGGCGCCTGACGAGGCGACGGGGCCGTTTTGCGCGCGAGTGAAGACGTTGCTCGCGCCGGCGGATTCCGCCGTAGGGGCGCGGCTCACCCGCGCCCAGGAAGACGGGCGTGGTCGAGCCACGCCCCTACAGGATCGGCCAGCGAAGGTGGGCCGTGCGCTCCGCGTGTGGCAGGCTTGGGGAATCGGTGCCGTGGTGGCAGTCGTGCTCGTCGGAATTTTCGGTTGGTCGCGGTGGCGAGAGAAGTCGGAGGGGGTGGCGACTGCACAAGCTGCCGCGCGGCGGAGCGCACGGCCCAC
>JANNEY010000304.1:0-2210 GCA_031379235.1 Opitutaceae bacterium | reverse complement strand
CCCCCCCCCCCCCCCCCCCCCCCGCCCCTACCCAATGCAAGAAACTGAGATGCGCCCTTGTGCGGGGCGCGCGCACGATTCGCGTTGCGCGATTCGGAGGCGCTGCGTCAGCTCTGCGGTCTATGGCCAAGCCTTCCCAGGTGACGTGGGGCGGCCGGTTCACCGCCGGTCCCGCCGAGTTGATGCTGCAGTTCAGCGAATCTGTTTCGTTCGACCGCCGGCTCGCGCCGTTTGACGTCGCGGGCAGCAAAGCCCACTCGGCGATGCTCGCGCATGTCGGTCTGATCACCAAGGCTGAGCGCGACGCCATTCACGCCGGGCTCGACGCGATCCTGGCCGATATCGCCGCTGGGAAATTTACCTGGGACACCAAGCTCGAGGATGTCCACATGAACATCGAGCAGGCGCTCACGAAGCGCGTGCCGGCCGCCGCCAAGCTCCACACCGCCCGCAGCCGCAATGACCAAATCGCGACGGACATGCGGCTCTTCTTCAAGCATGCCTGCGCGGTCCTGGCCGAAAAGATCCTCGGCGCCGAGCGCGCCTTGCTCGCGGTGGCGACGGCGAATCGCGACGTGTTGATTCCGGGTTACACGCACTTGCAGCGCGCGCAACCGGTGGTGCTCTCGCATCATCTTTTCGCCTGGCTGGAGATGCTCGATCGCGACCGGCGGCGCTTGGCCGATGTCGCGGCGCATGCCAACTGGTGTCCGCTTGGCTCCGGCGCCATCGCCGGGACCACGCTGCCGATTGATCGCGAGTTCACGGCGCAGGCGCTCGGCTTCGTCGATGGCAAGGGCCGGCCGCAAGTCACCCAAAATTCCATGGACACCGTGGCCGACCGCGATCTGTTCATCGAATTTGCAAGTGCGTGTGCGTTGTTCGGCGTGCACGTGTCGCGCATCGCCGAGGATTTGATTTTGTGGAGCAGTGCGGAGTTTAAGTTCATCGAGCTGCCCGATGCGTTTTGCACCGGGTCATCGCTCATGCCGCAGAAAAAAAATCCCGACTCGTGCGAATTGCTGCGCGGCAAGTCGGCGCGCCTGCAGGGCAATCTTCACACGCTGCTCACCCTCACGAAAGGCCTGCCGCTCACCTACAATCGCGACTTACAGGAAGACAAACCGCCGGTCTTCGACAGTTTCGATCAAACGGCGATTTGTGCCGATGTGCTCGCCGGCACGCTCGGTGGCATGGAGGTGGTTCGCGATCGTTGCGCCGCCGCCGTGCGCGATCCGGCGCTGCTCGCGACGGATCTCGCCGACTACCTCGTGCTGAAAGGCGTGGCGTTCCGTGATGCACATCACGCCATCGGGACGGTCGTGCGGCTCGCCGAGCAGAAAAACGTGCAGCTCAACAAGCTTTCGACGGCCGACGTGCGGCAGGTCCATCCGGCGTTCGCGGCGGATTGGCTGGAAATTTTCGATCTGAAACGCGCGCTGGCGCAACGCGAAGGCACTGGCATGCCCGGGCCCAAGCAGGTCGCGAAGCAGTTCGCGCGGTGGAAGAAACTACTGAAGTAATCACGGCTCGGGTTTCCCGCGATAATGACCTCGCTTTTCCCCTCGAAAAGCTCCGACCCCGAGCTGGCGCCGTTCCGGCCAGGGTTGATTTTTGCGTTCTTTAACGCGCTGGCCTGGCAGATTGGCATCGGGACGCCGATGGTGCTTTTCGCGGAGCAGCTCGGGGCGTCGCCGTTTCAAGTGGGGCTGGCTTACTCGTTCGTGTTTGTGCTCACGCCGCTGCAGATCGTCTCGACTGCTCTGCTGCCGAAATACGGCTTCAAGGCCGTGATGTTGGGCGGGTGGCGGACACGGAGCCTTTTTCTTGGCGTGCCCGTGGTGATCGCCGCGCTCGCGCCTTCGTGGGGCGAGAAACCGTGGATGATTCAGGCGCTCATCTGGAGCGTGTTTTTGTTCTGCGTGTTTCGCTCGGTGGGGGCGGCGTCGAGCACGTCGTGGTTTTATGCAATCCTGCCCGTGGGCGCGCGCGGGCGGTATTTTGCGAGCGATCAGTTTGTGTCGGCGACCAGCGGCGTGGGCACGCTGCTCGCGTGCGCTGCGCTCTTTGCGCTGCTGCCGATCTACACGGCGCTGCTCGTGCAATATGGGATCGCGTTGGCCGGCTCGGCGGGGAGTTATTTTGCGCTGAAGCAGCTGCCCGACGCCGAGCGCCCGACGTCCATCAGCCTGCGCACGGTGGCGCGCGAC
>JANNEY010000256.1:0-2520 GCA_031379235.1 Opitutaceae bacterium | reverse complement strand
ACCACGCGCAGCACGTCACTCACATCGATGCCTTCGCTCGCATGCTCGCGGATGAACTGCACCGCCCGTGCGACATCGCGGTCGTCCACCGCGAGCACGTCCGTCGATTGCCGCGCCGCCACCCCTAGCGGCGAGATGAGGTGCGCCACCGGTCGAACCACCTTCCCCGCCATCTGCCGATCCAGCAGCGCCGCCGCCTCGTAGCCGGCCCGGTGGGCATCGGGGATGACGCTGGACAGCGGTGGCGAGGCCAGTTCGCACAACAACGTGTCGTTATCCACTCCGATCACCGCCACATCGCCCGGCACCGCCAAGCCCGCGCTACGACACGCATCAAGCACCTGCTGCCCGCGAATATCGTAACACGCAAAAATTCCGATCGGCTTGGGCAGCGCCACCAGCCAACGCCGCAGTGCCGCCGCCTCCGCGGCGACATCTCCGCCCGCGGCTGTCGGCTCGAAAACATTCACCCTTGGAGCTGCCTCCTCAATTCGCGCCCGAAACCGTTCTCCCCGCCACTTCGACCAGTTGAACCGCGCGTCGCCGCAGAAACCAAAGTGTTTAAACCCGCGCTCCAGCAAATGCTCGGCCGCGAGCCGCGCGATCTGAGCGTCGTCCGTTTCCACCCACGGAACCTCCGGCACGAGGCGCGCGGCGCTCAAGTCCACCGTCGGCAGGCCGGCGCGCCGCACCGCGTGCGCAATCCGCGGAGTCTCGATACGCGCGATGATTCCGTCGCCGTGCCAGTTCGCCAGCCACACCGGCGGATCGTCGCCGCGGCCCTGCTCCATCAAATGAAAAGCCCATGGCCGGTGCTCGCGGATGTAGTGCACCACGCCCTGCAGCAGTCCGCGGGCATACGCGTTGGACGTCTCAATCAACAACGCGACCTGCCTTCGGCGCACGGCCGCCTTTTTCCGCTGCGTTAGGGGCATGCCACAACCATTTTCCATCAGCCCTAAATATCAACATCTCCCTCCACCGTTTTTTTCCTCCGCCTGTGAGTGGCGGTGAAAAACCTCATTCTTTTTGCCTGAAGTCTCATGGCTTCCGCGGGACGAAAAGGGCATACTCTCTCCGCGTCCGATCCCTCTGCCGGAGTTTCTGTTCCGCCCCATCTCGCGCAATTAGGCTCAGCCCTTCCCCATGAAAACCCTCTGCCCCGTCCGCCAGCACCCGTCCGTTTTCTCTGCGCCGGCTCGCCTCGTCCGTCTTCCACGCTTCCGCGGCACGCCCACTTCGGGCCTCACCCGATCCACCGTCAATTGCCGCAGCCTGCTGGCCTTGGCTGGCCTCGCGCTGCCCGCGCTCGCGCAAACTGCCCCATCGGCGTCCGGCCCGGCGAACCCCAACAAAGGCGACGTAACCGTGATGTCCGAGTTCAAGATCTACGACAAGAAGCCCGTGCCGTTCACCGATGCCAACATGGACATCCCCCGCGGGATAAACGACGTCCAAGCCTACACCATCATCGGGCGCGAAGAGATTGAAAACTCCGGCAAGACCGATCTCGACGACGTCCTCCGCGACAGCCTCACGCAAAACACCGTCGTCGAGACCAACGCCCAGATCGATCCGAGCGCGCTCACCAACCAACTCGGCTCCACCAGCTCGATCAACCTGCGCGGACTCGGCGCCTCGCAAACGCTGATTCTGATCAACGGCATGCGCACCTCCAACTTCGCCAACCGCGGCGCGACGTTTCAGCCCGACGTGAACGGCATCCCGCTCGCCGCGATCGACCGCGTCGAGGTGCTCCCCGGCAGCGCGTCCGCCATCTACGGCGGCTCCGCCGTCGGTGGTGTCGTCAACGTCATCCTCAAGCGCAACTACACTGGCGGCCAGATCAGCACCACGTATCAGAACACCTTCGATACCGACGCGCCCATCCGCACGCTCAGCGCCATCTACGGCTTCTCCCTCGGCACGCGCACGCACGTCACGATCAGCGGCAGCGCCAGCGACGGGAAGCCGCTCCGACTGAAGGATCGCCCGTTTCTGGAGCAGAATTTCAAGCGCGCCGTCGCCAACAGCCCCGCCACGTTCTACTCCACCACGACAACCTTCAACAGCGGGGCCACGCCGAACATCGTCCTGAACAACGCCGCCGTGAACGGTTTTGCCAACGCGCAGAATGTCACGCTGACACTCAAGTCGACCGGCCAGCCGCTAAACTCCCGCCTCACGTCCATCCCCTACGGCACGTCGGCGTCAACGCCCACCGCGACGCGCGATGCCGGCCTCCTCGCGAACGCCGGCCGCTACAATCTCGACTTCGCGCCGAGCGTCTGGCGCGGCTACGAGAGCACGCTCGCCCACGTTTCGCGCAAGGAAGCGCTGATGGCCCGCATCGACCACCAGCTCAACGCGAAGGTCAGCTTCTTCGCCGACTTCGCCTTCAACCGCAGCGCCACGCTCGAGGCCAAGTGGGTGCCGCTCGGCAACGGCGCCTATCAATTCGCTATCCCCGGCAACGCCCCCACGAATCCCTTTCGCGAAAACGTCCTGGTCTCTCTTCCG
>JANNEY010000255.1:0-2362 GCA_031379235.1 Opitutaceae bacterium | reverse complement strand
GCAGATTTTCGCAGATGGAACAGGGCGGTGATTTTCCAATGTGCGAAAATCTGCGCAATCTGCGGATTGTTCCTACACGAGGCGGAAGCGCGCGAGGTCCTGCGTGTCCACGATGCCGACCGGTTTGTTCGCCGCATCCACGACCACCAGATCGTCGATGCGGTGACGTTCGAGAATGTGGAGGACTTCGTAGGCAAGTGCGCCTGATCGGATGGTGATGGGCTTTCGCGTGAGGAAGGGCGTGACGGGGAGTTCCAGGAGGTTTGGGTTTTTTTCGAGGTGCCGCGCGAAGTCACCCTGCGTGAAGATGCCGGCGAGCGCGCCGTCTTCGGCCAGCGCGACGGCGCAACCGGCGCGGCGGCGTGCCATTTCAAAGAGCACCTCCCGCACGACAGTGGTCGGAGTGATGCGTGCGATCTGATCCGGGCTGCGCATGATTTGATCCACGGTGAGCAGCAGGGTGCGGCCGAGTTTTCCGTTCGGGTGGAATTTCGCGAAGTCCTCGCGCGTGAAGCCGCGGGCCTCGAGCAGCGTCATGGCGAGCGCATCGCCGAGGACGAGCATCGCGGTGGTGCTCGCGGTGGGTGCGAGTTCGAGCGGGCAGGCTTCGCGCTCGACGGATGCGTCGAGATGGATGTGCGCGTTTTTCGCAAGGAAGGACTCGCGGTTGCCGGTGATCGCGACGATTCGCACATCAAGGCGCGCGAGGGCGGGGAAGACGTTCACGAGTTCATCCGTCTCGCCGCTGTTGCTGAGGATGAGAGCCACGTCGCCATCGCACACGATGCCGAGGTCGCCATGCAGCGCATTGAGCGCATTCAGCATCACGGCGGGCGTGCCGGTGCTGGTGAGTGTCGCTGCGATTTTCTCCCCGATGTGTCCCGATTTTCCGACCCCGACGAGGACGACCTTCGCGCGTTTGTCCGTGGCTTCCCGGATGGTCTCGACCCTGTCCGGCGGAATCAGCGCGTCGGTCCTGCCCAGGTGCAGGATGGTCGGGACCTTTGGGGTGTCCTCAACATAGTCCGCGATCTGTCCACCATAGAATGACGACACCGCCGAAAGCCCCGTGCACCGCGCTGCGGCCAGCCACGCCACCGTGCCGCCGTAGCAGAAACCCATGAGGAAGGTGGGCGGGGCCAGGGCGTCGATGGCGGCCTGCACCGCATCGAGGACCTCAACACCCCACAGCGTCTTTTCCGCGAACCCGTTCTGGCGGGCCATCAGCGCGGGGTCCGTATCCTGCGCGGCGAACCCCCTCCGGAAACGATCAAACAGGCTGGGGACCAGGGTCTCATAACCCGCCTCGGCATAGCCGTCGGCAAGCTCGCGCAGGTGTGGCGTGACACCCCAGATGGCATGGCAGATGACCAGGCCACCGCGCCTGGCGTCAGTCGTGGGCGCGCGGTAGGCCTCGAAGGTAAAGCCGTCCTTCGCGCTGACCAGCTGGACCGTTTCACCCACCGGCTCAGGCCTTGTCGAACAGCTCAAGCGTCCGGTTGCGCGCCATGGCGGCGGCCTCGGGATGGTAGCGTTCCGGGCTCTCGTTGTTGAAGCCGTGACCGGCCCCTTCATAGATGTAGACCGGCACATCGGCGTGGTGTTCGGCGATGGCGGCAGCGACCTCATCGGCCGGGATGCCCGGATCGGTGCGGCCCAGGTGCACGATGGTCGGGCACAGGGGTTTCAGCGCGGCGTTGGCCAGCACCATGCTGCCATAGTAGCTGGAGGCGGCGGCCAGGCCGGTGAGGCGGCCAGCCGACAGCCAGGTCATCGAGCCGCCATAGCAGTAGCCGACGACACAGACCTTGGTGCCATTGGCGGCCAGAAAATCGCGGCAGGCGGCGATGTCACCGAGCGCCTGGTCCGGCGGCGTGGCGCGGGCATGGGCGATTCCGGCCTGCAGGCCTTCAGGATCATGTTCGGCGGTGAAGCCGGGCTCGCGGCGGTCATAGAGCGACGGCGCGATGGCCTCGTAGCCGAGCGCCGCCCAGCGCTCGACGTCGGCGCGGACGTGACGGTCAATGCCGAAGATTTCCTGGATCACGATCACGCCGCCCTTGCGCACACCAACGGCCGGCGCGTGACACGCCGCGAACTGAAAGCCGTCGGCGCCGGCCACCTTGATCATCTCGGCCATGTGGGTCCCTCTGAAAAGCCTTCAAAACCTGCTCGTCATGGCCCGGCTTGTCCGGGCCACCCATGATCTCCGCGCTTCCGTTGAGATCGCGGCGGCGCCCACATCGAGCCCATGATCAACGATGGTGATCATAGGTTACCCGGACAAGCCGGGTAATGACGAACGTTTCGGAGGCGTCAGACGTTGAACCGGAAGTTCAGCACGTCGCCGTCCTGAACGACA
>JANNEY010000202.1:0-7895 GCA_031379235.1 Opitutaceae bacterium | reverse complement strand
ACAGCAAACGCGAAGGCCGCGAGGATGTGGTGAAGAAGCGCGCCGAAGGTGAGGAGGACGTGTGATGGCGGGACCTGTGCTTTTCTGTGTCATTGCGAGGAGCGAAGTGACGAAACCCCGACCTGTCGGGGCCACGGCGCGCTTCGCGCACCTTCTAATGAACTCATCCGGTTTGTCATTGCGAGCCCGGCTTGGCGGGCGCGGCAATCCAGCTGAAATTCCAGATGGTTCGCCACGTCGCTTCGCTCCTCGCGATGACAAACGGGAAAGTTCATTGCCCTCAACACCCAAGGCGCCGCGCCTTGGTCAGGCTCTCGCAATGACAAGGATTGGAATCGAAGCGGACCTGCCATGATCGAGACGCTCCTCACGCCCCTGCACTACGACTACATGTTGAAGGCGATCTTCGTGAGCGCCGTCATCGGCGGCGTGTGCGCGTTTCTCTCGTGTTTCATCACGCTCAAGGGCTGGTCGCTGATGGGGGACGCGCTCTCGCATTCCGTCGTGCCCGGCGTGGCGGTGGCCTATTACGCGGGCTGGCCGTTTGCCGCGGGGGCGTTCGTCACCGGGTTGCTCGCGGCGCTGGGCATGGGCTTCGTGAAGACAAAGACGCGGCTGCGCGAAGACGCGGTGATCGGCGTGGTCTTCACGGCGTTTTTCGCCCTCGGGCTGCTGCTGATTTCGCTCTACCCCAGCCAAGTCGATCTGCGCTCGATCGTGTTTGGCAACATCCTCGGCATCTCGAATCCCGATGTCGTGCAGGTGCTGATTATCTCAGCGGTGACGTTGCTCGTGCTCGGCTTCAAGTGGCGCGATCTGCTGCTGTTTTGCTTCGACGCCACGCAGGCGCGGGCGCTGGGGCTCAACACCACGGTGCTGCATTTCACGCTGCTCACGCTCCTCTCGGCGACGGCGGTGGCCGCGCTCCAGACCGTCGGGGCCTGTCTCGTGGTCGCGATGCTGGTGACGCCCGGGGCGACGGCATATCTGCTCACCGACCGCTTTGGCAAAATGATCGGGATCGCGACGAGCATGGGCGTGGGCACCTCGATCATCGGCGCGTATGCGAGTTACTTTTTCGATGGCTCGACGGGCGGGTGCATCGTGACGCTGCAAAGCGCGGTGTTCGTGGTGGCGCTGATTTTTGGCCGGAAACACGGGATGATCGCGGCGCGGGCGCGGCGGCGTGCGGCGAGCCTGGGGGCGGAGGCGACATCATGAAGGGATCATCTCAGTCTGTTGCAGATGTAGGGCGGGCTTTATGCCCGCCAAGGCACGGCGGGGATAAACCCCGCCCCACAGAGGCCCGATGCACTGGTGGCATTCAAGTCTTCAAGCCAGTGCGCCTCAACCCGCCATGAGCCGCCTGCTCGAACCGTTTCAGTATGGATTCATGACCGATGCCATGATCGTCGGCGTGGCGGTCGGCGCGGTGTGCGCGGTGTTGTCGTGTTATCTCGTGCTCAAGGGCTGGTCGCTGATGGGCGACGCGATTTCGCATGCGGTGCTGCCCGGCATCGTGATCGCGTATGCCGCCGGGGTGCCGCTGGCGGTGGGCGCGTTTGGATCGGGGCTGCTGTGCGCGGTCCTCACGGGCTACATCAAGGCCAACAGCCGCGTGAAGGAAGACACGGTCATGGGCGTCGTCTTCACCGGGATGTTCGCGTTCGGGCTCGTGCTGTTCACGAAGGTGAAAAGTGATCTGCACCTCGACCACATCTTGTTTGGCAACATCCTTGGGCTCGCGCCCGGCGATCTGCGCGACACGCTGATCGTCGCGGGCATCACGCTGGCCGCGATTCTCGCGCTGCGGCGCGACCTGCTGCTCTACTGTTTCGACCCGGGCCATGCGCGGACGATTGGGCTGCGCACCGGGCTGCTTTATTATCTCCTGCTCTCGCTGCTCGCGGTGACGATCGTGGTGTCGCTCAAGGCGGTGGGCATCATCCTCGTGATCGCGATGCTGGTGACGCCGGGCTGTATCGGCTACCTGCTCACGGATCGGTTCAACGTGATGCTCGGCATCGCCGTCACGAGCGCGGTGGGCTCAAGTTTCTTCGGCGTGTATCTCAGTTTCTTCCTCAACGCCTCGACGGGCGCGTGCATCGTGCTCTTGCAGGCGGCGCTGTTTGTCATGGCGCTCTTTTTGGCGCCGAAACACGGCTTGCTCGCCGCGCGGCGGCGGCGCGCGGACACCGGTCGCCCCGTTCTGCCGTAAGGGATGCCATGTGGTTCAAAACTCTGACGATGGTGGTCGCGATTCCTGTCCTGGCCAAAGCGGTCTTGGGACTGGTGGCGCCAGAGCGATTTTATGCGTGGCGGCTGGCGCAATATTCGGCGACGAGTGTGCCCGGACCTGTGCGGGCCGCGGCGGTGATGCTCGCGGCCTTGGCCGTGGTCGCTTGGTATGCGACGGCTTTCCATTACGTGCGTGGGGGCTGGGTCATCACCGCAATCCTGAGCGCCGGCCTGGGACTGGCGCTTGTCGGCCTCGCCCGGTGGGACCGCCATCGTAATCGCGGGCTGCGTGCGGTCACCGATGCGGCGGGGCGACGGCGCATCGATGTGGTGCTCTGCGTCGCGGGCCTCGGGCTCCTGTCGCTGGCGTTTCGCGTTTACTAGCATCCGGCCACCGCCCCGCGGCTTTTATCATGAACTCACCCTACTGGTTCGAACTCGCGGTGATTTTTGGGCTCACGGCGTTCGGCGGAATCTTCTTCGGCCACTTCGAGGAGCGGACCCCAAGGTGGCGGAACGTCCTGAAGACGGTTTTGATCGGCGCGGTGGCCGTCACCGTGTCGGCCACGGCGGGGCGAGCGTGGTTTTTTGTCCTGCTCGGCGTGATGAGCGGGCTCGTGGTGATTGTGCACGCGTGGTGGCTGCCGAAACACGGCATCAACGGTTGGACCGGTGAGCCGCGGGAAAAATATTACGCGCTGCGCGGGTGGAAACAGAAGCCGGAGCGGAGCGGCGGTGGGCGCCCTGCGAGCTGACGCCTCGGAGGGGGGCCAGGTGATTTGCCCATCGGGCCTGTTTGAGTGGAAGTCCCCTGCGCCTTGGCCTTTGATCGGCCGCGACGCGGGGAGCGGGGTGCTCAAGTCCAATCGAGGCACGACGCGCTTTCGGTCACCGCCTCTTTCTTGGATCGCCGCGGTTCGATTACGTCGAACGTTGTTGATCAGCCCCGGCCGCTCGGGGCCGTTGGTTCTGGCGCCTGGCTAGCCTCTTTCTTGGGCCGCCAACTTCTTGATGATGCTGCGCGCAAGCATCTCATTAATCTCCGAATGACGAGGCACGGGCTGGGAAATTTTGGTCTGCGGGTTTTGGAACCAATCGTGCTTTCCGCCGTGCCGAATGAAAATCGCTCCGCCTTCTTCTATTTTTCTGACGAGATCCCGGCGCCTCATGCCAATTCGAGCTGCGCATGTCGACGGGCATTAGGGATCAACCCGGCGCTAAGATCCCGATAGAGATCTTCTAGGTGCTGCTGCAGATCAGCCATGCTGCTTCCCTGCGTGGAATAGTCGGGAAACTCGTCGAGATAGCCGATCCAGTCTTTCCCGTCCTGCCAGTAGGTGAAACCAAGGGTCTTCATGACGGCTAGGCTGCGCTTTGTCGTAGGAAGGTCAATTCTTTGGCTAACGTTCAAGGTAAGCCGCGCTCACCCAGAGCGAGGACGGAGATGGGAGCGTGGCTATCATGAACGGAAAAGGACGGATGGTGAGCGTTGGCTCTGACGGCTGGTTAGCCCTCTTCTTCGAATACATGCGAGACTCGCTGCCGCAACTCGTCGCTGAAGCCGACAAGGTCTTCTTTCTTCAGCATGCCAGCACGCGCCATCGTGAGAAGATGCAGCCACATCTTCGATCGCGAATGTCCATCGAGGCACTGGCGAAGGACTCTAGCTTCGCTCTCCATCGCTTCCAGCGCGTCCCAGAAACGCTCGGTCTCGGTCTTCCTCGGGTCGGTGAACTTGCGCAGGATCGTCGCGTGCCGCTCGGCGAGATAACGCTCACGCAGTTTCGGCACCATCGCACTAAATTTCTTCCAGTCGGCTTCCATGCGAGTCTTTCTGGCTAACGTCAGCGGTCAGCCACGCGCGGAGGACGGACGTTGAGTAGCACCAAAACGGGTTCGTCCGCGCGTTGTGCTGTGGTGCTCTGGTTCGGCTTCTTATTTGGGCTACAGGCCGCCATGGATGAAAAAATTAAGGATCCACGCCAAGGGCCTCTTTCCAACGGCGGCAATGAGGCCAAGGCCACAGCCCAGCGCGATCGCAATAGTCGCCGCCTGCAATACGGAGGCATGGCCGTAACCGACGGCACCGATCCAAATGAGTGGCGCACCGAATCCTAACGCGACGAGAAATCTCTTCAATGGACGATCCGGCATATCCTTCTTGAATGCTTCAGCGCTATTGGAAGCAGATGGGTTTGGGGTCTTCTTGGGCATGGCGTTGCGGTAGTGCGTCTTTGCCGAACGTCAGCGGTCAGCCACGCGCGGAGGACGGACGATGAGCACCACCAAAAAGGGTGCGTCCGCGCGTTGTGCTGTGGTGCTCTGGTTCGGCTCTTCTTTCATCGCGCCGGAGATTGAGATTTCGGAATAGCGGCCTTCATGGCCTCCGCTTTCTTCTGCGCCTCGGCCAATCTTTCATCCCCCTTCGGGTCACTGCTTCGCGTGAAGACTGGACCACACGGGCCCCAAGCACAGCCGGATAGACTAGCGGCGGCAAACAGCAGGGTGAAAATCTTGGCTTTGGTTTTCATATTTTGCCGAACGTTCAGCGGTCAGCCACGCGCGAAGCGCGTTGTGCTGTAGTGCTCTGGTTCGGCTCCTTCTTCTTCATGAATCAAAGCCAAGGCCCTTCGGTGTGCGAGCGACGTAGTCGCAGCGCCATCCACGATAGTCCTGCCCGCCATCAAAAAAGATCATGCCGTCATCGGGCCGCTCCGGCCAAAAAAGGCAAACGCTCTCGATCTTCAATCCGGCGACCTCCTCCTTGAATGGGTTCAAGTGCCGGACCGACGCCGTCTGTTCTGCAAGAAATCGCTGCATGCTAAGGACGAACTCTTCTTTCTTCTTGGTGATGTCCGAAGCGTGGCGAATGAGAGCCCCGTCTGGCTGCGGCGTCCCTGCAATCTGAAATACAAACCCGATGGCGTTGTGGTCGGGTGAGGTGAGCCAAGCTTCGTCGTCTTTCGACCACGAAAGCGTGCCGAGCACCGGATCAACGACCATGTCTGCGACGGGAGGCGGCTCGCCTTGGAAAAATCGTTTGAGCTTCTCGAACATGGTTTTTGCCGAACGTTATAGATGAGCCGCGGCGCGTAGCGACGTTGGCTCTGGCGTCTGGTTCGGCCAACGCAGAGGTGGCAGGAGAAGGCTCGGGATCAACCGCCTGATTTTCCGTGAAGAGACTCGGTGCATCTAAATTTCGCTGGGGTAGGCGGGTTAAACTATCTCTGACTTTCGAGACCAATAGGTTTGGTTTAGAAGCGGCGACAGCGAGACAGACTCATTTCTTTCCCGACGCAAACCTTCGCCTGCGTGTCGCCAAAACATCTGAGGAAATCTCTCATCAGAAACAATCGCGACGCCGAACGTTTGAGATCAGCCACGGGCCAGCAGGCCCGTTGGCTGTAGCGACTGGTTGGGCGTCTTCTTCATCTCATCGTGGGTAACCAATCTCGTGAAAAAGCTCTTTGGCGACAGCCGACGCATCAGCATCTGGGTTCAGACGTAAAGTGATCTCTGGTGTAATAGGCAGCAGAGCGAAAATGTCTCTCACGACGCCAACTTCAATATCGCGCTCAAAATAATCCTGAGCCGAGGCAGCATACTCTTCGGGAAGTCCAACCAAAAGCGCGAGGTGCTCCTCTTCTCCCGTCGGTGCGAGGCGAGCGAATTCTGTCGAATCGGCAACCCTCACCCAAGGGTCAGTCTCTCGTAGGCTGTAGAACGCGAAGCTGGTAGAATCCCAGCGAAATGCTGGTTCATTGGAGAATGCCGTCAGCGATTCAGGAATTGCTCCTCGAAGCGCAGCGGAGAGCCTTTCTCTACCCTCCGCCCAGGCTTTGGACTCGTGGTCGAGTCCCTTCAGGGCGCACCAACCGGAAGAGTGAAAAAGGCAAAACCACTCGTCGCCACTTCCATTCCGCATACTTGCCATCTGCTCTCCCTTCGCCCACCCGGCGTTGAAGGAAAACCGGCGATAGTCCCATTTCGGTGAAAGCATCAAATCCAACGCCGCGAGGGCCCGACAGCGGCGCTTCAACTCGTGGATCGGCGGAAGTGAGATCGTCATTTCTTTGCCCAACGTTTGAGATCAGCCACGGGCGCTTGCGCCCGTTGGCTGTAGTGACTGGTTAGCCTCTTTTTTCATGGGTCGATAGCGAGCAGAGCACCCGTCTGGCAGAGCGCTTTCCATCGCGCGCGAACTTCTTCTTCGGGAGTATCGAGTGCAAGAGTTACGTCACTTCTTCGGTTAAAATCTCGGACAAAGCCGATGTCGCGCACGGATGCCGAAAGGAATGCGCCATCCGGAAGCGATAGCTGTGCTCGCATCCCAGCGCGAACCTCACCGTCCGTGATCTTGCCGAGGACGAACGTGTGGGTGCGCCCCGTGATTTGGACCACATCTTGGACTGCGAATGTCGCGGCGCTCATTCTTTGGCTAACAGTGTTATTCGCCCTTACCCGATTGCCTTACTGGATGGGGTGACATCAGCGGAGCGAATGGCGGAAGATGCGGCAGGGCAAGGCCGAACTCCGGCCGGTAAGGCTTTCCGGGTTGCCGGCCGACATGGACTGGCCCCAACTGGCCGCGATGCCAACGAACCTGCGCGAAGATTTTCTTCCGGTTAGTTTTCCGGGTTGGAAGGAGGCGCTCGGTCGCGCCGCCCTCGCGCCGGAAGTGCGCGAGCGGTATCGGCGGGCGATCCTCTCGTTGCTGAAGCGCTGCAAGGATCGGCGCGCGCCCGTGTCGGTGGCTCTGATCCGGGAGCACCTCGCGGCGTCGAATGATCCGGGGGCGCGCGAGGCGTTGCGATGGTTCTATAAGTCGGCGCGGGGCGCCGGGCGTGTGGCCGGCGCGGCGGAGGCGGAGCCGGGTGCCGAACGGCCCGCGACGGCGGGAGACGCCGCGCTGCTCCACGCGGGTGCAGGGACGCGCCCGCCCGCCCCCCGGGTGCGGCGCGGCGACGTGCCGCCGGCGGCGTCGGCCGACCGCGGTGGCGCCGACTGGGAGCGGGACTTGATCGCGGCCGCGCGGGAACGCGGCTTCCTCTGGCGCACGGAGGAGACCTACCGGATGTGGGGCGAGCGGTTCGCGAAATTTCTCGCGCCGCGCTCGCCGTATGCCGCAGACGCGGCGCACGTGGCGGCGTTTTTGACGGCGCTGGCGGTGGAGCAGCGGGCCAGCCCCTCGACGCAGAAGCAGGCGCTCAACGCGCTCGTGTTTCTCATGCAAGAGGCGCTGCACCGGCAACTCGGGGAAATCCGTTTCCGGCGCGCGGCACCGCAGGTGCGGATGCCCGTGGTGTTGGGCCGGGCGGAATGCGCGCGGCTGTTTGCCGAGCTGGAGGGGACGGTGCGCCTGATGGCGGAGCTGATGTATGGCTCCGGCCTGCGGCTGATGGAGCTGCTGCGCCTGCGCGTGCAGCACGTGGATTTCGAGCAAGGGCAAATCCGGGTGAGCGGCGGCAAGGGCGACAAGGATCGCGTGACGGTGCTGCCGGCGAAACTCGCAGAGCGGCTGCGGGCGCAACTGGAGCGACTGCGGGAACTGCACGCCGCGGACCGGGCGGCGGGTCTGCCGGGCGTGTGGCTGCCCGAGGGCCTCGCCCGGAAATACCCGAAGGCGGGCGAGCGGTGGAACTGGCAGTGGCTTTTCC
>JANNEY010000197.1:0-3867 GCA_031379235.1 Opitutaceae bacterium | reverse complement strand
GGCGATACCGTCGAAGGCCAGATCCGCAGCCCGAAGGAGGGTGAGCGCTACTTTGCCCTGCTCAAGGTCAACCAGATCAATTTCGAAGACCCCGAAGCGCAGAAGCACAAGGTCCACTTCGACAACCTGACGCCGCTCTATCCCAACAAGTGGATGAAGCTCGAGATCGAAGATCCGACCATCAAGGACCTCTCGCCGCGCCTGATCGACATCGTCGTGCCCATCGGCAAAGGCCAGCGCGGTCTGATCGTCGCCCCGCCGCGCACCGGCAAGACGATGTTGCTCCAGAATATCGCCCATTCCATCACCAAAAACCACCCCGAAGTGTATCTCATGGTGCTGCTCATCGACGAGCGCCCCGAAGAGGTCACCGACATGCAGCGCACGGTCAAGGGCGAGGTCGTCTCCTCCACCTTCGACGAGACGCCGGAAAGCCACGTGCATTGCGCCGAAATGGTCATCGAGATCGCGCGCCGTCGCATCGAGCAGGGCGAGCACGTCGTCATCCTCCTCGACTCGATCACGCGTCTTGCGCGCGCCTACAACGCTCTCGCGGGTAACCAGGGCAAGACGATGTCCGGCGGTCTCGAGTCCAACGCGCTCCAAAAGCCGAAACGGTTTTTCGGCTCCGCCCGCAACATCGAGGGCGGCGGCAGCCTCACGATCATCGCCAGCGCGCTGATCGACACGGGCAGCCGGATGGACGAAATCATCTTCGAGGAATTCAAGGGCACGGGTAACTCCGAGCTCCACCTCGACCGTGGGCTCGTCGAGCGCCGGATTTTCCCTGCGATCAACATCGACCGCTCGGGCACCCGCAAAGAAGAGCTGATCTACCATCCCGAGGAACTGCTGCGCATCTACGGTCTGCGCCGCGCCATGCAGGGCCTCGGTCCCATCGAATCGATGGAGATGCTCATCACGCGCTTGAAGAAGACCAAGTCCAACGCTGAGTTCCTGATGAGCCTCGCCCCGAAGTGACCCCGACTGCTTCTCAACCTTCTTCCACGGCCGCGGATGACTTCGTCATCCAGCTCGCGCTTGATCGCGGGCTTTTGCGCTCCGCGCAGGTCGATGCCGCTCGCGCGATCGGCTCGCGCCATGCGGATCCCGCGACGCCGGCGCCGCGGGTGGTGGATCTGTTGGTGAAACAGGGCGTGTTGTCCTCACGCAGTGTCGCGGAATTGCTCGCGGCGGAGTTCGGCATGCCGATGGCGCCTGATTTCACGAACATGCGCATCACCGGTGAGACGCTGGAGATGGTGCCGCGTGCGGTCGCCGCCAAGCACCGGCTGATTCCGATCGCCCGCGAAAGCAACCGACTCCGAATCGCGATTTCGGATCCGTTCGATACCGACGGCATTGATGCGCTCGGCTACCTGGTCAAGCTGCCCCTTGAGACAATGGTCGCCACGCCCGAGGATATCGTCTCGGCGATTGATCGCTTCTACGGAAAGGATGCCAACTCGATCGACGATTTGCTCAACAATCTTTCGGTCAAGGATGCCGAGGGCGACGGTGCGGCGGTCACGACTGAGCCCGGTGCCGCCGTCGATCCGAGCAACACCGATGCGGATGCGCCGATCGTCAAACTCGTCCATCAAATCATTCTGGAGGCGATTCAACGCCGTGCCTCCGACATTCACATTGAGCCGCTCGAAAAACGCTTTCGCGTCCGCTACCGGATCGACGGCGTGCTGATCGAGGTCGAGAATCCGCCGAAGCGATTGCAGCTTTCGATCATCTCGCGGCTGAAAATCATGGCGAACATCAGCATCGCCGAGAAACGCATCCCGCAGGACGGTCGCATCCAGATCGCGGCCGGCGGCAAGCAGCTCGATCTCCGCGTCTCCTCCCTCCCGACTGCGCACGGCGAGAGCATCGTAATGCGCATCCTCGACAAGGAAGGCCTCACCTTGGGGCTGCCGGAACTTGGCTTCCTCAGCGACGACGCCGCGACCTTCGAGAAACTGATTCAACTGCCCGACGGCATTCTCCTTGTCACCGGCCCGACTGGCTCGGGCAAGACGACCACGCTCTACGGTTGCCTGCATTTCATTAATAAACCCGATCGCAAGATCATCACCGTTGAGGATCCGGTCGAGTATCAGCTCAACGGCATCAATCAGGTGCCCGTGCGCCACGATGTCGGCATGACGTTTGCCACCGCGCTCCGCGCCATGCTCCGGCAGGCGCCCAATGTCGTGATGGTCGGTGAAATTCGCGATTTGGAGACCGCCGAGATCGCGATCAATGCGTCGCTCACCGGGCACATGGTTTTCTCGACGCTGCACACCAACGATGCGCCCGGTGCCGTCACGCGCCTGATCGATATCGGAGTGAAGCCGTTTCTCGTCTCGACGTCGCTCCGCGCGATCATGGCTCAGCGCCTCGTCCGCAAAATCTGCAAGCACTGCAAGCGGCCTTACCAGCCCGACGCGAAAGAAGTGCGTTCGCTGAACATCAATCCCGCGCAGGCTTCGAGCGCGAACTTTGCCAAGGGCGACGGCTGCGCCAGCTGCAACGCCACCGGCTACCGCGGGCGCATGGGCATCTTCGAGATCTTCCTCATCAACGAGGAGATTCAGAAGATGATTTACGACCACGTCGGCACCGCGAAACTCCGTGAACGCGCGCGCGCACTGGGGATGCGCACCATGCGCGAGGATGGCGCCCGTAAGGTCACCGCGGGACTCACCACCATTGAGGAAGTCGTTTCCATCACGGTCGGCGACGCCAGCTGATGAATTCCCCATGAATTTCGCCCGCCGCATCTGTCGGTCTTCGCCGCCACCGGCTACGCCAAGGAACATCTCGCCATGAGCTATGACATGAACGATCTGCTCGACCTCATGGTCGATCAGGGGGCCTCGGATCTGCACCTCCAAGTCGGCCAGCCGCCGACGCTGCGCATCAGCGGCAGCATGTCGCCAATTGACGGGCCGCCCTTGACGCCGACCGACACCGAGCGGCTTATGCTCGCGATCACGCCGGACTCGCACGTGGCCAACACAAAGCTCAACGGCGGCACCGATTTTGGTTTCGCCTACGCCGAGAAGGCGCGTTTCCGCGTGTCCGTGCTGCGCAGCAAATCGAACTACGGCATCGTGCTCCGGCAAATTCCGCTGAAGATGTTTGGCCTGCGGGACATCGGCCTGCCTGACAAAATCCGCGAACTGCTCTACCGGCCGCGCGGGCTTATTCTCGTCACCGGTCCGACGGGCTCCGGCAAATCGACGACCCTCGCCGCGATGATTAATTACATCAACGAGGCGCGCGACGGCCATATCATCACCATCGAAGATCCGATCGAGTATTACCACGATCACAAGCGCTGTGTGGTCACGCAGCGCGAGGTGCATGTCGATGTGCCGAGTTTTTCCGAAGCGCTCCGCCGCGCGCTCCGCCAGGACCCGGACGTAATCATGGTCGGTGAAATGCGTGACCTCGAAACCATCGAGGCGGCGATCACGGCGGCCGAAACCGGCCACTTGGTGTTTGGCACGCTCCACACCAACAGCGCGGCGAAGACCGTGGACCGCATCGTCGATGCGTTTCCGGCGAACATGAAGGATATGATTCGCACCCAGCTCGCGTCGTCGCTTGTGGCGGTCGTTTCCCAGGCGCTCTGCAAGAAGGTCGGCGGCGGCCGAATCGCCGCCTACGAAATCATGGTGACCACGACTTCGATTGGCGCCTTGATTCGGGAAAACAAAACCTTCCGGATTACGTCCGACATCCAGACCGGCGCCAACCTCGGCATGATCACCCTCGACACGCACCTGATGAGCCTCGTGAACCGCGAACTCGTTTCGCCCGACGAAGCGCTCGAAAAATCGCAGGATCCCAACACCATGCGTGAAAAAC
>JANNEY010000187.1:0-5780 GCA_031379235.1 Opitutaceae bacterium | reverse complement strand
GGTTGGGGGGGGGGGCCCGGGCCCCCCGCCCCCGCCCCACCTCCGAAAACGGCCCAACTACGGCGCGAAGACCACGTCATCGTCGTTCCACATTTTTTTATCGGGGCCGGCGCTGCGGATTTCCATCTTGGCGGCGCTTTCGGCGTGGAAGAAAAAAGGCGTGCCCCAGCGGTCGCAGAGTTCGCCGGCCCGGTTGATGGCCGGGTGGTTCGGCGGAAGGAACGCGAGGCGGAGTTTGTTTTTTCCGGTGAGGGCAGCCGTGATGTCGGCATTGGAGCCGACGGGGTTGCCGGTCTGGAGAAAATTCGTGCGGAAAGTTTCGATGATGCCAGAGACCAGCCGGAGATCGGCGCGGATATCGGTGGCGGACGAATTGAGCTCCTGGGCGAGATCGGACGCTTCAGGCGCGGCCTGCGGGGCGGGGATTTTCGATTGAGAAGAACTAGGCGATGTCGAAACAGGCGTCGTGAGTGCGGAGGAATTTTTTCCGGCGGGCCAGAGAAACCACGCGAGGAACGCGACGAGGGCGAGCACACCGAAAACGAAGAGCGGACGTTTCATTCAGAAAAGACGGAGAGGGCTGCCCACGGAATACACGGAATACACGGAAATTTCCGGGTTCCGTGTATTCCGTGTGTTCCGTGGGCAATTGGTTTGAATCGTGCGGCGGCTGGAAAGCCGCCGCTCCGTTGCGAGCGGCGAGCCTACAGGAAGCCGAGGTCGGGATTCTTGAAACGACCGATGTTCGGGAGGACGGTCGACATGTCGGTCGCGCTCACGCCGAACCATTTCGCGAGCGTGGCGGCGTATTCATCGACGCTGGTCGTGGGAATCCAGCGGCCGAGCGCCGTGTCGTCGGGCCCGCTCACGGTGAGCGTCGGCATCTTGCCGTAGATGTCGGTGCCCTTGACCGCACCGCCCATCACGAGCTGGTGGCTGCCCCAGCCGTGGTCGGAGCCGTCGCCGTTGGAACGGTAGGTGCGGCCGAAATCGGAAGCGGTGAACGTGGTGACTTGGTTGGCGATGCCGAGGGCGACGGTCTCGTTGTAGAATGCGTTCATCGCCTGACTGACCTGAGACAATAAGTCGGCGTGCGCCCCGGAGGTCGGCGTGGCGTTGGTGAGCTGCGCGGCGTGCGTGTCCCAACCGCCGAGCTGCACGAAGAACACCTGGCGGCGGAGCCCGAGGTTGGGCGAGGCAGCGATGAGGCGCGCGACCATCTTGAGCTGGTTGCCGGCGGTAGTGGTGGGGAAAACCGTGACGGGTTGCGCGACGCCACCGAGGACGCCGTTGAGCAGATCAGCGCTGCCGATCGCGCTGTTGGTGAGGCCGCCGAACGCCGCCTCAAAGAGGCCGGGCTGGGCCTGTGCGAACAGATCTTTCTGCGCGGTGTAGCGCACGAAATCGTTGCCGCTGCGCGCGGTGCTGCCGCTGAACGTGGAGGCTCCGCTCGTGGTGACGGCGTATTGCGCGACCTTCGCGCCGACTTGGAAATAATTCACGCCCGCAAGGCTGATCGACATGGAGATGTCGTCGCTGGTGTTGAACGTGTTCACGAGATCGGCGAGGCGGCCGCCCCAGCCGGTGGAGCTGGGTTTGTCGGGCACGCTGTTTTGCCACTGCACCTGCTGATCGCTGTGCGAGAAAAGCTGGCGGGGGAGCGGCACGGAGGCGGCGGTGTATTGCGCCTTGGTCGTCGGGTAAACGAGCGTGCCGACGTTGCCGAGGATCGCGGCCTTGCCGCTGGCGAAGAGGTTCCTCAGCTCGGGCACCGCGGCATGCAGCGCCCACGAGCGGCCGTCGGAAGTCCGGGGCGAGATCGGGAGGAGGCCGGTCTGCGGCAGCGCGAGATTGGTGCGCGCCGCGGCGTAGGCCGCGTAGCCGGCGGCGTCCGCGGGGACGATGAGGTTGTTGGCATCGTTGCCGCCGTTAAGAAAGAGGCAGACGAGGGCCTTGTAGTCGGAGCCGACCGCGGCAGCGCGGCCCGGTGTCTGCGGGCCGTTGCCGGGACTGGCGACCGCGCCGATGAGGCGGAGATTGGCGAGCGTGGAGAGGATGCCGGTGGCGCCGACGGCGGCGCAGCAGGAGGAACCCAGAAACTCACGGCGAGAAAGTTCAGGGGCGGCGGATTTTTTGCTCATGGCGGAGACGGAAAAGTGGGAAAGCGAAAAAGTGGGAAAGTGGAAAACCGGGAGCCTACTTTTGCGTGGCCCCGGCCGGGGAAGTGGCGACGATCAGCACGGCGATCTGTGCGCGCTCAAGCGCAGTGGAGGTGGTGGCGAGGCCGCTCAGCGCGGTGACGGCCCGAGCGCGGGCGACGGGTGTCATCGAGTTGGCGGTCATCACGGCCGCGAGGTGATCGATGAGCGCGGTGGGATTGCCGACGAGCGTTTGCTCGTAGGTGAGATCGATCGCGATCGTGGCGTTGCCGGCGAGGGTGGTCGCGGAGTTGTTGGAGAGGATGAAGGTCCGCAGCGTGTTGGGGACGTTAATCGAATAGATGTCGTCGGTGATTTGAAATTCCGGGGCGACGAGGCCGGCCTTGGCGAGTTCGCCGGGGAGCACGTAATCCGGGCTGTAGAAATTAAAAACCGTGGGCGAGCGGAGTGCGGCCTGGGCCAAGGAGGATTGGATGCCTGTAATGGTGGAGCCGCCGTTGAAAATGACGCGGCTCTGATCGTTGGGGTTCGGCGTGGTGCTCGTGATCGGCACGCCATCGACGGTGTATTGATAACCGGTGAAGCGGCCGATGCGCGAGGCGGCGTTGAAGGTGCGGAACAACGCGGTGAGCCGGAGGAGCGGCTCCTTCAGCTTACCGTAAGTGACGTTCGACACGACATCGGGCGAGCGCGCCTCGTAATCGGTGAAAATGGCGCGCACTACGGCCCCGAGATCGCCGCGGACGCCGGAGCCGTTGTTGGCGAATTTCTGCGCGACGCGGTAGATGTAGGCCGGGCTCGGATTGCTCGTGACCAGACGCTGGATGAGCTGCCGCGAGATAAACGGCCCGGTGTTCTGGTGATTGAACAGCGCGTCGAGCGCGCGCTTGAGGTCTTCGGTGCCGCCGAGGTTGGCGGGAATCACCGTGGTGAGGACGGGACTGAGATTCTTCGCGGTGTCCTCATGGAAAGCCGGGAAGAGGCCCAGCCGGCTAAAGTAGTTGGTGGGGGCCGAGCGGAACTGCGTGAGGTTGGTCGAGGGATAGCCCCAACCAGTGAAAACCTTGGCGAGCTCGGTGATGGTCGTCTGGTTGTAGGTGGCGATCGGGAGACCGTCGGCGCCGAGCTGGAGTGTGCCATCGGGCTGGAGCAGGTTTAGCCCGATGGTGAACAGCTGCATCACTTCGCGTGCGTAATTTTCGTCGGGCGTGGTGAGCACGGCGCCGGCCGAATTGAACGTGGCCTTCGCGTTGCGCAGGGAGCTGAGATACTCGGCCATCATCGGGTTCAGCGTGATATTCTCCAGCATCGTGCGGAAATCGCCGAAGGCACCGTTGCCGAGAATGTCGTAGTAGGCGGCGAGCGGCTCGGTGCGACTGTCGTCGCCGAGGCTGATGTCGGAAACGACGAGGATCTGGCTGAGCGCGAAAGCCACGCGCTGGCGCAGTTGGTCGGGCGCGGTGAGGACGGTCTTGAACCAAGCGGACTGGCGGTTGGGCGGATGGATGGCGTTCCAGTTGGTGACGCTGTTGCTGCCGCCGTAGGTCGTGCGGTCGGCGGTGGTGGCCGTGCGGTGCGAGGTAAACGCCATCGCCATCTGCGTCGTGATCCAGGTGTCGAGACTCTGGCCCGTGAGCGCATCGATCTCGGATTTCTTCGGGCCGAAGGTGGCTTGCGTGAGGAGGCGGGCGGCCTCGGTCGCGGTGGCGTTGCTGAGGGAAACGGCCGGCGGGGCGGCGGGCGCAGAGAACGTCTGCGAACCGGTGCCGACGATGAAGAGGCCGCGCAGTTCACCGCCGGGGTAGCGGGCGGAATCGATGCGGACGGAGATACTGCCGTTCTTCAACGCGTCGAGCAGTTGGGCGCTGGTGTAATTGGCGGTGGGGGAAAAAACCCACTGCGCGCCGGTGACCTGACCGTTGGGCAGATTGGCCACGTAGTCTTCGCCGTTGCCGAAGGTGAGATGGGCGGTGACTTGCGCGGAGCTGAGATTGGAGAACGTGACATTGATGGCCGCGAGGGTGCCGCTGGAGCTGAGGAGAATCGTCGCGGTGCCCGAGGCGATGGAGCCGTTCGCGCTGGTCACCGGTCGCAGCGTGGCGACATAGAGCGTGGCGGGACTGTCGGCGATCGTGACGGTGCCGCTGATCTGGGTGCCGACGGTGTAGCCGGGGCCGCCAGTGAGCGTGAGGACGACGGTGTCGGTGCCTTCGTTCTGCACGTCGGGATTGGGCGAGAGCGGGAGCTTTACGGTCGCGGCTCCGGCCGGGAAGGTGAGGGTGCCGAGGAGCGGCGGATAGTCGGAGCCATTTACGGCCGAGCCGCCGACGCCGTAGTTGACGATGAGGGGAAACGTGAGATCGCCGGTGCGGGTGAACGTGAATTCGCCGATGTTGTTGCCCGACTCATCGGCGGTGGTCTTGGTCGCCGCGAGCGTGACGACGGGGGCTGTCGCCGGGGTGAGATCATAAACCTCCACGATGGCGACGCCGGTGCCGTTGTTGATGCCGCTGGTCTGGATGGTGTAGTTGCCGGCGGGGAGTTCGACGACCAACGCGGCGTCCTTGCTGCCCGCGGCGAGGTTGAACGCGCCGGCTTGGGCAAACGCGGTGCCGAGCACGGTGGCATCCCACACGGGATTTCCGAGCGGCGTGCCCCAATCGTTGTTCGTGGCCGCGAAGGGCGGCGTGCCGGCGGCATTGGTCACGAGGATCGTCGGATCGGCGAGCGCGCTGCCGACGCCGAAGTTGGTGAGCGTGGGGCCCGCGGCGCGGATGAGCAGGCGACGCGTTCCGGCACCGGGTGAGACCACCAGACCGGGGATGAGGATGTTGCCGCCGGTGCCGACCTGGGCACGGGTGGAGAGATTGTAGAGGCGCGAGGTGCCGCCGGGCATTTCGTAGACCTCGACCAGCGCGACGCCGGTGGCCGTGCCGACGCC
Source organism: Opitutaceae bacterium (assembly GCA_031379235.1). Lineage (GTDB taxonomy): Bacteria > Verrucomicrobiota > Verrucomicrobiia > Opitutales > Opitutaceae > ER46. Next base: position 680 of record JANNEY010000187.1, on the reverse strand, counting down.
GGAGACCTTGGCGGTGTAGCTGCCGGGCGGCAGCGTGGCGATCAGGGCGGCGTCGCGGGAGTTGGCGGGCAGGGCAAACGCCCCGACTGAGGTGAACGTGGCGGCCGTGACGGGCGTCGCACCGGCGACGGTCGTGTTCCAGTTGTCGTTCTGAACGATCAGCGTCGAGCCGGAGAAAAGTTCGAGCCTCGGATCCGAGATCGTGCCGGGCACGCTGAACGGGGCGGCGCCAAGCGTCGGGCCGGTGGCGCGGATGAGGACGGTCTTGCCGGAGCCGGGGCCGATATTGAAACCGGTGATGATGACATTATCACCGGTGCCGACCTGAGCGCGGGTCGACAAATTGGAGAGGCTGGTGGTCTGCGCGTGCGCGAGGCCAGCAGCGGCACCGAGCCAGAGAGCGAAACGGAACAAGGGGTGGTTTTTCATGCAGCGAAAAAACGGACGGAGGGGCTTACGGGAAGATGATCCTCCGCACCGCGCCGTCAATCCATCGCTGGATCGGCCGGCGCTTGCCGGCGCGGCGTGGGGAAATTTGAGGCGGCGTTTACGACCGCTCGCTTCGAACCGGGCTGTGGGTTCGCTCCGTCAGTCTTCGCGTTCGATTTCAACGATCACGACTCGTTTTACGGGAGCATCGATCCAGTAGCTCACCACGTAGCCTTCGGTCGCGACATGGG
>JANNEY010000169.1:0-17433 GCA_031379235.1 Opitutaceae bacterium | reverse complement strand
GGTTGGGGTGGGGCCCGCCCCCCGCGCGGGCCTTTGTTTCTGGGCGATTCGGGGTTTGTAACTCTGGCCGGCTCGGTGAGCCGGCCCCACCGGATCAAATGAACTCATGGCGAGGAGGGCTTGAAAATATGCTCGATCACAAACGCGCCGGACGCGGCGCGCGTGAGCGTCGTCGCCGGGCGGCCCTCGACGACGTGAAACCACGCCGCATCCGCGCCCGCGCCGTCGAAGCGGAACGTCCGCCGCAGCCCCGCGCCTTTCGGCAGCGCCGCGATCGTCTCGCGCACCGGCACGCCATCGACCGTGTAGCGCAGCTCTACCTCCGCGTCGCGCAGCGTGTAGCCCTTGAACTCGATCGCGGGCGGCGTGCGCGCGTCGCCGCGACGGAGCGGGGCCAGGCCGCTCTCGCGATACACGACGGGACCGCGGAGCTCGGCGGCCTTGATCAGTTTGTTCACGGGCCGGACGTGGGTGATGTCCAGAAAGTCCCCGGTCCACGCGTAGTTCAGGCCGCCGCGCACCGGGTCGTAGCAAAAATTGACGCCGCCCGGCAGGCCGAACGCAAAGCTGCTCGCATGCGCGTCGGGCAGCATCGTGCGCTCGATGAGCACTTCGGCGCGCGGCGCGGGTGCGCACGCGAGCACGGCGCAGGCGAGAAGGAGGCGAGGAGGGTTCATCGGGGTGCGATCCAACGTGTATCGGGCGCGCGAGCGGGCAAGCCCGGAGCGCCGCCGCTGATGTGGCCTGGCAGCTTCTCAGTATGGCGCGCGCGGCATCCGCCCCCACGGCTTTCCGGTTTGGCCGGCCCGTCGTAGGGGCGCGCCTCGTGCGCGCCCTGTGGCGTGGACGAGCCACGCCCCTACCCAAACCGGAAAGCCGTGCATCCCCCCCAACGGGGCGGCATTCGAAAGCCCAGGGCAACGCCCTGGGCTTCCATGTCGCGATAGGTTGAGCCCTGAAGGGGCGCCATGTTTCGCCCTTACAGGGCTTTGATTCTTATCACGCCTGACCCAGGGCTGCGCCCTGGGCTGTCAACTTTCGCCCCGTTGGGGCTCGGTCCGCGTCGCTTCATTTGGCGGGCGGCGTGTGGCCGAGGAGCGGGTTGGCCCACGCGATGAAATGCTTCATGTTGGTGCGGTCCTCGTGGCCGCCGTCGTGTTGGCGCCAGGCGAGCTGGCCGTCGAGCAGGCCGTGGTTCACCGGCGGCATCTTGGCGACGCGGTAGTCATTTTTGTCGCCGAGGTCGCGCACGCCCAGCAGACGGAACGCCGGGCCGGCCGCGACCGTCGCCATGTAGCTGCCCTGCTGATCGAGCCAGTTGGCGTCGCCGCGCTCCGGGATGCCATAGCTGACGAACGTCGGCCGCGGCGCGCAGAGCGCGATCAACTGGTGGGCATCGACGGGAATGTCGCCGGCGTTCTTGCTGCCAAACTTGGATTCGGCCGTGCCGTATTTGAGGAAGTTGCCGGCCATCCAGTGATACTCGCCGGAGCCCGTGAGATTTTCGACGGCTTCGCCGAAGTTGCGGCGGTGAAGTTTCGCGCCGCCTTCGCCGCTGGAGCCAACGAGCACGACGGCGAAGCGCGGCTCAAACGCCATCGTGACGAGCGCGGCCTTGCCGTAGCGCGACACGCCCTCGATACCCACGCGCTTGGCGTCGACGGCCGAATCCGTTTCGAGATAGTCGAGGCCGCGTGCCGCGCCCCACGCCCACGCGCGGAGCGAGCCCCAGTCATCGGGTTTGCGCGGCTGGCCTTTGTTGGTGAGGCCGATGATGCCCTTGGTGAGCCCGGCGCCGTTGTCGGCCTGGATACTCGTCGTGCTGATGGAAACGTAGCCCCAGCCGGCGGCGATGAGCTGCTCGGTGGACGGCGGATCGGCGAAGACGGGCGCGGCTTTCTTAGGCGCCTCGGGCGTGGTTTTTCCGTCGCCTTTCTTCGCGGCGCCGCCGCGTCCGAACTGGGGCTGCTCCCCGGGCATGAGGCCGCCGCCAAACATCATCAGTGCCGGCACGGGTTTTTTCGCCGCGGCGGGCACCACGACCGCCATGCGGATATCGACCGTGATCGCGGGATGGGCGGAATTGGCGACGTGGCCGATGACTTGTTTCGCGACGACGGGGATACCGCCGACCTCGGTGTTGACGGTCTTGGTGACCTCCCACGTGACCTTCGGCGCGTTCTTCGGCACGCGACCGATCACCTCACGTTCAAAATCCTCGACGATCTCGGGGCGGCGCAGTTGTGACCATTGGGCGGCAGTGTTGATCTTGGTGCCGGTTTTGGTCACGAGCAGCTCGGGCAGATCCGGAAACGGGTTGGCCTTGGCGGGATCGTAGTTGGCAGGGTTCGGCTGGCCGTCGCGGCCACTCGGGCCGGGGCGGAGTTTCGTGATGCCGAGCTGCTGCATCATGTCCGCGTGATCCTGCGCGGTGGTCCACGCGGCAGGGTCCACGGCGGGGGCGGTTTGACCGAGCAGCGAGGCGGTGAAAACGATGGGAACGAAGCGGGCCAAGATCTGGCGGAGGATGAATGGAGGGGTATATTTCATGGGGGGCCAAAAGACTGGGACACGGACGGGGCGGACTCGAACCCGGCACTTCTCTCACACTAGAATTAGCGGTGCCGGCCGGGTCGCGCGACACGGATGCAGCGGCAAAGTTTTGCCGTCAAACCAAGTGCCGCCGACGAGCGTGGTGGTGGCGAACTCCGGGATGCCGCGGGAATGGAGTTGTAGCTGCCCCGCCAAAATTTCGACGGCCAGCTGGCCGACGCAGTTGCAATTGTGCCGGATGCCCGCGGTCGTGCCATCGAATCGCTCCAGCAAGAGATCGACATACGCCACGGCCTCGGGCACCGCGAGCCCGGCTTCCTCCAGTCGGGGCCGCACGAAGGGCGCGTAGCTGAGAATCACTTCGGGCCGATGGCGCCGATACCATTTTTCGAGGGAAGCGGCGGGCACGAGATATTCTGACGTCGGATCGGCGTAGGCGAGAATCGGAATGCGTTCCTTGGGCGCGAGCTGCTGCTGTTCGGCCAGAAAGCCGGCCGACCACGCCAGATCGACCACTTGATCCCACCACGTCGGCATTACGACTCCAATCCGGCGGTAACCGGCGGCGATCACGTGCCGCATCGCGAGCTGGATGATCCCCCGCTGGTCGTTGGAAACACTGTGCAGCGCCGGCTGGTGGGGAAAAAAATCTATTTTCACACCGCTGAATTTTTCCCAGTCGAGGCGGAGCGCGTCATTGGTGTGGCGGTGATGGGAGGCGACAATCACGCCGGTGATGCCGCGGGCGTGCAGCATCTCACTGAGGCGTTTGTGCGTGAGGCCGGGCTCGGCCTGCCAGAAGTGCTCGAGCTTGTAGCCAAGCAGCTGCGCCTTGGCCGTGGCCCCGGCAAAGAACTGCGCATGGGCCGGTCTTTTTTTCCAACCCCAGCGGGACTGCCAGTCGGTCACGTAGGCCAGCGTCAGTCGATTTTTCATCGGCCGCAGGCTTTTGCGATAGGCGACGAGCGAGGAGAGCGCGGGGTCGGGCTGATAACCCATTTTTTTCGCGAGCACCTGCAAGCGCTGGCGGGTTGCGAGGGGCAGGCAGGGGTGGTTGCGCAGCGCGAGCGAAACTGTCGTGACATGCACGCCCGCGCGACTGGCCACTTTCAGCATGGTGACGCGGCGAATCATCTGGGTTCAGGTGGTAGAAAGCGGAGCCAATGGGGCACGGAAATTACGACGTGCAATCGGCGATCGTGGGGGGATGGCGAGGTCACTGAGCGCGTCCCTATTTTTAAACGCAATAGTAAGAGTAAACGATGCTTTTCCGGCCGATTCAGACCGGGACGCGCGGCGGTCATGGGCCGTGGCGCGAAGGCCGCCCGGAGGCGCGGGGGTTTTGTGGCCCAGGCCGGTGGGCGGGGGATGAGGCCGCTCCGTCGGCCTGCGTCGCGACCGTTTGCCGGCTGGCAATCGCCGCGCTGCGTGCCACGTTGGTGGCACCCCATGAAAAAGAATATTTCCCTCAATGCCTCGCTGCCCACGCGGCGCACGTTCATCGGTCGGGCGGCGGGTGGCGCCGCCGCGCTCACTTTCGCGATTTGCGGCCGCGCGCAGCCGGCACCGCGCAAGCTCGGCATCGCGCTCGTGGGTCTCGGCGGCTACGCGACCGGCCAGCTCGCGCCGGCGCTGCGGCTCACGCAGAACGTCGAGCTGCGCGGCGTCGTCACCGGCTCGTTGGACAAGGGCCGGAAGTGGGCGCAGGAATTCGGTTTTCCCGAGGGTAGCATCTACAGTTACGACAAGATGTCGCGGCTCGGGGACAATTCGGACATCGACATCGTCTACGTCGTCACGCCCAACGCCCTGCATCCCGAACACACGATCGCGGCCGCGTGGGCTGGCAAGCACGTGATTAGCGAGAAGCCGATGGCCACGAGCGTGTCCGACTGCAACGCGATGCTCGCCGCCTGCCGCGCCAACAAGGTGAAGCTCTCGATCGGCTATCGGCTCCATTTCGATCCGTTCCACCGGGAAATGAAGCGGCTTGCCCGCGACAAAGAGTTTGGCGTGCTCACGAAAATGATCGGCGCGAATGGTTTCCGCATGGGCCGGAAAATCTGGCGCGCCGACCGCAAGCTCGCCGGCGGCGGACCACTGATGGACATGGGGGTCTATTGCGTGCAGGCCGCGTGCATGGTCGCGGAAGAAGCTATGCCGGTTGCCGTCACCGCGCGTGAACACCCCAAAACGCGGCCGGAGATTTTCGCCGACGTGGAGGAAGGCATCGACTGGACGATGGAATTTGCCAATGGCGCGAAGGCGGAACTCGCGAGCAGCTACAACGAAAACACCGGCCGTTTCCGCGCCGAAAGCGACAAGGGCTGGGTGGGTTTCGATCCAGGTTTCGGTTATCGCGGCATCAAGGCCGCGACGAGCAAAGGTCCGATGCTGATGACCGAAGTCCAGAGCCAGCAGGCTCTCCAGATCGACGATTTCGCCCGGTGCATCCGCGAGGGCCGCGAATCGCCCGTCTCCGGCGCAATGGGCCGCCGCGACATGGTCATCATCGAAGCGATCTACAAGTCCGCGGCGCAGGGCGGAAAGCGCATCGAAATCACCGCCTGAGGCGGGCAGCGCTCGCTTGCAAACGCACGAAACATCGCGCCCGTTGTGGCGTCTAACGCCTCCATGACCCCAAAATTCTGCCGCCGCCATGTGGTCGCTCCCGGAGTGGCCTTGCTGATTTTTTCGTCCGTGAGCAGTCACGCGGCCAACGCCGTGGCTAACGCGCCCACGCTGGCGCCCGCGCCGATGGTCGATGCGCCGCTCGCTCCCGCTGTGAGCGACGCGCCCAGTGAGCAGCCCTCGCCGCAGCATGCGTGGGTGCCCGGGCACTGGCGTTGGAGCGAGGGCGCCTACGTGTGGGAAACGGGACGCTGGGAAGTCCCGCCCGTCGCGGGTGTCGTCTGGCGCGCGCCGCAATGGCGAAAAGAGGCGAACGGCTTTGTTTTGGTGGAAGGATTTTGGGGCGATGCCCCGCCGGCGCCGACGACCGTTGTCCGCGCGGCGCCGACTCCGCCGCCGCAGGAAATCTACACAACCACGCCGCCACCGCCGTTGCAGCGCGAGGTGATTTACGAGCGGCCGTCGCCCGGGCATGTGTGGATTGGGGGCCACTGGGGCGTCCGGGCCGGACGCCACACCTGGATCGGCGGCCGCTGGGATCTGCCGCCGCGGGCCAACGTCGTGTGGATCGAGCCGCGCTGGGAGAGCCGCGGTGGGCGTTACGTTTTTGTCGATGGTTACTGGCGCGATGGGGTCGTGGTGACGTCGGCCCCGCAGGTGGTCGTGGCCGCCTCGCCTGCGCCGGGAGTTGAGATCGTGGTCGCCTCGGCCCCGCCGCCACCGCGCCGCGAAGTGGTTTATGCGCGGCCCGGTCGCGACTACGTTTGGATCAACGGCTATTGGTCGTGGCGCGGAGGTCGGCACGTGTGGATCGCGGGGCACTACGAAATGCCGCCGCGCGGTCAGCGCGTCTGGGTTGAGCCGCGCTGGGAACGGCGCGGCGGCAGCCACATCTTCATCGAGGGCCGCTGGGGGCTCTGAAGAAAAATAAAAAGGCCGCGAGTGGACTCGCGGCCTTCGAGATCGTGTAGGGCTGCCGCTTGTCGGCAGGCCGTTTCGAGTTTCGCGTTCGCCGCGGGACGGCCCGGCGACGAGCGCCGGCCCTGCGGCAAGCCTCCTCAGAATTTCTTGGTCAGCTCCAGATACGCGAAGCGCGGGAGGAAGTTGTTCACGCGTTCGGCATAGCCGGTCGAGAAGGCCGTTGCAGGCGGATTGCGATCGAAGACGTTGTTCACGCCGACCGTCGCGCGCAGGCCCCACGGGAGCGCGTGGCCAAACTGCACATCGGTCGTGATCTGTTGCTTCACGAAGATCGGGCTCGGCACGGTGTCCTGAAAGCCGCCGACGTAGTTCACGTTCACGGTGGCGGACATTTTCTCGCGCGTCCAGTGGACCGAGGCGTCGCCGCGCCAGCGCGGGATTTCGTAGAGGCCGACCGTTTCAACCTGCGCGAGGTCGGGGCGCGTGCGGAGGGTCTGCGAATTAATCAAGGTCGCGGCGGCGCGCGTGGTGAAGCGTCCGAATTTCCCCGGGGTGAAGCGATACTCGGCGGCGAAGTCGACGCCCGTCGCCTTGGTGCTGCCGAAGTTTCCGAGCACGGAGCGGATCTCGCGGAGCTCGCCGGGGAGGTTATTGGCGGTGTCGCTCGCCGTGGGCGCCGCGCGGACAATCGCGTCACCGAAGAGCGCGGGGTTGGCCAAGATGATCGCGGGCGTGGCGGCGGCGCCGATGCGGTTCTTCACCTCGACGGTGTAGAAATCAACGCTGAGTGAAAGTCCCTTGAGCGCCGAGGGGGAGAACAGTGCGCCAAAGTTCGTCGATTCGGATTTTTCCGGGGCGAGCAACGGATTGCCACCCGAACGGATCAGGCGCTGGCCGGTGCCGGTGTCGTTGGCGTTGGAGCCCGGTTTGCCGCTGCGGAGCGGGTCGGCGATGTTGAAGACAATATTGGTTGTCTGCGGCAGGTAGAGCTCGGCGAGCGCGGGTGCGCGGAAACCGCGGCCCCACGAGGCGCGGAAGGTGATCTCCTTGGCGATGGGCTGCCAACGCAGGCCGACGCGCGGCACCGTGGTGTGACCAACCCCATCGTCGGAGAACGATTCGACGCGCGCCGCCGCGTTGAGTTCGAGGGCGTAGAACGCCGGGATTTTTTGTGCGGCCGAGGTGAGCGGGGCCGAGGCCTCGACGTAGGCGGCGCTCACGCGGCGCTTGCCACCGGCGGGCGCGACGGGCGTGCCTTGATTGAGCAGTTGGGTTTGGGTGCGGGCGTCGTTGAACTTTTCTTCGCGCCACTGCGCGCCGATTGCGACGGAGACGTGGCCGGCGGGCAGGGTGTAGCCGGCACCCGTGGCGCGGGCGTCAAAGGCGAGCAACTCGGTCTTCGCGTCGCGCGTTACGCCGCTGTCGAGGCTGGCGAGCGTCGCGGGATTGTTGCGGATGGTCGTGCCGTTGGCGAAGAGGTTGAGCGCGGTGGCGCGGTTGGTGTCGGCGAGGGCGGCGTTGACCTTGTCCTGTGCGGGGAAATTTTTCAGATCGAGGTGCGAGGTCGACTTGTTCCAAGTCGTGGACGCGTCCCACGTCCAACCCTTGCTGAGCTTGCCATCGAAACCGGCGACGAGGCGCTCCATCTTGTTGCGTGTGGTCGTGAGGCGATCACCCAGCTCGAGGAAACGGAAAAACATCGTCTGCGTGGCGTTCGAGGTGAGCGCGACGCCAAAGGGATTGAACGGATTGTTCGCGGGCAGCGTGATCGTGTTCAATGTGGAGATCGGGGCGGGCGAGAGACCTTCGACGTTCTTGTTTTTCTGCCAGCCGAATTCGAGAAACGCCGAGACCTCGTTCGACAATTCATGACGCATGATTACGACGACGCCTTTGCGGTCGGCCTCGGATTGCGGGCGGATGGCGGCGTTGGCGTCGAAGGTATTTTGGGTCTGGAGCTGGCGCGTGAAGGTTGCGTTTGGTCCCGTCGCAGCGCGATCGCTCGTGAAGGTGCGCGCGGCGGCGGCGGCCCCGGCGGGAATGACCAGTCCGGTGAGCGGGTCGGTGGCGCCCACGGGCACCACGAAAGAGCCCGGCGTGTTGCTCGCGAGCAGGAGCTGGCGTTTCACGGGCTGCGGGAGCTCGGCAAACTTGAATTCATCGCGCTTATACCAGTCGGCAATGATCGAGATGGCCGTCTTGTCCTCCTTGGCCCCGGTGTAGAATGAGCCGCGGAGAATGGGCGCGTTGATCCCACCGGTATAATCACCGTAGCTCAGCGACAACGAACCCTCCCGGATGTCCTTTTTCAGGATGATATTCACGACGCCGGCGACGGCATCAGCGCCATAGACGGCCGAAGCGCCGTCCTTCAGCACCTCAATGCGCGCGATCGCCGCGACCGGAATCATGTTCACGTCGACGAACTGCTCGGTGCCGAGGCCGGCGGCGCTGCCGCCCTGGCCGAGTGGTGCGAGCGTGACGCGGCGGCCGTTCAGGAGCACGAGCGTGGAGTTCGCGCCGAGCCCGCGCATGGAGACGGCGGCGGTGCCGGGCGAAGAGGTGTTGACGCGATTCTCCGCGAAACCCTGCGCACCGATCTCGGGGATCTTGCGCAGGAGGCTGGCGAGGTTCGTTTGGCCCGACGCCTCGATTTCCGCGGGGGTGAGCACGCGGAGGTTGGCGGCACCGGCGGACTCACCGATGCGCAGATTGGAGCCGGTGACGCCAAACGCCTCCATTTGCGTGGGGGCAGAGTTGGAGATGGCGACTTTGGTCTGGGCGCCGGCACTCGTGGTCAGGACGACGGCGGCGAGGAGCAATGTAGGTTTGTTCATGAGCATGGTCGGTGCAGATAAAAGCACTTGGGCTCCGGAAAGCAATCCGAGTGCCGCGTGCGCCAAGGCGCTGACCTTGGGCCGCCGGTTTGGTTTCACGGATCGCCCGCGCTTGCGCCAAGCCACCGGTGGCGATGATCGGCCCTAGTTTTCGGTGCTCGGGCCGGATGCCTTTACTTAATCCCGGCGGCGACGGCGGCCTTGATCCGGGCGCCAATGGCGCGCATCCGCGTGCGAACTTCGGCCGTGTCGATGGTGAGGAGCTTGCGATCCTCCATCACGATGCGGCCGTGGATGATCGTCGTGCGGACATCCTTGGCCGAAGTGGCGTAGACCAGCGCGGCGTAAACATCGTAGAGCGGGACGAGGGCGGTGGCGTCGGGATCAACGATGATGATGTCGGCGAGTTTGCCGGCCTCGAGCGAGCCGAGGTCGGCCTCGCGCTGGATCGCGCGCGCGCCGCCGCGGGTGGCCATCTCGACCACCTTGATCGCGGGCATCACGTTGCGGTCATGGCGGTCGAGTTTGTGCAGTTTGGCGACGTAGCCGAACTGCCCAATGAGATCGAGGGTGTTGCCGCTCATCGGGCCGTCGGTGCCGAGGCCCACCCGGAGGCCCTCGTCAAACATCTTGAGCGCCGGCGCGACGCCCTTCGCGGATTTGATGTTGGCCACCATGTTGTGCGCAATGCCGACCTCGCGGGCCTTGAGCAGCGCGATGTCCGAATCGTTGACGAAAATGCAATGGGCGGCAATGAGCCGGCGATTGAGCAGGCCCACCGAATCGAGAAACTCGACCGGCGTCATGTTGTGGTCCTTGCGCAGGCCCGCGACCTCGTCGGTCATCTCCGCGACGTGCATGAGAACGGGCAGCCCGAGCACCTCCGACTCGTGCGCGATGAGCCGCAGATGGTCGGCGTCGAGCGAGTAGGGCGCATGCGGCGCAAGCGCGGGTGTGATCAGCGGATCGTCGCGGTAGGCGGCGGCGAATTTTTTTGCGTAGGCGATCCCGCCGTAAGGTTCGGGCGCATCGGGCGCCGGGAAATTCACGACCGTCTCGCCGAGCACGCCGCGCAAGCCGAGTTGCTTCGCGCCGCGCGCGACCTCGTCCTCAAAATAATACATGTCGACGAACGTCGTCACCCCGCCCTCGATCATTTCGATCATTCCGTGCAGGCCGCCCCAGTAAACGAGCTCACGATCGATGAGGGCTTTCTCAAGTGGGAAGATCAGCTTACGCAGACGATCCGGCGCATCGTCCCCGAGGCCGCGGAAGACGGTCATTGAGGCGTGCGTGTGCGTGTTGATCGTGCCGGGGAGCACGAGGCCGCCGCGTGCATCGATGGTTTTCTTCGCGGCGAATCCCGCCGCGATTTTCGCGGGCCCGACGGCGACGAGGCGCGAGCCCTGCACCACGACGGCCCCGTCCTCAAAAATTTCGCGCGCGTCGTTCATGGTGACGACGTGGGCGTGAGTAATGATCAAATCGACGGGCACGGCCTCGGCGGCCGTGAGCAGCGGCGCGGAAAAGCCCCAACTCGCGGCTATGAGGGCAACGAAAGTATGGCGGTTCATGGTGCAGCAGGAGAAATCACCGGGAGCAGAGTTGCACGAAGAGTTCGTAGAACCGCGCGTCGGCGAGCGCTTGCTGCACACGGACGCAACGCTCGCCGCCGCCGGGTGCGGAGCCGGGCGGCCAGCTCAGGGTGTCACCGAGCGTCGCGCCTCGATCGAGTTCGATGTCAAGGTAGCGTTCCTCGTAACGTGTGACCAGTGACTCGTCGATCCACGTCGCGGCGGCGACTTCGTCCCACATCGGCCGATTGCGGTGGCCGAATTGATTGAGGTAGCGTGCGAGCGGCGTGCCGGCGTGCGCGATCTGGGAAAACAGCTCGGGCGTGGCTCGCGTGTGGTTGGAGATGTCGATGGGCGAGCAGGTGACGCGGGGCCACGCAGCGTGGAAGACGATGCGCGCCGCCTCGGGATCGAAGCGGAGGTTGAATTCGCGGCGCGGTGTGTGCGCGAATTCGCGGTCGCCGCCGCCGGGCGCGAAGGCGCCGCCCATGAAGTGCAGCTCGCGCACGAGCGTCGGAAACGCCGGGTCGAGGCGGCAGGCGAGCGCGAGGTTGGTGAGCGGTCCGGCGCACCAGAGGGAAATTTCGCCGGGGTGGGCGCGGGCGAGCCGCACGTAGGCGGCCGCGGCGGCTTCGCGGGCGGGGCGCGTGGTGGGATTCCCCTCGGGGAGATCGGGCGTGTGGCGCGGGTCGGCCCACTTGCCGGGCCGCGCGAGATCCCACGCGCCGTTGTAGATGAGTTGACCGTGCTGCTTTTCCCACGCCGCCGTGGCGGCGGGAGTGCCCACGAGCGGCATCTCCGCGCCGGCAAAAACCGGCACGTCGGTGCGGCCCATGATTTCGAGGAGGCGCAGCGCGTGGCGCACCTGTTGGTCGCGCCAGTGGTCGCCGGTCACGACGCCGATCGCGAGCACCTCGACCGCGGGCGCGTTGAGCAGCAGCGCGACGGATTGGAGATTCGTCGTGGCGGGACCGAGGGTGTCCTGGTCGATGATGACTTGGCGGCGGGAGCCCATGTGTGAAAGTTGGTTTGCGTCGCGCGGGGCGCAACGGCTCAACCTGTGGGGTGGACTATTTGCGCCTCATCGACCGGAGCAAGCTGCACTACAAACGGAGCGACGTGACCCCGATCTTCGCCGCGCCGGCGGCGTTTGCCACGCTGGTGAATGATTTGGTGGCTCCCTGGAAAAACGAGAAAGTGGACTGCGTGGTGGGAACGGATGCGCTCGGTTTCATCGTCGGCACCGCCATCGCGCTGCGGCTTGGCGTGGGCTTCGTGCCCGTGCGCAAAGGCGGCAAGCTGCCGGTGAAAAACGAGCGGGTGAGCTTCAAGGACTATTCCGGCGGGGAAAAAACCTTCGAGCTACGCGCGGACCCCTGGCCCGCTGGCACGCGCGTGCTGCTCACCGATGAGTGGATCGAAACCGGCGCGACGGCGCGCGCCGCGGTAGAGCTGATCGAGCGGGCAGGTGGCGTGGTCGTGGGCATCACCGCCATCGCGTTTCGGAAAAACGACCAAACCGCGCCACTCTGGGCCAAGTATCGCTGCCACGGCGTCTGGCCGGAGCAGGTGTGAACGCGGGCTGGCGCTTAGACGAGGCGGGACCGAGTTGGCTCGCTCCCACCAAGGCGAGGAAGCTCGCGCCCATCGTCGCTCACTTCGGGCTCGCGGTGGCGCGGTCCGATGAAAAGGCTCGCGCGTCCCTGCTCCCCCAACTTTTCCCCATGAACAAAGCCGCACTCCTCCTCCCGCTTCTCATCCTCGTCCTCGCCGCCGGATGTAAACCATCCGACGGGGCGAAGAAAGTCGCCGTCGAAAGCATTCCGGCCGAAAAGAAACCTGTCGTCTATCCACTCGGCTACGACGACACGCCGCCGATTTTCACCGGCAGCAAATGGAAGGTTCACGACATCGCCCGGCCCGCGCCGTCGGCCGTCAAACCCGGTGACAATCCCGGCGTTGCGCCTGCCGACGCGATTGTGCTCTTCGATGGCAAGAGCACGGACACCCTTGTCGGCAAAGACGGCAAGCCGTGCGCGTGGAAGATCGAGAATGGCGAGCTCATCGTCGCCGGTGGCGACTCGTGGACGAAGCAGAGTTTCGGCAGCTGCCAGCTCCACGTGGAGTGGAAGAGCCATCCTAACACCGAGGGAAACTCGCAGAAGAAGGGCAACGGTGGCGTCTTCTTAATGGACCGCTACGAAATCCAGATGGTCGACAACTCGCCCAACAACCCGACCTACGCCGACGGCATGTCCGGCGCCATCTACGGTCAGACGCCGCCGCTCGTGAACGCCACGCGTCTCGCGGGCGAGTGGCAGACCTACGACATCCTCTTCACTGCGCCTAAGGTCGTCGCCGGCAAAGTTACCGAGCCCGCCTACGTCACCGTGATCATCAACGGCATCGTCGTGCAAAACCATACCGCGCTGCTCGGGCCGACGCTGCACAAAAAGGCGACAAACTGGGAAGGCACGTTTCCAGAGTCGGCGCCGTTTCGCTTCCAGGATCACAAGAACAGCATCCCGAACCGCATGCGGAACATCTGGGTGCGTCCCCTTTGACCTGGACCTGTGCCGGGTCGCCGCGATTGACCCAAATTGCGCGCCTCGCACGGCCGCGCCATTCCACCTGATCTGATGCAGTTTGCCGCGGCCCTGATCATTATCGCTCTGGCGATGGTTTGCCTCGTGCGGAAAGCCGAGGTGCGGTTGACGTTGTTTGCCGCCGGTCTCGCGCTCGCGGCGCTCGCCGGGAAACCGCTCGCGGTCTTCGATGTTTTCCTGGCCGAGATGGCCAACGTGAAAACCATCGGCCCGATCTGCTCGGCCATGGGCTACGCGTTTGTGCTGCGGACGACGGGCTGCGATCGTGCACTCGTCGAGTTGCTTCTCGCGCCCGCGCGGCGCGCATGGTGGCTGTTGATTCCCGGCGGTTGTCTCGCGGGATTTGTGGCTAATATCGCGGTCACGAGCCAGACCGCCGTGGCCGCGGCCGTCGCGCCCATTCTCTTGCCGCTGATGCTGGCGGCGCGCTTTCCACCGGTCGTTGCGGCGGCGACCCTTGTGCTTGGCTGCTCTGGCGGCGGCAGCCTCTTCAATCCCGGCGACGCCGACCTCGTCGCGATCCACGAGGCGAGCCGCGCGCCGATGAAGGACGCGCTCGGCGCGATGTTCTGGCCGCTCGTCGGTGGATTCGTGACGGCGGTCGCGGTCTTCGCGCTGCTCGCACGGCGGCAAACGGCGGAAGGCGCCGTGGCGGCCGGGTTCGCGAATGTGACGGCGCCATCGGACGGGAAAAAATGGAAGGCCCTGCTTCCGCCGCTCCCGATGGCGATGATTTTTCTCGCGATGCCGGGCGTGTTTTTTCCGGCGCTCCCCGCGCCGTTTGAGAAGGGGCTGCCGGTGTCGCACGCGATGATCGTTTCGACAATTGTGGCGCTGTTGTTGTGTCGCGGCGAAACGACGAAGCACGCGCGGGCGTTTTTCGAGGGGCTGGGCTACGCCTACGCGCACATCATCTCCCTCGTCGTCACCGCGAGCTGCTTCATCGCGGGCCTGACGGAGGCCGGGCTCACCGACAAGTTGGTGCGGCTCGTCTCCGACGCGGGGGTGCTCGGGAAACTGGCCGCCGGATTTTTCCCCGGCGCGCTCGGCGTGATCACCGGCTCGGGGATCGGGCCGAGCGTGGCTTTCTCGAAGGCCGTGCTTCCCACCGTGGCCGCGACCGATCTCGCCGGCGCGATCGACCTCGGCGTGCTCGGCGCCATCGCGGCGACGTTTGGCCGCACAATGTCGCCGGTGGCCGCGGTGGTGGTCTTCTCGGCGACGCAAGCCGGTGTCCCCGCGGGTGAACTCGTGAAGCGCACCGCGCCGCCGCTCCTCGCCGGTTTTGCCGTCACCCTGCTGATCGTGATCGCGCGGGGCGGGTGAGGGCGGCGTCCCCATGATTCATTTCAACGGATTCTCCGCGGTCGATCTCGTGGCGGTGGTGGTGAGCACGCACGTGCTGCTGGTTTTTCTTTACCGTTCGATCCGGCTGACGAAGCGGGGCATCGATCTCCTGTTCACGGCGGTCATGCTGCTGGTGCTGCTGGAGGCGGTCATCATGTTCGCGAGTGACAACGTGGTGCCGTCGGACGTCGCCGCGAGTTCGGTGCCAGATGCGGCCGGGCGCACCCTGCTGCTGTATCGGCTCATGTATGCGGTCGGCACGGTGTTGCTGGCGGCAATTGCGCATTTCGGTTTGCGCTACGCGGGCAGCAGGCACCTCGCGGGCGCGCGCGCCGGCTGGCTCTATGTCGGTGCCGCCGCGGTGGTGCCGCTGTGTTTCACGGAGGCATTTCTTGCGCCACGGGCGACACCGTTGCAGGAGGCGAGCGGCTGGCTTTGTGCGGCGCCCTGGCAGCCCGTGGCCGGACCGGCGAGCGCGGTCTTCGTCTTCGGGTGGGCCGCGGTGAATATCTACGTGCAATGGTTGTTGTGGCGGCGCCCGCGGCCTGCGGGACGTGGCCGCTTACTCGACAGCTCCAATCTGGTCTGGGGCGGAATTACCGTGTGGGGTTTCGCCGGATTGGTCTCGTTGATTCTTGGGGCCATCGGCTACGCGGGCGTCGATCCTGGGATGTTTCTCGTCACCGCGGCGATGGTCCTGCTTGGGGTTGGCCTGGCGGAGGATCACATCCGTTCGGAGGCGCAGCGGACGCACGTCACGCGGCGCTTCGAGAGCTATGTCGATCCGGCGCTCGTGAAGTATGTGATCGACCACCCGGAGACGGAGCACATCGCCGGCGAGGCGCGCGAACTCACCGTCGTCTTCACCGATCTCGTGGGATTCACCGCGCTCACCGAGCGGCTGCGCGAGGGCGCCGTGTCGCTGCTCAACGAGTATCTCCGGCTGATGGTGCCGCTGATTCGTGGGCACAACGGCTACCGCAACAAGTTCCTCGGCGACGGCATGATGTTTTTCTACGGCGCGCCCGAGCGAAACCCCGACCACGCGATTCATGCCGTCGCCACCGTGCTAAAGATGCAGGAAACGATGGTGACGTTTAACGAGCTGATCGCGACGCGGCGCGAGCAATTCGGCGGCGATCTTCCGGTCCTGAGCATGCGGACCGGCGTGAGTTCGGGCCAGATGATCGTCGGCGACGCCGGGCCGCAGGAGGCGAGCGACTACACGGTGCTCGGCGACACCGTGAATCTCGGCGCCCGATTGGAATCGGCCAACAAGCAGCTCGGCACGCGCATTTTGCTGAGCGAACGGACGGTCGAGTTGCTGCCAAAGGATCTGTTTATTCTGCGGCCAGTCGGTCGGCTGCAAGTGGCGGGAATGACGCGCGCCGTCATGACCTATGAACCGCTGGCACACGCCGATCGAGCGACGGCGGCACAGCGAAGGGTCGCCGAGCTTCATCGCGCGCTGGTCGAGAGTTTCGTGAGAAGGGACTTTGCGGCCTGCCTGAAAGTTGCCGGCGAAGCGGACCGCGAGTTTGGCCCCGGCAAGCTCACCGCCCTCTACCGCGGCCTATGCGAAACACATTCTCACACGGCGCCCGGTGGCGATTTCGTGGGCCAAATCGTGCTGCACGAAAAATAGGGCGCATCCGTTCCAAATCGGCGGAAATTTGCCTTTGCCGCGGAGGCCACAGAACTCGGACCCGGAGTTCCCTTAGCCAAACATCTTGTCTGCTCTGTGGCCCCGGGCTCTAGGCCCCGTGTCCTCGGTGGTTCATTCTGAGTCGCATTCAATTGGCGAACTCACCGCCGCAGCCACGCGGCGTCGAGTTGGTAGATTCGCTCGGCGTTGGCGTGGTAGAATTTTTCCAACACGGCGCGCGGTAGATGGAGCGCCTCGGTCTTGCGGCCGTTGTAGGTCGTCTCGCCTTCGCCGGCGTAGTAGTCGAAGTCGGCGCGGTAGCGGAGTTCGAGGCTGTTGGCATGAGCCCGCCGCTGCGTGTCGGTCGGCGGCGTGTCGCGACGGTGCGGCATCCAGCCCATGTCGACGCCATACATGATGCGGTCGGGAAATTTCAGGAAGAGCGCGCGCACTTTCTCAGTCGGGTGGCGCGTAAGGTTGCGCGTGCGGGCGGCGACCTCGATTTGGAAATTTGGATAACGCGTGAGCCGCTCGGCGATGCCTTCGAGATCGTGCTCCAGGCTGCCGAGGTGCGCGCCGACGACGATGAGCGTCGGGTGCTTCTTCATGATATTGTCGCGTGCGGCGATGATGGCGGCGTGGCTCGGATATTCGGGCTTGCCGTAAAGGTGCCACTGCGGATTTTGCGAGTAGTAGCTGTAGTGGTTGCTGTCCTTGTCGAGCGGCAGCCACGCGTCGATTGGCTCGGCGAGGTGGGCGTGGAGCGGTTTGCCGATTTTCGCGAGGTGGGCGTAGATCGGATCGAAGAGCGGATCGTCGGGCAGAATGAATTTCCCGTCGCGGTTTTTGATTTCGATGCCGACCTCCTTCCAGATTTTCACGGCGACGGCGCCGCGCGCAAACGCGCCGTTGAGCCACGCGATCGTGCGCGTCGCGTAGCCGGGTTCGTCGCGGTTGCGGAGATCGAAGGTCGTGGTGACGGGATAGAGCCGCGGATGCGCGCGGTAGAGCTCGAACGCGATGCGGTCCATCGTGGCGAGCTGGCCGTCACCGCCGGGCACGCAGACGTTGATCGTGCGCACGTTGATTTTTGCGAAGAGCGCGTGGATGGCCGGCACGTCCTCGAAGATGTGCGAGTGCACATCGATTTTAAGAATTTGCTCGTAGGCGGGCCGGGGTTCGTCGGCGGCGCCAGCGATGAGGGGAGACAACACGCCAAGCACGATGGCGAAGGGAAGAATGCGCATGGATGGATGGGTTGGGGCGCGTTGACTCCAACACGCATGGCTTGGGCATCGACAAAAAGCACGTTGAGGTCA
>JANNEY010000138.1:0-7736 GCA_031379235.1 Opitutaceae bacterium | reverse complement strand
GTGCTTCACGTAAAAGCCGGGCGCAAAGTTGTCGCTGAGGGCGCGCGGCGCGAGATTTGTCAGGGCCCAACTGCCCGCGGCACCACCGCTGATGCTCGCGTGCACGGCCGCGGGATCGAGGCCGGCTTTCTTCGCGTAGGCGAGCGCCTCAACCCACGCGACCATGCCGACGGCAACGGAGATTTGGTTGGCCATTTTGCAATATTGCCCGGCGCCCGCGGCGCCGAGGAGGGCAATATTTTTGCCCAGGATTTCGAAAAGGGGCTTCGCGCGGGCAAACGCCGCGGCGTCACCACCGACCATAATCACGAGCCGCGCTTCCTTTGCCCCGAGGTCGCCGCCGGAGACGGGCGCATCGAGCGCAGCGAGGCCGCGCTTGCCCGCGGCGGTGGCGATCGTGCGCGCAAGCACGGGACTCGACGTCGTCATGTCGATCAGCAGCGCGCCGGGCTTGGCGCGTTCGACAATGCCGCCCGCGCCGAGGTAACTCGCATGCACATCCGTCGGAAAACCGAGCATCGAGATCACCATTTCGGCCTCGGCGGCGGCGGCGCCAGCGGAGGCGTGCCACTTCGCGCCGGCATCGAGGAGGGCCTGGGCTTTTTCCTTGGTGCGATTGTGGACGTGGAGCGTGTGACCAGCCTTCTGGAGATGGCCGGCCATGCTGCGGCCCATGACGCCGGTGCCGATAAATGCGATCGAGAGGGGTGCGGACATGTGGAGAGGAAGAGGCCGGGAGGTGCGAAACGCGGGCGGATGGAAGGGAGTCGGCGCAGGGCGCGCGACACCTTTTTTCGCACCGGTGTCATAGTTCGCTCGTCAAGCGCGATACTTCCCCATTTCGTCGAGAACCCTATGAAATTTCCCCGTCGCGATTTCCTGAAAGCCTCCCTCGCCGCCTCGGCCGCCGCCACCTTCGCGACCCGCAGCGGCGCCGCCAGTGCCTCCGCCAGCGCCGCCCGCGAATCCTATGAACTGCGCGCCTACCGTCTGAAACCCGGCGCTTCCGCCGCGAGTCTCGATGCTTATCTCGCGAAGGCGTTCATCCCCGCGCTCAACCAGCGCGGCGTGAAAAATGTCGGCGTGTTCACCGAACTCGAAGTCGACAAGAAGGCCGTCACGTCGAAGCCCAAGGCCGACACGCCGCTCTGGGTGCTCGTGCCGCACGCGTCGTTGGCATCGTTCGTCACGGTGAGCGCTGACCTCAACGCCGATGCCGCAGTGCAGCAGGCCGGCGCCGAATATCTGAACGTGCCGAAGGCCACTCCTGCTTTCGAACGCGTCGACACCTGGCTCTATCGCGCGTTTGCCGGCATGACGCAGATGGAGTTGCCCGCGTTCTCCAAGGCGAAGGTGGCGACCCGCGTCTTCGAGATGCGCGACTACGAGAGCCACAGCGAGCGCGCCGCGCTGAGCAAAATGGCGATGTTCAACAACGGCGAGATCGCACTGATGAAGGATCTCGGGATGTCGCCGGTATTTTTTGGCCAGGGCATTGCCGGCCCGAACCTCCCGCATCTCCGCTACTTCACCTGCGGGGTCGACCTCGCTGCGCACCTCGCGCCTTGGGGTAAATTCGGCCCCGACCCCCGCTGGAAGGCTCTTTCCGGCGACCCGCAATACAAGGACAACACCTCGAAGAACACCGCGCGCTTCCTCGCGCCGACGGGGTATTCGCAGATCTAAGCGCGCAGCACGCGGCCGGAGGTGGCCGGGACCGTCTCGGTGCCCGCATTTCGTAGCTCAGCTTGCGTGCCCCCCTTGCGGGCACAGGGACGCAACCGCCCACCTTGCTTTCGCACGTGCGATCCGAGGAAAAGTGAATATCAGTCAGACGGTGGCCGTCGGAGCCATCGTCCCCCAAAAACGCCCATGAAAACTCTCCGCCGTTGGCTGCTGGTATCGGTCTGGCTCACGTGTTTCGTTTCGGCGCAGGAAAACCCTGCCCCACCCGCCCCGTCCCTCCGGACGCCGGCCGAACTGGAACAGCTCATCGCGCCGATCGCCCTCTATCCCGATGCGCTCATTGCGCTGATTCTTCCCGCCACGACCACGCCGACTGACATCGTGCTCTCGGCCCGCCATCTGCGGGAATTCCCGAATGACCGCAGCCAAATTGAACACCGCGCGTGGGACGAGAGTGTGAAGTCGCTCACCAGTTATCCCGAGATCATCACCTGGATGGATGAGAATCTCGACTGGGTGAAACAAGTCGGGCAGTCCTTCGCGAATCAGCCGGCCGAAATGATGCAGGCCGTGCAACGGCTCCGCACCAAAGCCCGCGCCAACGGCAGCCTGATCGACACGCCGCAACAGCAAATCCTCGCCGAGCCGGGCGCGATCCGGATCGTGCCGACTCAGCCGGACATCATCTACGTGCCGCGCTATGAACCCGACATCGTTTTCGTCGATCGACCCGTTTACCCCTATGCGTATGGGCGTCCGTTTTTCTCCTTTGGAATCGGCGTCGCCGTGGGTTCGTGGTTGGCGTTCGACTGTGACTGGGGCCGCAACGTAATCTGGGTCGGCAACCGTCACCGCCATTGGACGGGCCATGATTGGCGGCGGCCGCTGGTGACGTATGCCGCCCCGGTGCCGAACCGTTCGGTCGTGACCGTGGTGCGGCAATGGCAGCCACCGGTCGTGCGCGCCGGCTTTTCGCCCGCGCCAACCAATTTTCGGGCGGCCCCCATCGTCCGTCCCACCGTAGTGGGCACACCGCCGCCGCGCGCCAACGATGACCGTCGTTCGTATGCGCAGGGTCATCGTCCTTCGCCGCCCCCTGTTTCCAACGCAGTTGCGGCCAGTGCACCGCCAAGCGCACTTCCGACCAGCAACCGAGGCCGGGCCACGACGACCGTCGTCGCACCGCCATTGCCCAGCTCACCGCCCATCGCTGCGACTATTCCCTCGTCGCGGCCTCCGCCGCCCACGTCACGTGCGTCGGCGGACCGCACTGTCGCACCGGAGGCGAACAATCGCGGGCATCGCACCACGGTCGTCTCCGCCCCTTCGACCACGGCCGCGGTGCCTCCGCAAAACGCGCCTGCGGTCGCCACCGCGCCACAGCACCGCGGCTCGCGTTATGCGCCGCCGCCTTCGCCGGCAGCGTCAACTCCGGCACCCACTCCGGCACCTGCTCCCGCAGCCAATTCCCCGGCACCGGCCTCGAATGCCTCGGCGCCCGCCGCCACCCCGCCCGCCCGCAACGAACGCCCCACGGGTCGGCGCGCCGATAATTCCTGAGCGTGGCCCCTGTGAGGTTGGAGTGCTGGCCCGCGGATTGACTCCGCCGCCTGCACTGCGCCCTTCTAGCGGATGCCCGCACCGACGCCTCCGCCCACCGCACCGCTCGCGCCCTTTCGCGCCGCAGACGGTTCGAAGCCCAGCACCGATGCGGTGTTGGAGCGGTTTCTCACGGTGCTCGGAACACGCGGACTTTCCCTCTACCCCGAGCAAGAGGAGGCGATCTTGGAACTCTTCGGTGCGAGTAATGTTGTCCTCAACACCCCCACCGGCTCCGGCAAATCGCTCGTCGCGGCGGCGTTTCATTTTAAGGCGCTCTGCGCCGGCGAGCGCTCCGTCTACACCTGCCCAATCAAGGCGCTGGTGAACGAGAAATTCCTTTCGCTCTGCCGTGACTTCGGGCCGGAAAACGTCGGCATGATGACCGGCGACGCCAGCGTGAACCCGCAGGCGCCCGTCCTCTGCTGCACCGCCGAGATCCTCGCCAACATCGCGCTGCACCGCGGCGCCGAGAGCGACATCCGCGCGGTGATCATGGACGAGTTCCACTACTACTCCGACGCCGAGCGCGGCACGGCTTGGCAGGTGCCGCTGCTCACGATGCAGCACGCGCGGTTTCTCCTGATGTCGGCCACGCTAGGTGCGACGGAACTTTTCGAGCGGGAGATGACACGCGTCACCGGCGCGCCGAGCGTCACGGTGCGCAGCGACCGGCGGCCCGTGCCGCTGGAGTTCGAATATTCCGAGGTGCCGCTCACGGAGCGCATCGCGGAACTGCTCACCCTCAAGCGTGCACCGATCTACCTCGTGCACTTCACGCAACGCGCGGCGAGCGAAGCGGCGCAGGCGCTGATGAGCCTCACCGTCTGCTCGAAGGAAGAAAAAGCCGCGCTGCAAACCGAGCTCGAGCGCGCGCGCTTCACCAGTCCCTACGGCAAGGAAATGCGCCGCTGGCTGCGCCATGGCATCGGCGTCCACCACGCGGGCCTGCTCCCGAAATACCGCATCCTCGTCGAGCAACTCGCGCAGAAGGGCCTGCTCAAAATCATCTGCGGCACCGACACCCTCGGCGTCGGCATCAACGTCCCGATCCGCACCGTCGTGTTCACCCAGCTCTGGAAATACGACGGCAAGAAGGCCGCGATCCTGAGCGTGCGCGATTTCCGGCAGATCTCCGGCCGCGCCGGCCGCAAGGGTTACGACGACAAGGGCTACGTTCTTGTCCAGGCCCCCGAACACATGATCGAAAACAAGCGCGCCGAGGAAAAGGCCGCGCGCGATCCCACGAAGAAAAAGAAGCTCGTGAAGCAAAGCGCACCCGAGGGATCGGTCGGCTGGGACACCAAGACCTTCGAGCGCCTGCGCACTGCGCCGCCCGAGGAACTGCAATCGCGCTTCGAAGTGTCGCACGGGATGCTGCTGCTTGTCCTCGGTCGCGACGGCGACGGCTGCCGCGCGCTGCAGCACCTCATCCGCGATTCGCACGAGACCGAGCATCGCAAACGCGCGCACCGAAAGCGCGCCTGGCAGCTCTTCCGCGCGCTCGTCGATCGCAAGATCGTGGAGGTGATTCCGAGAACTGTAGGGCCGGCGCTCGCCGCCGGGCCGTCACGCGGCGCACTTGATAACCGTGACGCCACGCCGGCAAGCGGCGGCCCTGCAAGAAAGCTGCGCGTCAACGTCGAGCTGCAGGACGATTTCTCCCTCCACCAGGCGCTCTCGCTTTACCTCATCGACACGCTGCCGCAGCTCGACCGCGAGTCGCCCGACTATCCGTTCGACGTGCTCACGCTTTGCGAAGCCATCGTGGAGGACCCGGAGGCGATCTTGCGGCAGCAGGTTTCCAAGCTGAAGACGGAGAAGCTCGCCGAGATGCGCGCCGCCGGCATCGAGTATGCGGAGCGCATGGAGAAGCTGGAGCAGGTCGAGCACCCGAAGCCGCTGCGCGAGTTTCTCTACGACACCTTCAACGCCTTCGCGGCCGCGCACCCGTGGGTCGAACAGGAGAACGTCCGCCCCAAGTCGATCGCGCGCGAGATGTTCGAGCGCTACCTGAGCTTTGCCGACTACATCCGCGACTACGGCCTCCAGCGCGTCGAGGGCCTGCTGCTCCGCCATCTCTCGCAAGTCTGGAAAGTGCTCGCGCAAACCGTCCCCGCCGCCGCCAAGACCGAGGCGGTCGCCGAGATGGAGGACTATTTCCGCGAACTCATCCGCGGCATCGACTCCAGCCTGCTCGAGGAATGGGAACGCCTGAAAAACCCTGACCTCGTCGTCGCGAACGAAAACGCCGACGGCAGTGACAAACCCGCACGCCCCTCCAGTTACGACATCACGCGCGACGAGGCCGCGTTTCGTCGCCTCGTGCGCACGACGATCTTTGGCTTTTTGCAGGATGTGGCCGCGCGCGACTGGGAAAGCGCGGCCTCGCGTCTTGCGACCGGCGAAGCCAGCAGCGCCGCCGAGGGCGCGCCGCTGTCACCGGAGGCGAAGCGCATCGAGGCCGCCTTCGCGCCCTACTTCAACGTCCGCACGCGCTTCCGCCTCGATCCGTCCGGCCGCTCCGCTGCGAACACCCACTGGCTGCACGAACCCACCGATCCCGAGTGGGACGTCGCGCAGGTGCTCATTGACCCCGCCGGGATGGACGACTGGGAGGCGCGCTTTGCCGTGCCGTTGGCCGAGTCGCGCGCGCAACAGCGTGCGGTGGTGCGCTTCGACACCGTCGCCGCACTGTGAGCCACGCTCAGCCGCTCGCCCTCTCGACATTTCGCCGCC
Organism: Opitutaceae bacterium; assembly: GCA_031379235.1. GTDB lineage: Bacteria > Verrucomicrobiota > Verrucomicrobiia > Opitutales > Opitutaceae > ER46. Next base: position 1,712 of record JANNEY010000138.1, on the reverse strand, counting down.
TCCCCGCCATTTCCTCCTCTATGGCCACCACTCGTCGCGGTTTTCTCGCCTCGCTTGCCACCATCACGATCGCGCCGCGCCTGTTGGCCGCCCGCGAACCCGATCCGGTCGTCGTGGGCGAGGGCCAGCATCGCTATCGATTCAACGATCGCTGGGCGAAGCTGCCGCCGCAGATTCAGTGGGGGCTCACCCACGGCGTCGCGGTGGATCGCAACCGGCACGTGCATGTCTTCCACACTTCGCGCAAGGAATCGCCGAGCAAGGACTGCGTCGTCGTGTTCGATGCGCAGGGAAATTTTGTCCGCTCGTGGGGCGAACAGTTTTTCGGCGGCGCGCACGGGTTCGACCTCGTCGTCGAGGACGGTCGCGAAATTCTCTACCTCACCGATCTCCAGCACGGACTCTTCAAGATGACACTCGATGGCCAGCTCCTCTGGCACGTCGAGAAGCCTGACTGGTATAAGGACAAGCCCGACCTCAAATACCGCCCCTCGAATGTCGCGGTCGCGCCCAACGGCGATGTCTACCTCGCCGACGGCTACGGTTCCTACTTCATCCACCACTACACGCGCGACGGCCGCTACGTCCGCACGTTTGCCGGCCCCGGCGAGGAGGCCGGCCGCACGCAACATCCGCACGGCCTCTTCGTCGATCGCCGCGGCGCGGAGCCGCTGCTCGTCGTGGGCGAAAACGATCCCAAGGGCGAAAAACCCGGCCGCCTCCAGGCCCTCACGCTCGACGGGCAGCATCGCCGTTTCCTGCCGACACCCGTCCGGTCACCACGGCACTTCGATCAGCAGGGAAAACTCGCTGTCATCCCTGACCTCGATGCACGCGTGACGCTCGTTGACGAAAACTACAACACAGTGGCCAACCTCGGCGACGGCTGGACGACGAAGACCGAAGTCCGCACCCTGCGCACGAAGACGAGCGATCATTTCACCCCCGGCAAATTCGTCTGCCCGCATGACGCCGCCTTTGACCACGACGGCAGCATCTTCGTCGCGGAGTGGGTCGCCTACGGGCGGCTGGTGAAGCTCGAGAAGCTCCCCGCGTAGCCGCCGTTTGCATGCGCCGTCGCGGCGCGCCCGCTTTCCCCCCATGAAAAAATCCGCCCCTTCCCCTCGTCCCGTCTTCCGCCGGGATTTTCTCGAAACCGCCTTCGGCATTCTCGCAGCCACCGGCCTCGGCGCGACGCTCTCCGCCGCCGATCGGGCGCCGGCACCGGTCTATGGCGCGGCAACACGGCGCACGGAGGGCCGGCCACCGGATTTCCCACCGAAGCTCCGTATCACGAGGCTCGAGACCCTGCTGGTCAAACCGCGCTGGCTGTTTCTCAAGGTCCACACCGATCAGGGCGTCATCGGCCTAGGTGAGCCCGTCCTCGAGGGCCGCGCCAAGACCTGCGCGGCGGCCGTGGCCGAGATCGAGCCCTACCTCGTCGGCAAAGACCCGCGGCATGTGGTGCACCACTGGCAGGCGATCTACCGGCACGCCTTTTACCGCGGCGGGCCGATTCTCACGAGCGTGCTGAGCGGCATCGAGCAGGCGCTCTGGGACATCAAGGGCAAGCTCCTCGGCGTCCCCGTCTACGAACTGCTCGGCGGCCCGACGCGCGACAAGGTCCGCGTCTACGCGCACGTCGGCAACGACCCGGTGCGGCTGAAGCAACGAAAGCAGGAGGGTTTCACCGCGTTCAAGACCGGGATCAA
>JANNEY010000129.1:0-2433 GCA_031379235.1 Opitutaceae bacterium | reverse complement strand
TCGGTGAACGGCCCTACGACCGCGATACTCCTGCCCGCGGCGCGCACGGCCCACCATCGCTCAACTCGGACTGGCCTTACGCCAGCCCCGCCGCTTGCCTCGCGCCGTTGACGCCGCCCCTCGCCCAACCCTTGCCCGATTCCAACGAAGCCCGGCCGTCGCGCCTGCGTTGGGTGATGATCGGTTTCGCCTTTGCGGCGACGGTAATCAACTACCTCGACCGGCAGGCGCTTTCGGTCGTAGCGCCGCTGCTCACCGAGAAGTTCCAGATGAGCAACGAGGCCTATGGCACGGTGATCTCCGCGTTCATGCTGGCCTACACGATTTCCAACGGCCTGTCGGGACCGATGATCGACCGGCTGGGCACGAAGCTGGGCTACGCGGTGTGCATGGCGGTGTGGTCAACGGCGGGGTTGCTGCACGCGCTCGCGACCGGGGCGTGGTCGCTCGCGGCGTTTCGCTTTCTGCTCGGCCTCGGCGAGGCCGGCAACTGGCCGGCGGGCGCCAAGGTCGCCGCCGAGTGGTTTCCGGACCGCGAACGCGCGCTCGCCTGCGGCATCTTCAACAGCGGTTCCGCCATCGGCGCGATCATCGCGCCGCCGTTGATGGCGACGCTGGTGCATCTCTTCGGCTGGCAAATGGCATTTCTGGTGGTCGGCCTGACCGGCTACGCGTGGCTCATCGGCTGGTGGTTTGTCTATCGCCCGCCCGCGCGCGTGCAGGCGGAGGTGGCCGCGAAACCAGCGCCGGCCTGGCGGCTCTTCTGCACCCGGTTCGTTTCCGTGCTGATGTTCGCCAAAATCTTTTTGGACCCGGTCTGGTATTTCTATATTTTCTGGTTCCCGCAGTATCTGAACAAAGTCCACCACTTCGACATGGCGAAGATCGGGATGACGGCTTGGATTCCCTTTGTGACGGCCGATCTCGGCAACTTCGCCGGTGGCTGGCTCACCGGGCATCTCATCCGTCGTGGCATGCCGACGTCCCGCGCCCGGAAAACCGTGATCGCGATCTTCGTGGTGTTCATGACGGCGGGGATTCCCGCGGCGCTGGCGGAAAACGTCTGGGTCGCGATCGCGTTCATCTCGATCGCCACCTTCGGTTACACGGGCTACAACACCAACGCGCTGGCGCTCGCGCCGGATGTTTTCCCGAAGAGTAACGTCGCCTCGGTCTGGGGTCTGGCGAGCATGGGGGCCGGCATCGGCGGCATGATCTTCAATCCGATCGCCGGCCGGATCATCGATCAACACGGCTACACCCCCGTTTTCATCGGCTACGGCGTGATGCCACTCATCGCCCTTGCCCTGATCCTCTTCGCGCTCGGACCGCTGCGGCCGCACCCGAAATTCTTGGCGGCCTAAGCCCGGGTAATGGGTCAGTTTAATTTGTGACTGCGCGCCCGGCTCGGCGGACGCGGCAATCCATCTGAAATTTCGGCAGTGGCTCAGTATGAATTGTCATTGCGAGTCCGGCAAAGCCGGCGTGGCAATCCAGCTGGAATTTCAGATGGATTGCTTCGTCGCTGCGCTCCTCGCAACGACAACGACCCGTCGAGTTGACCCACTATCTAAGTCCGCAAGGCCGCGAGCTACTTCTTGGGACTGGGCGCAGGCGAAGTTTTTTTCTTCTTCGCCAAGGCATCCACCGGAATCTCCATCACGGAGAGCGGCGTTTTCTCCATGTAATCGACCATGATGGGATCGCCGATCTTCACCTCGGGCTTGAATTTGTCGGCCGCTTTGATCTGCACGGGCTTCGCCGTCTCCTTGCCGATGTGCGGGCCGGCGAGCGCGAGCATCGCGGGCAAGGTCTCGGGCAACGCCAGTCCGCGCGACGGACAGCTGATCTTCGTCGTCCACAGCAGCACTTTTTTGCTCTCGGCCGCGGCGGCGTAGTCGTAGGCCGAAATCGCCGCCACATAGAGATCGTCCGTCGCAAGATCGGAAATCATTTCGCTGTCGGCATCACGGAACAAAGTGCCGGGCATGAGCAGGTCGTTACTAAAAGCCGACGGCTCTTTGGTGATGAGCCCCAGCTTGTAGCCACCCATGAAACGGAGCAGTTGGCTCCGGTTAATCTGCCGACCCTGCGTGTCGTCGCTGTCGCCGGAATACATCATGTCGGTGTTCATCGTGCCCCAGGTCCAAATCAAAACCAGCGTCGGCGGATGCTCGGTGGTGCCGGGCAGGAACCCCTGCTTCGCCAAAACCTTGGCGATGTTTTTCATGACTTCCTCCTTCGGTGGAATTTTCTCGCCCGCGATGATGCCACCAAAATCGCGATAGCCCGCACTCACCGCCTGATAGTAAATCGGGTTCGTCGGCGAGGCCGACCGCCGGAGCGCACCCGCCGGCGTTGTGTCCGTCACCGCGATCACCTGCACGTCGCGTTTCGGAAAAATCCAATCAAGCACACCGGCCGAGGCCGGCG
>JANNEY010000118.1:0-7952 GCA_031379235.1 Opitutaceae bacterium | reverse complement strand
CGACACACGCGATGCCGCGACGGGGTTGAAAGTCTTCAGCTTGTACGGCGAGACTCGTAAGCCGACCGCCGCGATGCTGGAGATGATCGACACGCTGGTCTTCGACATTCAGGACATCGGCGCGCGCTTCTACACTTACTCCGCCACGCTCGGCGCCGCCCTCGAAGCCGCTGCCGTCGCGAAGAAAAAAATCTTCGTCCTCGATCGCGTGAACCCCATCGGTGGCGCGCGCTTCGAGGGTCCGGTGCAGACGCGCGCGCCGAGCTTCATCGGCTTTCATCCGATTCCGGTGCGCCACGGGATGACGCTCGGCGAACTCGCGCGGCTCTTCAACGCCGAGCGGAAATTTGGCGCCGACCTTGAGATTGTCCCGTGCGAAAATTGGACGCGCACGACGTGGTTCGACACCACGGGCCTCCCGTGGGTGAACCCCTCGCCCTCGATGAAGAGCCTCACCGCCGCGACGCTCTACCCTGGCCTCTGCCTGCTCGAAAGCACCTCGATCTCGATGGGCCGCGGCACCGCGAAACCGTTCGAGCAAGTGGGGGCGCCATTCGTCGATGGAGCTAAACTCGCCGCGGAAATGAACCGCGCCGGCATCCCTGGCGTGCGCTTCGAAGCCGTGACGTTCACGCCGTCGATGGCGTTTTACCCCGGCCCCGCCGCGTCGCTGAAATACAAGGACCAGCTCTGCGGCGGCATCCGTGCCATTCTCACCGATCGCGAGGTGTGCCCGGTGATCGACATCGGCCTCGAACTCGCGCTCGCCGTGCGCCGGCTCTATCCTGACAAATTCAAGGTCGACGACATGGCGCGCCTCCTCGGCGACGACGAAACCCTCACCGCGCTCAAGACCGGCGAGTCCCGCGCCACGATCAAAGCTCGTTGGGAAAAAACCTCCGCACTTTTCGAGGAACGCCGCCGCTCCGCGCTGCTGTATTGATTCAGGGCGGGGTCGCCGAACCCCGCCAAGACCGGGATGGATCGTGGCTCAGTTTGATTTGTCGTCGCGAGCCCGGCCCGGCGGGCGCGGCAATCCGTATGGAGATTTCAGGCCCTCGACCGGACTCGGGATCGCGGTCTTTAAACGGCTGGATGGCTTCGTCGCGGTGCGCCTCGCAACCCAGCGATAATACCAACGTCTGTTAATATTTGGATTGTCATGGCGAGGAGCGAAGCGACGAAGCCATCCAGCTGGATCGCCACGGCGCGCTGCGCGCACCTCGCGATGACAAAAGTCTAATAAACAACAGCCGGTGGTATAATTCAAACGGGCCGACCACCGAGTGTTTACGCCCGCTTCAAAACCGCGCGTTTTTCACTCACGCCGCGATCGCCCGGCTATTTTCCGTGCGGCGGGATGGGTGAGTTCGACCCGTTACCTTTGCGCCATTCCTGGCTGTCGCCCGGATCGCGCACCACGTGAATTGGAATAGGAAGACCGAACAACCGACGCAGCCCGTGGGCCAGGAACGCGAGGGTGCCCGCAACCCCGGCGCAGAAGAGTCCAAGCCAAACTCCGATGAGGCTGCCAACTTGGGAGAGGAAACTCGGATTTGAATTCACGCAGCGAAAAACTTTCGCGGAGACAGTCCGCGGCGAATCCGAATGCGCAATGCCGGAAACAGGATTCCGTGGCGGTAGTTTCCGTCCTAGGGGTTTCTCCTCAGCGCCGCAAATCGCGATAGCCGATGAGTTGAATGTTCCGGGCCTTGATCGCGGCTTTCACCATCGGGTGCGTCAAGGTGTCGGTGACTCCCTGCCGATCCGTGGCGACGTCCTCGTAGCCGATGTGGCTGATCGCGCGCAGTTCGGGGGTGTCGAGCCCGGGATGATCGATGAACCAATAGGTGCCGCCCGGCTGGAGCGCTTCCAGGGCGTGCAGAAAACTTGCGAGTTTTTCAGCTGCGGTGCGCTTGGGGCCAGCGTAGCGCATGACCTTGACCCCGTGGTCGTCGAGATCGATGTCGACGGCGAGTGCGCGGGCGACCCGGCGGGACATGGCGGCGACTTCCGGCGCGAGCCCGCTGCAACCCATGTGAGCCGAGACGTGGCTGACGCGAGGCACGTGGCGGCGGACAAGTTCGATTTGGGCGCGGAATTCCCGCTCGACCTCATCGAGGCGCCACTGGTTTTCCGCGACCGAGCGACCGGGATAATTTTTATTGGGCCGCAGCATCGGAAAAAAGAAACCGTCGGCGTCGACGAGGCTTGGGCACGCGGTGAGCGGCCGCCACTTTACGTTGTCCCATTCGCTCGTGAGCGCGAGATGCACGCCGACATCGACGCCGGCGTTGGCCGGTTGCGCGAGCAGGCGCACGGCTTCGGGAAACCACGGCGCCGGGGCGATGACCTCGATCGAAGTCGCAATGCCCTCGCGGTAACATTGAATCAACGCCGCATTGCCGCTGTGCGAGAAACCCATGTCGTCGGTGCGCACGATCAGGCGAATGGCGCCGGTCCTTGGTTCGGCGGCGCGCAGCGGTGGGATCCAAGTCGCGGCGGCGGCGGCGCCAGCACCGGCGATGAAATGGCGGCGGGTCGTGGTCATGCAATGAGCTGGTCGACGACCTGGCCGGAAACATCGGTCAGCCGAAAGTCGCGGCCGCTGTGTTTGTAAGTCAACCGCTCGTGGTCGAGGCCGAGCAGGTGCAGGACGGTCGCTTGCAAGTCGTGCACGTGGACGCGGTCCTTCACGGCTTTGAACCCAAAGTCATCGGTTGCCCCGTGCGTGTAGCCGGCCTTGGTGCCGCCGCCGGCCAGCCACATCGTGTAACCGTGGTGGTTGTGATCGCGGCCGGCGGTGGGGCTGACTTTCTCGCCCTGCGAAAGCTCCACCGTGGGCGTGCGGCCGAATTCGCCGCCCCAGATCACGAGCGTATCGTTGAGGAGGCCGCGTTGCTTGAGATCGGTGAGAAGGGCGGTGAGTCCTTGGCAGCATTCGGTGGCGAGACGGCGGTGGCTCTTCTCGATGTTGTCGTGGCTGTCCCAAGGTTGGAGCGTGCCGTGCCAGACTTGGACGTAACGCACGCCGCGTTCGACGAGGCGGCGTGCCATGAGCATTTGCTTCGCTTGCGCGGTATCGCCGTAAAGCGCGCGGATGTGCGCGGGCTCGCGCTCGATATCGAAGGCATCGGTCGCGGCGGTCTGCATGCGAAACGCGGTTTCGAAACTTTGGATGCGCGCCTCGAGCGCCGGATCCTGGCGCCGGGCGAAGTGCTGGCGGTTCAGCTCCGCCGCATAGTCGAGCTGGGCGCGTTGCGCGGCGGGATCGAGCTGCGCGTTGTTGAGATGATCGATCAGCTGCGCGGCGCGACGGTCCTGCGTCTCAATGTAGGTGCCCTGATAAGCGCCGGGGAGAAACGACGACTGCCAGTTGTCGGCTCCGGCGACAGGCATGCCCTTCGGCACGAGGACGACGAAACCCGGCAGGTTTTGATTTTCCGTGCCGAGGCCGTAGGTAATCCACGAGCCGATGCTCGGGCGCGCCATGATGCTGGCACCGCAGTTGAGGAGCCGGAGGCAGTTCTCGTGGATCGGCGAATCGGAATACATCGAACGAATCACACAGAGATCGTCGGCGTGTTTTTCGGCGAGGCTGCCGAAGAGCTCGCTCACTTCGAGGCCGCACTGGCCGTAGCGCTGGAATTTGAACGGTGAGCCGAGCGCCGTGCTTGTTGGCCGCTCGGTCGCGAGATGGATCGGGAGGCGCTGGCCGTGGTATTTCGTCAGGACCGGCTTCGGGTCGAAGGTGTCCATTTGCGCCGGGCCGCCGTTCGCGAGCAGCTGGATGACATATTTCGCCCGCGGGCGAAAATGCGGCGCGCGCGGCGCGAGCGGGCCGCTCGGTTCGGCTGCGCGGGTGAAGGACGGGCCGAGCAGCGCGGCGAGACCGACAGTGCCGAAGCCGGCGCCGCAGCGGCGGAGCATTTCGCGGCGGGAAAGGGAAAAGTCGGAGGGTAAAAGCGGAGCGGGCATGAGTGCGGCTTTGTTCGCAGACTACAGGCTGGCAAGCGTGGCGCGGGCGAGGAGCAGGGCGGATCGGTGACGCGTCCTTTTGCAGGCGGGGTGTTCGCAGGGCGGGTCACAGACCCGGCCGACCGCGCGGGGCCGAGAGAGGTTGTTTATCATCACGCTCAATCGAGGTAGAAAAATTCGTTGGAGAGGAGGAGCACTTGGGCGAACTGCGCCCACTGTGCGTCGGTCGGGGCTGGGCCGAGGTAGCGTTGCGCCAGCGCGAGTTCGTCGGCGTTTGGCCGGCGGACGAGGATGCGTCGATAGATGGCGAAGATGCGCTCACGGGGATCGAGCTGCTCGGCGATCTCGGGCTGGCGGTTTACGCCTTCGGCTTGGGCGCGCAGAAACGGGCTGTTCAAAAAATACAACGCTTGCAACGGATGGGTGGTTTCGCCGCGGCGGGCGATCGACTGATCGGGATTCGCCACGTCGAAATTTCGGAGCAGCGCCGGGATGCGAAAACGATCGGTGTAGCCGTAGACGGCGCGGCGGGTGTTTTCGTCGTCGAGCGGGGCGCTGCGGCCGCCCAGGCGGGTGTCGAGCCGGCCGGCCACGCGGAGCAGGCTGTCGCGCAGCGCCTCGAATTCGAGCCGCCGCGGGCTCATGCGCCACAGCAGGCGGTTCGAGGCGTCGCGCGCCAGCCCGGCGGATTGCGGCGCACTGCTCTGCTGCCAGGTCGCGGATGACATGAGGTAGCGCTGGAGCGCCTTCAGCGACCAGGCGTGTTCGATGAACCACGCGGCGAGGTGGTCGAGCAGCTCGGGATGGGAAGGGCGTTCGCCGGTGGCGCCGAAATTGTCGGCGGTGGCGACGAGGCCCGCGCCGAAATGTTGCTGCCAGATCCGGTTCACGACCACGCGTGCAGTCAGGGGATTTTTCGGATGCGCCAGGGCGCGCGCGAGCTCCAGGCGGCCGTCGTTGGTGAATTGTCGGTCGTCGACGGGGGCGAGCACTTGGGGAAGGCGACGCGGCACGGCGGCGCCGGGCTTGTGGCGGTCGCCCCGAACGAGGATGTGCGCGGTCACCGGCGGGCCGGAAACGGTGAGCGCCTGGGCGCGATCCACCGGCGCGCTGGCTTCGAGGATCGTGAGTTTCTCGCGCACCTTGGCGGCCGCCTCGTTGTCCTTGCGCGCGACGATCTGGGCCTCCGTGATAAAACGCAGGAGGTCCTCGGCGACGGCCGCGCGGGGAAATTCCAGCGGAGAGGCCGGGGCGTTAATCACGGCCGCGAGCCCCGGGGCATCCGGGGTTTTCAAGGCCTCGGTGATCATGCGGCCAAACGCGTCGGCGACATCGAGCATGGCAGCCGGCGGTTTTTCGGCGAGGGCGGCGAGGATGGGCGCGTAGTGGCGCGCGGGTTCGTGGGCGGCGTCGGTGAGCAGCGCGCGGGCGCGGGCGGCGAAATCTGCGGCGGGGAGCTTCAGCAGCTGCGGCCAGAGCAGAAAGTAGTTTTCGCCACGGGCCAGGCTGTCGGCGATTAAGCGCGCCCACGCCGGACCGCCGCCGAGCACGAGCAAGCCGCGCGGGGTGTCGAGCGGGATGAAGCCTTCGACCGTGCGATGGTTGGGCGACTCTTCGACGAGGTAGCGTAAATATTCCGGCGCCAGCTCGCGGACGAGCCGGCGCGCGCGGGTCATGCTTTCGTCGATTTGTTTGTCGTAGTCCACGAAGAGGGCGGCGCGGTCGGCGCGATATTTGGTGACGACATCGGTTTCGGCGGTGTGGCCGACTTCCGGGAGATCGAGCGGGTCGTCGCTGCTGGCGAGAATGCCGTAGAGCGAATAGTAGTCGGCCGCGGGGATGGCGTCGAATTTGTGATCGTGGCAGCGGGCGCAGGCGAGCGTGAGGCCGAGCACGCCGCGGCCGATGGTGTCGATGCGTTCGTCGATGATGAGCTGCGGCGCCTCGATGTTACCCTCGAAGCGGCGGCCGACGGTGAGGAAACCGAGCGCACGCAGATCGGGCTTTTCCTCGGCCGACAAGCGGTCGGCGGCGATTTGTTCGACGACGAAACGATTGAACGGCCGGTCGGTGTTGAACGCCTCGATCACGTAGTCGCGGTAGGTGTGGGCGAAGGGAATGCGGCGCTCGCCGTCGGTGGATTTTTCCGTGGTGTCGGAATAGCGCGCGACATCGAGCCAGTGCCGGCCCCAGCGCTGGCCGTATTCGGACCGCGCGAGCAGTTGATCGACGAGCATCGCGAACTTCGTCGGGCTGGGATCAGTTGCGAACTGCTCGACGCGATCGAACGACGGGGGAAAACCGAGCAGCGCGAAATAGACGCGGCGAATGAGGGTGCGCGGATCGGCGGGTGGACTGGACGCGAGGTTTTCCTTGGCAAGGCGCGCACGAATGAAACGATCGATCGGATGGGAACTGGCGGCAGAGGCGGACACCGTGGGAATGGGCGGGGCGACAATGGGCTGAAAAGCCCAGTGCGAGCGCGCCTGCTCTAGCGTCATGGCGACGATTTTGGGCGCGGCCGCCTCCGGCACGGTGAGGCGCGAATCGGGCGCGCCGCGTCGCACCCATTCGGTGAGCACCGCGATCTCGGCGGCGCTCAGCTGCTCCTTGGGCGGCATTTGCAGATCTTCGTTTTTGTAGCCGATGGCTTCGACCAGCAGACTCGCCTTCGGATCCCCCGGGATGATCACTTGGCCCGTGTCACCGCCGGCCTGCCAGCCCGGCAACGAATCGAGGCGGAGGCCGCCTTTACGTTTCTTCTCCCCGTGGCATTCGTAGCAGCGGGCGGCGAGGAGCGGGCGGACCTTGGCCTCGAAGAACGCGAGCCCCTCTGCGCTGGAGGCCACTGTGGCGGGCGAAGCGACGGGTTCGGCGGCCGCACCGCGGGCGACAAGGGCAAGGAAAACGGCGGCGATGAAGGGGCGAATCATCGGTGGGGGGCGAATCGAACACGGAGCGCGGGCGAGCGACAGAAAAAACTGCGCCGGGTCGGCAGAATCATCGAACAAAATTTTCGGTCGCGTTGCGGATGGCGTGCGTCTTTACCGATGGCCACCCCGTTTCCCACCATGCGCTCCCTTATCTTCGCCTTTGCGACCTTTGCCCTTCTGTTTTCGCGCACGAGCGCGGCTGAGACGCCGAAGCCACTGCGCGCCCTCCTCGTCATCGGCGGCTGCTGCCATGACTACGCCGCGCAGAAAGACATCCTCAAGGCCGGCCTCGAGGCCCGCGCGAACCTGAAAATCGACTTTGCCTACAGCGCCGACAAGACCACCGCGCCCGCGCTGCCCAATCACGGCAACGCCGCCTACGCGAAGGGCTACGATGTCGTGATCCACGACGAGTGCGCCGCCGCTATCAGCGACCCCACGGTCATCGCCGCCGTGCTTGCGCCGCACCGCGCCGGTCTCCCCGGCGTGAACCTCCACTGCGCGATGCACAGCTACCGCATCGGGCCGCCCGCGACGCCCGCCGAAAAAGGCAGCGAGCGCGCCGCGTGGTTCGAATACCTCGGCATCCAGTCCAGCGCCCACGGCCCCAAGCTGCCCATCGTGATCACGTTTGCCGGCGACCAGAGCCCGATCGTGCGCGGCTTCGCGGAGTGGACGACCGGGAACGAGGAACTCTACAACAACATCGTCGTGCACCCGACGGCCAAGGTCCTCGCTCGCGGGAAGCAGGTCGTGAAGGAAAAGGAGAACGAATACGCGGTCGTCTGGACCAATGACTACAAGGGCGCACGCGTTTTCAGCACGACCATCGGCCACAACAACGACACCGTGTCCGACGCCCGCTACCTCGACCTCGTCACCCGCGGCCTGCTCTGGGCCTGCAAGAAACTCGATGCCGACGGCAAGCCGATGAAGGGCTACGGGCCGGTCGCGGCGAAGTGAGACTATGAATGGGTGCATCGAGCTTCAGTAGCTCGATATGTAGGGCGGGGTCGCCGAACCCCGCCGTTGCGAATTGCG
>JANNEY010000015.1:0-2354 GCA_031379235.1 Opitutaceae bacterium | reverse complement strand
GATCCGGGGCGAATGGAGCTTCGAAAGATCGCTGTGGCGGAAACGGAGAAGGGCAACTTTGCACGGGCGGCCCGCCTCTTCGAGGAAGGGTTGTCTTTGATCTCAGCCACCGTCGTCGTAAACACCGCGAACGGTTTTTGCGTCGTCGGTGGCTGAGATCAAAGACAACCCTTCCTCGAAGAGGCGGGCCGCCCGTGCAAAGTTGCCCTTCTCCGTTTCCGCCACAGCGATCTTTCGAAGCTCCATTCGCCCCGGATCGATCACCACCCGCTTCGCCTTCTGCTGCGACGCAAGATTCAGTCGATATTCGGAACTCAAAAGGATTTTGCGATCCAGCAATTTTTCCAACACAAGCTCAGCCTGCCGGAACGCATCAAGGTTGAATCGCTTGGTCCTCAACCACCGATTGACCGCGTCGTCGGACAACCCAGCCTTCTTCGCAAGTCCTGTGCCTTTGACTTTCGCCTCCGCCATCAAAGATCGCAGCGCCTCCGTAAGTTCGCCGCTCTCGACCTCATCGTGCCCCATCCCTCACCTTCCCGCAGTTCCCGCAGTTCCCGCAATTTGTTGAGAAGAGGGTTCCATCGGAACACGATGTACCCCATGCCAGACCGAACAGCCACCTCTGCGATCTACTGCGGAACGACCGTAGCGTTGGCTTTGATCGTTCCATCATATGTTGTTGCCTTTCCCGTGCTGGTCATCAGTGCTGCGTGTGCGATCGCAATACTTCGGAAACCTGAACTTGCTCGTGAAGGCTTCGCCTTCATCGTCTCGGTACTCACTGCAGCCCCGCAACGGAAGAGTGCGGAGGAACTCGAAGCGTCGCCGATCGACCAGGAGGAGAATCCAAAATCGTGAAGGAGTGATCCATCCCACCGCGAAAGGGCCGCTGGTTGATTCCTCGGCTTCAGATTTGACGGCACTTCCTTAGGTTATGGTCGGGATGTTTACTCAGCCAAATTGGACTCCGACGCATTTTCCGCAAATAGAAGCGAATTGATCGCCTCGGCAGCGTCGTGCTGGAGGTGCTCGAGAGCGTGTTGGTAGGTGTCAGCAGTAACTTGGATCGACGCGTGGCCGAGACGCTCAGACACGACCTTGAGCTGCACACCTGCTTCGAGGGCCAGAGTTGCATGCGTGTGTCGAAGGCCGTGCAAGCCAATCGCTCTGGCCTTCGCTCCGGTGGCTGCCGCAGCGAAACGGCCGTTCAACGTTTGTGGGTGAATCATCGAGCCGTCAACCTCGGTGAAGACCAGCGTCGCCGTCGTTCCGAACTCCAACACCTTGGCCGACTGCGTTTCCTTCCAGGCTCGCAGCATCGCAATCGTGTCGCCGTCCAACCCAACCGTGCGAATCGCGGCACGAGTCTTCGGTGGGCCGACCGAGGTTTTGTAGCCGTCGATCTTCACCGCCTGGCGAACCGTCAACCGCTTCGCAGCAAGATCCAGATCCTGCCACCTAAGCGCGCATACTTCCCCACGACGCAACCCCGTCGACAGCAGAAACAACCAGCACGGGCGCAGCCGATCAGCAACCACGTAGTCAGAGGACAAGAACGCCCGCGCCTCGGCGGCCGTCCAAAAGTTCAGCTCCGTCTCACGCTCGCCCGATGCAATCGGCACGCCGTCTGCCGGATTGCGATTGATGTATCCACGCTTCACCGCCATCGACAACGCGTTGCGTAACGCCTTGCCCATGATCTGTCGCGATCGCGACGAAAGTTCCTTTGCACGTAGCGCTGCATTGAACTCCTGCACATGCCGGGGCGTGACCGCCGCCAGCTTTACCGCACCCATCAGCTCAGTGATGTATCCCGCCGCCCAAACGTATTGATGCCGAGACGCTGCCGACAGGTCGGCCTTCGATGGCAACCACTCATCGACGATGTACGCCGCCAGCGTTCCCTTGGCCGTCGCCGTGGTCGGGCCGTCAGCAATCGCGGCCGCCAACGCTTCCTGCGCATCGCGCTTCGTGCGGAACGTCCCGGCCGATTGCTGGCGACGACGCCCGGTTGCCGGGTCGCGATCAAGCTCGATCTTCACCAGGTACCGGCGCTTGCCATCGGCACCGACCCGCTCGGAAATGTGGCCTCCAGCCCCTCTCATGCCTCAAGAGTACATTTCTAAGAGAACATTTGGAGAACATGCCCCGGTTTCGGACCATGGAAACCGAAGAGCCGGCCTCGAAAGACCGGCTCTGACCTGCAGTTTTATGGTCGGGCTGGCGGGATTTGAACCCACGACCTCTTGACCCCCAGTCAAGCGCGCTAACCAAGCTGCGCTACAGCCCGAACTGCTACTTCGCCGGACACGCTAGCGCACCGCCGACTCCGAATTCTTCACGAATCGATG
>JANNEY010000004.1:0-20701 GCA_031379235.1 Opitutaceae bacterium | reverse complement strand
GGCAATTGTCGCTCATCGTATACTAATATTGTTATATAACCAACGCAGATTGATCGGCGGCGAGCCATTGGAGATAAGCGTCTTGCTCGGCGGGCGTGAGGCCGCGGTCGCGCCGGATGAGCCAGTCGGCGGCCTGTTCGTCGGGCGTCGACATATTCATCGAAGGCCTTCTTCGCGGCGATCGCGAGCAAACGATTCCGTGCATTTGCGCACGCCGATGGTGAGTTGCGCGGAGACGGTGCACTCGGAAATGCCGAGGCGCGCGGCGATGTCCTTTTGGGACAGTCCGTAGACCTTGCGCAAGGTCATGACCTCGCGGCAGCGTTCGGGCAGGGACTGGATGGCGATGGTCAAGCGTTCGAGTTTTTCGTGGCGGTCGACGGTCTCGGGAATGCCGTCGCTCCCATCCAAGACGTCCAACGACTCGAAAGGCACTAAGGTATCCTCGCCGGAAACCGCGCGGTGGCGCAGCGCGTCGAGCGCGAGGTTGCGCGCGGTGGCGAAAAGAAACGCCTTCGGCGAACGCATCGCGGCCCCATTCGCACGGGCGCGTAAAACCCGGGCGAACGCCTCCTGCACCAGATCGTCGAGCTCGACGCCGCGGGGAAACCGGCTGCGCAACCACGCGCGCAGCATGGGTTCATGCGGGAGCACCTGCTCGGCGAACCAGCGGTGGGGGGCGGCCTCGGGAAAATCCACAGGCGGAACGTTGAGCGCGGTGGCCGAGGCTCGGCGCCCGTGTTCGGGTCAGCTCAGCGCCAGCGGCCCGCCACTGCAAAGATCGCGTTTGCCGAAGGTCTCGATGCGGTGGCCCGCGCCATGGGCGAGGGCGAGGTGGAGCCGGTTGTGCGGGACCTTGTCGAACTTCAGCGCGCGGCCCATCTCGAAACCAAAACCGCCGCCGAGGAGCACGAAAGGAATGTTGTCGAGCGTGTGGCTGTTGCCCTTGCCGAGCTCGTTGGTCCACACGATCAGCGTGTGGTCGAGCATGGCGCCGTCGCCGCCGGGCTCTGTCGTGGCGGCGAGTTTGTCGGCGAGGTAGCGCACTTCGCCGGCGAACCACGTGTTGATCTTGATGAGCTTTTTCTGCGCGGTCTCGTCGGTGTCGGGCTCGTGCGAGAGGCCGTGGTGGCCGTCGGTGATGTCGAGCCAGTTCATGCGCGCGCCGCCGACGGACTTCGTGTATTGGAGCGTGGCGACGCGCGCCATGTCGTTGGCAAAGGAATTCACGAGCAGATCAATCTGCATGCGCGAGAGGCGCGGGACGTTGTCGTTCTGATCGGCGATGCCGCGCTCGAACTCCGGCGCACTCATGCGCAACGTCTGCCCCGCGCCGTCGGCGATCTCGCGCTCGAGCTGGCGGACGAGCGCCTCGTGCTGCTCGAGCGTGCGACGATCCTCGGCGCTGATGATCGCGCGAACCTTGGCGAGATCGGCCTTCAAGGGATCGAGCACGCTGCGCAGGTTCTCGCGGTCCTTCATCTGGCCGTAGAGCTTCTCGTGCATCTGATACGGATCGGAGATCGGCGCGACGGGCTGGCCGCTGCCGGCGTAGGACATGCGCGTCCAAGGATCGGCGCGGTCCTGCACGCCCACGCCGAACTCGAGCGAACCAAAGCGCGTGCGCGTGAGCTCGCGGCTCTGGAAATAGTTTTTCAGCTCCTGGTCGATGGAGATGCCGCTGGCCCAGCCGGCGGGAACACCTGAGCCGCCCATGATGTTGCCGGGAAGGAGTTCGATGCCGGTGAGCAGGCAACTCATGCCGCGCATGTGGCCGTCGCCATCGCCGCGCACTTTGTTAGAGAGGCCCTGCAGGGTCAGCATCCGGTCGCGGTAGGGCGCGAGCGGACTGAGGATTTCTTTCAACTGAAAATCGCGGCCGACCTCGTCGGGCCAGAAGGCGGTAGGAATGGTGCCGTTGGGCGAGAAGACGACGATGAGCCGCTGACGCGGGCGGGCGGGCGCGGCGAGCGCAAGACTCGGCAAGCCGGAGATGAACGGGAGCACGGCGGCGGACAGACCGGCCTGGCGGAGAAATTCGCGGCGGAGGAGCGGGGTCATGGGGAGCGGGGTCGAGAGGATGAAAACGCTCAAAGCGGAACGTTCAACGCTTAACGTCGAAGGGTCGGGTGGGGTGGGGCGCAGCTTAATTTCAAGGTAACCCTGTTGTTCCGACCGGACTTTGTAGGGGCGTGGCTCGTCCGCGCCCACCGGGAAAAGGCGCGCACGAGGCGCGCCCCTACTTGAGGCGAGAAAAAGCTTCCGTCGTGCGTTGCGCTGCGGCGGGATGCGGGTTGCCATTTCTTCGCCATGCCTGCCGACGTCACACACGCGCTTTTTCTGAGCTACGCCTCGCAGGATGCGGTGGCGGCGCGGCGGATTTGCGACACGTTGCGCGCAGGGGGCATCGAGGTTTGGTTCGACCAGAGCGAGCTCAAGGGCGGCGAGGCGTGGGATACGAGCATCCGCCGGCAGGTCGCGGAGTGCGCGCTGTTTTTGGCGGTCGTGTCTGCGAACACTCAGTCGCGGCGCGAAGGTTATTTCCGACTCGAGTGGAAACTCGCCGACGAACGCACGCACCTGATGGCGGAGGGCACGCCGTTTATCTTGCCCGTGACGATCGATGGCACGACCGAGCGCGGCGCGCTGGTGCCGAAATCGTTTTTCGCCGTGCAGTGGACGAAGGCGCCGGGTGGCGAGACGCCGCGGGCGCTGGTCGGGCGGGTGCAGGATTTGCTGGGTGGCGAAACTGTAGGCCCGGTCGCCGACCGGGTGCCCGCCCCACGGACGGGCCTACAGCGAGCGCGGCCGCGCGTGGCGGCGGCAGCGTGGATGGCCGTTGGCGCAGTCGTGCTCGTCGTGGCGGCGGCGGGCGTGTTTTTCTCGCGTCAGGCTCCGAATGCGGGCGCAGGGACGCGCCCGCCCACCTCGGAAAAGCCGGCTCCGGCCGCCAACGCAAAAGCGGTCGCGGTGCTGCCGTTCGAAAATCTTACGGCGGAGCCGGACAGCGCGTATCTTGCCGACGGAATTCACGGTGAGGTCATCACCGCCGTCGGGAAAATTTCCGCGCTCACCGTCATCGGCCGCACCTCGGTGCTGCCCTATGCCGACGTGAAGAAGCGCAATCTTCGCCAAATCGCGACCGACCTCGGCGTGGCGTCGGTCGTCGAAGGCCGCGTGCAGCGCGCGGGCAAACAGGTGCGGATTGCCGTGGAGTTGGTGGACGCCCAGTCGGGCCGCCAGCTGTGGGGCAACCAATTCGACTCCGAAATTAGCGGAGTCTTCGCCGTGCAGGCGGCGATCGCGCGTGAGGTGGCAGGGACGTTGAAGGCCACGCTGACCGCGAGTGAGCAGACGCTTATCGAGCGACGCCCTACGCAGAACGCCACGGCCTACGAATTATTCCTGAGAGCTCGCGTGCAGGAAGAGGGCCTGACCTCGCGCACAAGTCTCGAGCAATACGAGCGCGCCGTTGTGGCCTATCAGCAAGTCGTGGCCGAGGATCCGGCGTTCGCGTTGGCCTATGTCCGGCTCACGTTTTTGCACGGGGAAATGTATTGGCTCGGCCACTTGGATCCTTCCCCGGCGCGGCGGGCGCTCGCCGAGGCCGCGATGAACGCGGCGGCCCGAGTCGCTCCCGAGGCGCCGGAAACCCACTACGCCCGCGGATTGTTCGCCTATTACGGCGAAAATGATTGGGCCCGCGCTCTGTCGAACTTCCGGCAGGCGGAAGCGGGGCTGCCGAACGATCCGACGTTACAGACTTCGATGGGCTTTGTCGACCGACGGCTCGGGAACTGGCAGGAGGCGGAGCGTCATTTCGAGCGGGCCGTCGAGCGGAGCCCGCGCGATTTATACACGGCTTCCGAGCTGGCGACCTATCTGACCTACCTGCGAAAATACGAAGCGGCGCGCCTGTTGGCGGCGCGATTGGTCAGCTTGTTTCCCAATGACAATTTTTCCCAAGAGGCGCTCATCCGATCCGAATTCGCGTTGCGCGGCAATCAAGCGGCTTTTCTCAAGGCGTTCGCCAACGTGCCCCGGGCGGAGCGCGACCCGGCTGGTCTGCGCGCGGCTTATGAACTGGCGATTTGGTCGCACGACTTCGCCGCGGCGGACCAGGCGCTGGCCGATCCGAGACTCACGGGCATCGTCGACCGAGCCGCTGTTCTGAGTGAGCCGGTCGCGCTGCACCGCGCATTGGTGGCGTTTGTCGTCGGGAACCGCGAAACGGCGCAGCGTTTCGCCGACGTAGCGATGGCGGATTTCTCGCGTCAAAGTTGGACGCCGCGCCAGCGACCCTTCGTCACGCTGGGCATCGCACGGGCCAAAGCGTTTGCCGGCCGAACAGATGAAGCGGTGCAGGAGATGCAGTCGGCGGCGACACTCGCCCTGAAACTCGACGCTTTTAGCGGAGTAGTTGCGCTCATGGAAGCGGGCCGAACCTATGCGGCGATTGATCGGCGGGAGGAGGCGTTGGCAACGTTGCGGCAGCTGATGAGCGGTCTCGCCCGCATGTCGCCGAACGAAATCCGCCTCGATCCGCTCTGGTCGCGGCTGAAGGACGACCCGCGGTTCGAGGAGATTTTGAACGCGGCGAAGCCGCTGTGAGTTTTCGCGGTTGCGATGCGCTGTGCCGCAGTCAACGTGACCGCCATGAATCGGGGAGAAATTCAGGAGACCCCTGAGCAAATGCGACGGGAATTTCGCGAGCGGATCGAGCGGATGGCGCCCGAGCGGCTCGCGTTGCTGCGGCAGGTGTTCCTCCAGCTCGAGGTGATCGAGGCGACCGAGCGGCTGGATGCGGCGTTTGACTCGGATGCCGCGGCTGGGCGGATCGAGCCGGCGAGAATTGCCGCCGTCGTCCGCGAGGTGCGCGGGCAGCAGCGGCGGGGACAATGAGGGTGTGCATCGACACGAACGTGTTGGTGCAGATGTTCGGCTCGCGCGCGCCTCACGGTGCGATCAAACAAAACTTGGCGGACGGGGCCATCGAATGGGCCGTTTCCAGCGAGATTCTCCTGGAATACGAGGAGGTCGTGGGGCGATTGAGCGGCGCCGCCCGCTGGCGGTAGGTTGCCGAATGGATCGAGCGGTTGTCCGCCCTGCACGGCAACATCGTGCGGGTGGACCCGCAATTTCGGTTTCGGGCGATTCCCAATGATCCGGATGACGACAAATTTGTGGACTGCGCAATCGCGGCGGCGGCGGACTTCGTCGTGACGGCAGACGGCGATTTCGATGCGCTACAGAGCAGCGGTTACAAACCGCGTGCCATCCGCCCCGAAGAATTTGCCCGCCAATACCTGGCCGTGAAACCGCCACCGCGGTCGGATTGAGCCGGCGGCGGCCGAATCACGGCGAGCGCGGCGAGGGTGCCGTGGCGGCGAGCGTCGGCTCAGATGCGTGCAGCGCCGCAATTGTCGCGATCTCGGCGAGCAGCTCGCGGAGATTGTAGCCGGAGGCGACGAAAGAATCGCGGAGACGGGCGACGGTGTCGGGGCCGTAGGCGCGGGGGGATTGCTTCACGAGGTGGTGGAAGAGCTGCTCGATGAAGGCGCGATTGGCCCGCTCGCTCGCGATGGCGAATTCCGCGACATCGCGCGCGCCGGCGAGGCGGACGGTGGCGTGCTCGTCGTCCCCGTAGTCGCTCGCGGCGTCGATGGGGCGGCCGGCCTCTTCGGTGCGGTAGCGGCCGACGGCGTCGAAGTGCTCGAGGCTGAAACCGAGCGGGTTGATGACGGCGTGGCAGCCTTGGCAGTTATCGGAGCGGGTGAGCTTCGTAACTTTCTCGCGCATCGTCATGCCGTGGTCGAACGAGGTCTCGTCGAAGGTTTGCGCCTGCGGCGGCGGCTTGAGGGCGCGGCCGACGATGCTGCGGGTGAGAAACACGCCGCGATGGATCGGCGAGCTGGTAGATTTGTAGGAGAGCGCGGCGAGGAGATACGGATGCGTGAGCACGCCGGAGCGCTGGCCGGCGGGCGCGGTGACGCGCCTGAATTCATCAGGTGTCGTCGTGGCGCTGGCGGCGGGCAGGCCGTAGAATTTGGCGAGGCGATCATTCGCAAAAAGATAATCGGCGCGGAGCAGTTCGCGGAAATCGGAGGGCTCGCTCCACGCAACGGCGTCGACAAAAACGCCGAGTGACGCACGCAGATCGTCGATGATCTCCGGCGTGAAATCGGGGAAGAGCTGCGCGTCCTTGCCGAGATCCTCGAGGTAGCGGAGCTGGAGCCAATGCTGGAAAAACTCGCGCACCTTGGCGCGCGCCCGCGGATCGGTGAGGAGGCGGGCGGCCTGCGCGGAGATTTCGTCGCGCGTCTGGAGCCGGCCCTCGGTGGCGGCGCGGGCGAGCTCGGCGTCGGGTGCGGAATCCCAGAGTGCGAAGGCGAGGCGCGTGGCCGTGCGCGTCGCTTCCGACTCGCGCGCGGGTAGCTCCGTGTAGAGGAAGTGCGGTGATTTCAGCGCGAGCAGCACGACGCGGCGCACGCCGGTCTCCGCGTCGGGCGCGGTGCGGATGAGACCGGTGATGTTGCGTTGCGTTTCCTCGGGCGTGAGCGGGCGGCGAAACGCGGCGGCGACGAATTTTTCCGCGAAGGCTTCGATTTTTTTCGCCCGCGCCGCATCGTTGGGGCGGGTGTCGGCGAGGCGGTCGAGGCGCTTGATGACGTGGTTCGCGACTTCGAAGGCGGCGTTGGTCGTCGCTTCGTCCCACGCCTTGGAAACAGAGATGCTGCGTTCGTAGCCCTGGCTGCTGTCGTCGGCGGGGAAGCGTGTGGCGACGACAAAGGTGGGCGTGGCTTGCCCGGTCGAAAGATTGCGCGCGGGGATTGGGCGCTCGCTGCCGTGCGGCGGTTTCCAGCGGAGCGAAATGGTGGGCACGACGGGGGAGCCGGTTTTTTCGGGCAACGCCCACCAGTCGATCGCGATGGGGTAGGCGCGGCCGCCGAGGAGGCGGAGCGTGACGCGGTGGTCGGGGTCTTTTGGCGTGGAGACGTTGATGTCGAGCGTGGGCTCCGTGCCCGCGCGCAGGTCGGGCTCGGCGTTGATCCAGACGCGGACGCTGTTGGGTGTCCGGATGACGAACTCGTGATCGCCGGTCTCGTCGGCGAAGACCGTGCCGCGCCACTGCGCGGAGAAGCCGGCGGGCTCGCGCGAATTCGGCGTGGCGGGGCGGTCGAGGGGCGGGAGCGTGAGGCGCGTGCGGAGCTCACCGTTTTCGGGGAAAACGAAATCGACGGCGGCATCGGTGCCGCGGTGCGCGATCTTCGTGGCGTCGAAACGGCCGCGCTGCGCAATGCCGTAGTAGGTCGCGGTGAGGCCGAGTGCGTCACCGGTCGCCGGCGAATTCGCGGGCGGCGTGGGCGCGAACGACGCGAGGAGGTCGGCGACGGTGACGGCGTATTGGCGGTTGGTCAGGTGCGCGATCTCGATGCGGGCGGGGTTGAGTTTCGCCTGCGCGGCGGGGGAGTAGAACGAATCGAAAACAAAACCCGCCACCGCCTCGGCTTCGGCCGCGCTGAGCGTGCCGGGATGATCGTCGGGCATGTTTTTCGCGATGTAGCGCGCGAGTTTCGGCCGCGCCCAATCGCCCGCCAGTGCCTCCTTGTATTTTTTCTCCACCCCTTGCCCTGCGGCCCCGTGGCACTCGGCGCATTTTTGCCGGTAGATCTTTTCGCCGGCGGCGAGAGCGGCGGGGCGCGACGGGGTGACGGAGCAGGAGACGGCGACGAGGGTGGCGGCGACGGCGAGGAAGGCGGCGACGGGAAGTGGAATGGGCGGGGTCCGGGGCATCGGGCTCAGCGTGGAGGCGAAACGCTTTTCGCCGGCGAAGCAACGTCGAGGGCGGGCGGAGCTTGTGGCCGAAATATTTACGCCAAGCGTTTTTGGGGTTTTCGAATTTTTCGGGCGACGGCATGGCGACGAGCGCCGGCCCTACAGCCCGGGAGCAAAGCGCGCCGGATTTTAGAACGTGCCCTTGATCCCGAGGGTGAGCTGGACGCCGGTCGTCAGGACTTGGGAGACGCGGGCGTAACCGGGGGTTTGTGAGCCGAAGCGCAGCAGGGTTTCCGGGATGTCGAAGACGTTCTGGGCGCTCGCGTAGAGGAAGAGATCTTTGCGGAGTTGGTAGTCGACGTTCACGTCGAGGCGGGTGCGGGCTTTGGAGTATTCGTAGGCGTCGGGGCCGAGGGCCAGGACGGAGCCGCCGCGCTGCTGGCCGCGGTAGTTCCATTTGAGCATGACGCTGAGTGGCTTTCTCGTGAAATCCAGGCCCCAGTTGGCGCTCTCGGGGATGAAGCCGCTGAAGTCCGAGTCGCGTCCGCCCTGCAATTTGAGCTTCGTGCCGTTCGCGAAGGCGCTGAAGTAGCGGCCCCATCCACCGAGCGCGCGGAGCGAGTGGCGGGCGTTGAACTCCACGCCGTCGACGCGGGCGGTGCCGGGGACGTTGTAGGTGGTCGTGATCTGCCAGCCGACGTAGCGCGGATCGAGTTCGAGGAGTTCGAGGTCGGCGGCGGTGGCGACCTTCACAGCGTCGCCGAAGAAATCGCGGATCTCCTTGCGGAAAACGCCGGCACTGAAAATGCCACCCTGCGGCGTGTAGTATTCGATGGAGAGATCGTAGTTGTCGCCGGTCCACGGACGTAGGCCGGTGTTGCGGGTGGTGATGCGGCCGGGGATTTGCGAGGGGTCGGGCGTGGCGTTGCCGAAATCCGTTTCGTCGACGGTGGTGTTCGGGACGATGGCGGTGAAGTCGGGGCGGCCGTAGGTCTTCGCGTAAGCGGCGCGAGCCAGGAAATTTTCCTGAATCTGATAGGTGAGATGCACGCTCGGGTAACTGCCATCGTAGGTCCGCGAGGCTTGGGTGCCGCGCTCCCGGCGCGTGACGGTGAGTTCCTGCAACGAGCCGACGGCGCCGGCCTCGGCGCGGCGGATGCGAGCGCCGGCAGAGGTGCGGGCGAAGGTGCCGTCGGCATTGCGCACCCAGACGGCGTTGGGGTCGTTGCGGATGCCCTGGCCGTCGGCATCGGTGCGTTCGTAGCGCACGCCAGTGAGAACCTTGAGGCGGTTGTGGAAGAGGCCGAACTCGCCCTGCACGTAGCCGGCGCTCACAGCTTCTTGCAGCCACTCGGAATTGTTCAGGCGGAAGAGTTCCTCGGCCGTGATCTGGGCGGTGGTCTTGGCGAAGAGGGTCGGGTTGGCTTGGAACGCGCGGAGGGCGTTGGCCGTGGAGACGAAGGGCAGATTGCGGAAGCCGAAGTTTTCACTCTGGTTCACGTAGACCTTGTTGGCGAAAAGCGAGGGTGAGTCGGGCGTCGCGGGATTTCCGTCGGGGCCGTTGTAGTTCCAATTGATGCTTTCGCGGCGCACGTCGCGGATCTGCACGCGGCGGAGGCCGCCGACTTGGATCGCGGCGGGAAACGAAAGCGACGGCAGGGTTTTGCGCACGTCGAGTTTGCCGTTCGCGAGGCTGTCGCGGATCACGCGCGGGGTCGAGGTGGCGGAGTTGACCTGGTAGTTGTCGAGATTGGTGAGGTCGAAGGGACGCTCGGTGTTGTCGAAAACTTGGATAGACTGCGGGCGAACGTCGTCGATTTTCGCGAAGCTCACGCGGACGGGGACGCGGTTGGCGATGACGAGAGCGCGGAAGCGGCCGTGAATCGTGTCCTGATAGCCGCCGGAAGAATTCGACTGGCCGAGCGCGGCGACGATGCGCCAGTTGCCGTCGTCGAAACGGTAGCGCAGGCCGACGGCTTCGGTGTCGAGTTGTTGGCGGACGCCGGCACCGCCGTTGCCGATGGTGATGGCGCCGCGGCCGGTGGCGCCGGACGTGAAGTCGTCGCCGAAGGTGAGCGGGGCGCCCCCGGCGACGGTCGGCGCGCCGTTGGTGCCGGTCGTCAGGGAGATCGAGGCGTTCGAGCGGTCGGAGACGAAGCGGCTGCGCTCGACGTTGAGGGAGAGCACACCGTTGCGCGTGGCGCGCCAATCGGCCTTCAAACCGAGGGCGACGCGGGTGTTGGCGCGCGGCACGCTGTTGAGCTGAAAAGATTGCAGATAGGGTCGGCTGATCGAGGCGCCGGTGACGCCCGTCGCGGTGGCGCTGAAGCCGCGCGGCACCCACTCCATTTCAATGAAGCGATTCTGGCTCTGGCCCGTGACGACGAGGCCAAAGGTTTTCGTGACGGGAAGCGTGTAGTCGAAAGTGAAACTCGGTAGGATTTTGTAGACGCGTTCGTCGGTAGTGTGCGGGACTTTCTTGAAGCTCGCCGTGCGATGATTGCCCGAAAGGCCGACGCTGTAGCGGAGCTGGGCGTTTTTGCGCTCGAAGGCGCTCTTGCTTACCATGTCGATTGAGCCGGCCATCGAATCGGCGGGCGTCGAGGGCGTCGGGACCTTCGTCACTTCGAGACGCGAGATGTTGTTGATGGAAACCTGGGTGAATTGAAACACACGTGACGAACCTTGCGGGTTGCCGGTGTTGGCCATCTGCAATCCATCGCCCGACACCACCGCCTGCGCCGTCGGGAAGCCGCGCACGGAAACGGAGGCGACGGAGCCGCCGGATTCGCGGTCATACTCGGCAGTGATGCCGGGCATGAACTTCAGGAACTCGCCGACGTTGCCGTCCATGACGTCGCCGAGCGCGTCGGCGGAGACGACGTTTTTGATATTCGGGGCGAAGCGTTGCTCGTTGATCGCGATGGCGGCTCCGTCGGTCTCGCGCGCGGTGGCGACGACGAACGAATCGAGTTTCACGGTGCCGGAGGCATCGGTGCCGTAGCGCGCGGCGTTGGTGAGGCTGATGTCTTGATCCACGACATCGCCGGGGCGGATCGTTACGGGGAGCATGAGCGGGTCGAGGCCGGTGAAGAATACTTCGAGGACGGCCGGGCCGGCGGACAAGCCGGTGAGGCGATAGCTGCCGGTTTGGTCGGTGAAGACGATCTGGTCGGTGCCCTTCACGGTGACGCGGGCGTTGTTGAGATATTGCCCCGTGGCGACATTTTGGACGCGGCCGGAGATGGCGCCGGTGGATTGGGTCACGGACGGAGCGGAGGCATCGGCACCAGAGCCGAGAGGAGCGGCGACGAGGAGAACAAGGCACGCGGTTACGGAGCTGACCAGGCGGGGTGGGTTGTTCATCGGAAGGGAGGGGCCGCGCGATAACCGGCGCGGTGACGGGATGGCAGGGGCGCAGGGGCGCGGTGGTGGGTAAAACTATTTCCAGTCGTCGGTGCGGAACGGCGAGGCGGGGAGGCCGGCGGCGTTGAAGAGATTGCAGGCCGGAAAATTTTCCCACGCGTAGCGCACGGCTACGGGCGTAGTGACCGAGGAGGAACTGACGACGACGGTCTCGCCGACGATGCGGGCCTGCGCGGGCTGCCACGCGTGGTCGGCCCCGGCGACGACAAAGCCCTTCAGTTCGCCGTCCCTGGCGACGAGGCCGCCGTCGGCGTGTTTGAAGCGCAGCACGACTTCCTGGCCGCGAACGTCGTGGCCGGCGGGCAGCGGACCGGAGGTGGCGGGGACTTTCTGGCCGTAGACCGTGCCGAGCGCCCAGAGCGCGAGCCGGTGGCCGACGGCCTGTTTGTTTTTCGGGTGAATGTCGCCGGCCTCGCCGACATCGATCGCGATCGCCATGCCGGTTTTGGGGAGCGAGAGAGTTTTCAACATCGCCTCGCGCACGACCGGCCAGTCGCGGCCGGCTCCGACGAAGTTGGGCAACTGCACCCAAGCGAACGGTAATTCGTCGCCCCAGCGCGCGCGCCAGTCGCGGATCAGGAGCGGAAGTTGATGTTCGTAGAGTGGAGCCTTGGCGGGGGTGGAGTTGGCTTCGCCCTGATACCAGAGCGCGCCGCGGATGGCGTAGGGGAGGAGCGGGGAGATTTTGCCGTTGAAGAGTCCGCCCGGTGTGCTCGGCCGCGCCGCCGTCTTGGCGGTGGTGGCCTTCGTCGTTTTTTTCGCGGCCTTTTTTTCCACCGGGGCCTGCTTGGGCGCCTCGGCCGCGGGGGCGGGCGGGGTTTTCGGCAGGGTGGCGATGGCAGTTTGCAGCGCCTTGTCTCCGCGCTGCACGTCGTCCGCGATCCACAGTTCGATGGCGGTGCCGCCGACCGACGAGTTGATCAGCCCGACGGGCGCACCGAGGGTTTGATGCAGGTCACGGCCAAAAAAATACAACGCCGCGGAAAATCCCGCCACCGTGTCAGGCGAGCAGATTTCCCAACGACCCTTGCCCACGGCCTGCGGGGTGGTCGCGGAACCGGACTCCTCCTTGAAGTGGCGGATCAGGGGAAATTTCGCGGCGGCTTTTTCCGCGTCGAAATCCTGCGCGCGATTTACGGTCATCGCCATGTTGGACTGGCCGGAGCCAAGCCAGACTTCGCCGACAAGCACATCTTGGATCGTGATCGCGTTGTTGCCCCTGACGGTGAGCGTCTGCGGCGCACCTGATTTCAGGTTGGCGAGCGCGACCTGCCACTTGCCATCGGCGGCGGTGGTCGTGGATTGGGACTGGCCGGCAAATTCCACGGTGACTTTTTCCCCGGCGGCGGCCGTGCCCCAGACGGGCACGCGGGCGTCGCGTTGCAGCACCATGTGGTCGGAGAAAATCGCCGGCAGCACGACATCGGCGCGGACCGTGGCGGAGAGTGCGGCGACAGTGAACAGGACGGAGAGAGTTTTCATGGGCGACCGGAGCGGGAGAACGGACGAAGGCGGTGAACTGAACAAGGATTAGAAGGAGAACGTGCTGGAGAGTGTCCAACGCGTTTCGTTCGGGATGCGGATGACGGCGATGCTGCCGTCGGGATTCGCGGTGACAGGGATGTCGCTGTCGTTGCCCCAGGCGTTGCGGACGTTGAGCTGGAGGCGCCAGTCGATGTTGCGGAAAATCTTCCGGCGGTAGCTCGCCCACACGTCGCCGGCGAGTTCCTCGGGGCCGTAGAACGGCTGATCGAGGTTCGGGAACTGCGTCTGCATCACGGGATCGTTGTCGGCGATTTGGTTGGTGTTCGTGTAGAGTTTGTTGGTCGCGACGATCTTTTCCTTCAGGCGCTGGCCGGTAAGGAACGGCGCACCGATGGCGACCTTGCCTTGCCAACGCACGGAAGCGCCGACGCTCATCGCCTTCAGGATCGGCTGCTCGAAGCCACGGAGATCGTAGGTCGAGGTGAAGTTGGCGCGCCATTTCCGCTGCTCGGGCGAGACGGCGCCGTCGCGGGCAAGCGTGGCGGCGAGCGGGTTGCCGACATTGCCATTGAAACGCGAGCTGGCGGTCTGGCGCTCGGGGAGCGCGGGACCTTGATCGATGCCGAGGAGATTGAACTTCACGAGATTCGCGTAGACCGCGTCGGCGACCTGCTTCGTGAGTTTGGCGGAACCGCTGACGACTGTCTCCTGTTTCGCGACGTTGAAGGACACGCGCCAGCGCGACGTAATGTTGCCGACGAGTTCGGTCTCAAGGCCGCGCGCGTCGAGGTCGCTGGTGTCGGTGAGGCCGGCGATACCATTGGTCACCGAGTCGGTGCCGGCCGCGTTGAGACGCAGGTTGTTCAAGGTGCGCGTGGGCTCGGGGAGCAACTGCTGAAACGCCGCGTAGAGCTGCTGGTAGGAGCTGTAGCCCGCGGCGGTCACGCCCGGGATCGTGTTGAACGCGATGCCTTGCGTCGCCGCCGTCGCGTAGCGGCTCATCATGAAGTTCGGATAGGCGTAGACGCCGCTGGTCGCGCCCTGTGCGTTGTTGCTGCTGTTCGTCTGGACGGTGTGAAATTCGTTCACGCGAAGCGACACCCGGCGGTCGAGAAATTCGACGAGGACGCCGTATTCCTTAGTCGTGCCGGCGGGGGCGGGAATGATGGCGCCGTTCAAGTTGCTGCGAACATTGACGGGATTGAAATTGCCGGAGGAGTTGTAGAAACCGCCGAGCTCGATGCCGAGCGGCAGCCATTTCGTCAACGCGCGCGGCACGCGGCCGACGCCGCTCCACGTGAAATTGCGGCCGCGCTCGTCGAGGTTGGGCCGCGAGTCGAGGCGGAGGTTGGCGGTGTTGAGCGAGTCGTCGGGATTGCGCGTGTTGCCGACGCTCGAAAACGTCCGGAGGTGGTCCCAGCGCCAGCCGGCGACGCCGACGAGGTTATTTTTGAAGAAGTCGCTCTTGAGGCTGAGCGACTGCGAGTCGATCAGCTGGCGGCTCTTGGAATTGCCGTTGAGGAAACGCGACACGGCGAACGGCTCCGTGGTCATGCGCTTGTTGGTGAAATCGAAAAAGCTCACGTTATAGGAGTCGCCGCTCTGCGGGATGCGCGCGTCGACGACATTCGTGATGCGGACATCGTTGATCGAATTCGCGTTAAGGACGGAGGGCCCGAGGTATTGGAGGACGATGGGCGTGGTGCGGAAGTTGCCGCTGTTGGTCGCCTGAAACACATCGGTGTTGAGGTTGCGCGTCGTGCTCGTCCAGCCGGTGGCGTAGCTGAACGTGGCGGCGTCGTTCCGATTCTGCGTGTGCAGGCCGGTGAAGACGTGGTTGCCGAGCGGAATCCCGAAAATCTTTTTTCCGCGCTCCTCGAGATCGAGGCGGTAGAAAGCCGTGGCGCGAAACGCCTCGCGCGTCCCGGTCTGCGTGCGATCGGTGATGCCTTGCTGGTCGACGAACGGGCGGCCGACATTCGGGTTGGGCTGATCGTTGGAGAGATACTGCGCGACATCGATGGAGATGCCGCTCGCGGGGGAACCGCCGCCGTTGTTGCCGAAGGAAAAGGGGAGCAGTCGCGTCGAGCGCGTCTTCTGCTGATCGAAGGCGAGTTCGAAGCCGCCGCGGCCACCGAAGAGTTCCTGCGTGAGCGCGGCGTTGCCGACCTGAAAGATTTGATCGATGTGGTT
Source organism: Opitutaceae bacterium (assembly GCA_031379235.1). Lineage (GTDB taxonomy): Bacteria > Verrucomicrobiota > Verrucomicrobiia > Opitutales > Opitutaceae > ER46. The sequence continues at coordinate 5,821 of JANNEY010000004.1, read as the reverse complement.
CAGGCCGCCGCTGAGGAGATGCTTGCGGTAGTCGAAGATCGCACGGTTCTGGATCGAGGAGGCGACGAAACCGGTCGGGACCACGGTGCCGCTGTAGAACGTGTCGATCGCCTCGCGCCCGTTCGGATTCTGCGCGTAACGGATGCGGCCCATGATGCCGGCGATACCGGCGAGCGCGGGGTTGTTGGAGCTGGCGTAGCCGGGCCGCTGCTGGCCCGGCGTGTCGAACACCACGGGAATCTGAATGAAGTAGGGCACGCCGATGCCCGGAGTAGCGGCGACGATGGCGGAGGAACTCTGGCGGTTGTCGACCGTCACCTTCGGCCGATAGGAGAAGGTCGGAGACCCGGCAACGAGACGCGCGTCGATCCCAGTGCCGGGGATGGCGGCGATGGCGGGATTCGGCGCCTGAAAGAAATTCAACATCGTGTTGATCGGCGGGATCACATTGACCGGGTTTGACTGGCTGTCGCCCATCTCGCCGGAGACGCGCACGGTCGTCTTGCCGACCCAGCTCGCGGCCTTGCCGTCGCGCAACACACCTTCCAGCGAAAGATAGCCGCGGCGTTTGCGATCGAAGGCGGGCTCCTGCTGGTAGTTGTTGTGTTCGTTGACCGTGGCGACGCGGAACGCCAGGCGGTTCTTCACCAGCACGCGGTTGAGATCGACCGTGGCGCGGTAGGAATCCTCGGAGCCGAAACGGCCGCCGATCACCGTGCGATTGCGCGAGAGCTGCGGATGAATGATCGAGCCCTCGATGATGCCCGCGGGATTGCCGATGCCAAAGAGCAGGGAATTCGGGCCGCGGGCGATGGTGACACCGGAGGAATTGTAGGAATCAAACGGGATGTCCGTGAGGAAATAGTCGCGCGTGGTCGTCGCCGCGCCGATGCCGCGCACGCGGTTGTTGGCCTGAGGATTCTCGCGGCCCTCGGATTGATCGGGGCGACCGCCTTCGGTCGCGCCGCCGGCGAAATTACCGAAAACGCCGCCGACTTCCGTGGCCGTGGTGAGCGAGAGAAGCTCGCCGAGATTCGTCGACGCGGTATCGAGCAGGAACTCCGGCGTGATGATGCTGATCGCCGCGCCGACGTCGCGGAGGGCGGTGTTGATGCGCGTGCCGGCGAGCGTGCTGGCCGCGGAATAGCCGACGGTATCGTTTTCGCTGACCACGAAAGGATTGAGCTTCAGGACCTCGTCGCGTTCGGCGGGGGCGGGAGGGGGATTGTCGGCGGCGGCGAGGCGGACGACGCTGGCGAGGAGAAACGGGGAGACCGCGCAAAAGCGGCCTAGAGGGTTGGAGGTCATGGTGTGGCGGGAGTCAAAACGAACAGAACGTTGCGTGCGGCTGAGGGGGTGGGCCGGAGTAAGTGGCTCCGAGTGGCAGCGGGCAAGATCTCGCGCGACCAGGAGGTGGGGCGAGTGGGGTGAAGACCAAAAATCCTGAAGAAACGAGGCCGCGCGATCCCGGCACCGCGCGGCGGCCGATGCTGGCGGTGCGCGCGCATGGAATTGAAGATCGCACAAAGGCGTCCGGTCGCCAGATTGCGGGAGTCATGCGTATCATCGAATTTTCGTTCCGGTGCGGCCTGCTCCTGATCGCGGCGGGCAGCGCGCGGTTGTCGGCCGACGACTGGCCGCAGTGGCAGGGGCCGCAGCGTGACGGCGTGTGGCGCGAAAAAGGCATCCTTGAAAAATTTCCGGCTGGCGGTCCGCCGGTGCGGTGGCGCGCGCCAATTGGTGCAGGCTACAGCAGCCCGGCGGTGGCGGCGGGCCGGGTTTTCATTTTGGATCGGCCGGACTCGCAAACCCGCGGGAGTCCGGGCGGGGCGTTGAAGCGAACGATCGAGAGCGGGCGCGAGCGCGTGCTCTGTCTCGACGAGCGTGACGGCCGCGTGCTGTGGCAACACGAGTATGAGTGCCCCTATGAGATCAGTTATCCGTCGGGCCCGCGCGCGAGCCCAACCGTGGCGGGCAATCGCGTCTACACCGTCGGGGCGGAAGGGAACCTCCACTGCCTCGACGTCGCGACCGGTCGCGTCGTCTGGGCGCGCGCGTTCAAGAAAGATTTTGGCGTGACGACGCAGACGTGGGGCTTTGCCTCGCCCCCGCTCGTCGATGGTGATCGAGTGATCTGCATGGTCGGGGGCGAAGGGCACACGGTCGTGGCCTTTCACCGCGAGACGGGCGTGGAGATTTGGCGGGCGCTGAACGTCCGCGAGCCGGCCTACGGCTCGCCGACGATCATCGAGGCGGGCGGCCGGCGGCAGCTCATCGTGTGGGAAAGCGAAGCGCTCAACAGCCTCGATCCGGAAACGGGTGCAGTGTTTTGGAGCGAGCCGTTCAAAACCAAGATGGCGCACGCGATCGGCACGCCGCGCTGGCACGGCGATTCACTGTTCGTCTCCTCCTTCTTCGACGGTTCGATGCGATTGCAGCTCGATGCGACGCAGCCGAAGGCGGCGGTGGCCTGGGCCATCAAGGGCCGGAGCGAAGTGAAACCCGAGGGCCTGCACAGTTTGATGAGCACGCCGTTTCTCGAGGACGGCTACATTTACGGGGTGTGCGGTTTCGGCCAGCTTCGCTGTTTGAAACTCGCGGACGGCGAGCGCCAGTGGGAAACGCTCGTGCCGACCTCGGCTGACGGCAAACCCGCACGGTGGATGACCGCGTTTCTCGTGAAGCACGAGGGCCGCTTCTTCATCTACAACGAAACGGGCGACCTCATCATCGCGAAGCTGTCACCGCAGGGCTACGAGGAGATCAGTCGAGCACACCTGCTCGATCCGACGAACCAGGCCGGCGGTCGGGCGGTGCATTGGTCGCACCCCGCCTTTGCGAACCGCTCGGTTTACGTGCGCAACGATCGGGAGATACTCTGCGCCGATCTGCGCGGGCCGGTGGTTACGGCGCCTTGACGTCGAAGCAGTAGACCAAGTCCTGGTCGCGGAGGTAGAGCTTGCCGTTGGCGACCACCGGGTGGGTCCACACGGCACCGCGTGGGCTGCGAATCTTGGACTGCGGCTCGAGTTTGAAGCGGCCGCTTTCCTTCCAGCCCTTGGGCGAGGCTTCGACGAGTGCGACGGTGCCGGTTTTTTCCTCGAGGCAGTAAAGCATGCCGTCGGCGGCGCCGACGGCGCCTTTCGTGAAGTTGCGCGTGCTCCAGACTTCCTCGCCGGTCTTGAAATTCTGGCAAACCCACATCGGGTCCCCGTGGCCGTAAAGGTAGTCACCGATTTTCACGAAGCCGCCGTGGTGATTTTTCGTGACCTTGTTTTCGTAGACGAGCGTCACCTTGTTGTCGGCTTCGATGCGGATCATTTTGCAGCCGGAGCCGTAGCCGGCGGTGACGTAGATTTCATTGCCACTTACGATGGGGGTGGGGATGACGGCGGTGCGGCCGGGGAAATCCGTCTGCCAGAGCAAGCGGCCGTCGGCCGCGGCGAGACCAAAGATGCTCTGCTCGTTGCGTTGGACGTATTGCGCGGTGCCGTTAATGGTCGCAGGCACGATGGAGGAATAGTGCGCGGGTTCCGTGAATCCCTTCGATTGCCAAAGCACCTTGCCCGTCAGCTTGTCGAGCGCCGCGACCGTGCCCTTGGCGCCGCCGGGCGTGCAAAGGACCTTGTTGCCGTCGACGAGCACGGACTCCGTCCAGCCCCACTTGGGAATCGAGCCGCCGAGGGACTTCATCGAGGTGGTCCAAAGCACCTTGCCGTCGGCGATGCTGATGCACGCGAGATCGCCGCGACCGCTGAGGGCGTAGGCGCGGTCGCCGTCGATGGCGGGCGTGCCGCGCGGGCCCTCGCCCCAGTCGTTGGCGAGGATGGCGCCGATCTTCACGGCGCGGATTTCTTGGCCGGTGTTGGCGTCGAGGATGAGGAGGATCTCGGAGCCGTCGCGCGTGCCGAGGGTAAAGTATTTCCCGGCGGCGATAGCCGGAGCCGAGTAGCCGTGACCCGCGTTTTCAAACAGCCAGAGACGCTTTGGGCCTCCCGCCGGCCAGGCCTTGAGGAGGCCGGTTTCCTGCGAGACGCCGGTGCGGTCCTGGCCGCGCCATTGCGGCCAGTCGAGGCCGGCGGCAGCAGAGGGAGAGGACGCCATGGCAGCCCCGGCAAGCAGGACGCTGAGGGCTTTGGGGGAAGAATTCATGGAGAGAGGGCGATTGGTGGTGGGCCAGGGCAGCCGTGGGTGATTGTCGGCTGGGAATGGCATTCGTTGCGATTTTACTGCGGGGAACCATGGGTCGCAACCCTTCCTCCGCGGTGGGCGGGACGCTTTTCAAGTTAGCCTGCAGGCCTTGGCCTCACGACGCGTGATACCCTCGCCCGAATGGAGCAATCGTGGTGCATCCCGGCGAGGCATGAACGTTCTGGCGGGAGAAGCCGTCGCGCGCGGCAATGCCTCACGTCCAGGCCGCCCACGCGCCACCGCTTAAACGCAGAACCCCGCCGAATGGGTTAGTTGTTTTGCAGATAATTCTTCGCTGCCCCGATTTCCAAAAAACGCCCTCGACTGGGTCGTCTTGGCGGCGAAGCGTCCGCGCGCAGTCCGCGCACTGTGCGCTAACCCCGATGCCCCCGACCGATCAGGCCCATTGGTTTTCCGAGCAGGTTCAACCCCATGAACCGGCATTGCGGGCTTATCTGTCGAAGCGTTTCCCTGCTTTGCCCGATCACGACGATCTCGTGCAGGAGACCTATGTGCGGACGCTGCGGGCTCACGAGGGTGGGCGCGTGCCGTGCGCGCGGGCGTTTCTGTTCACGACGGCGCGCAATGCGGCGATCGATCTTTTCCGGCGGCGGCGCGGGCGGGCCCACGAAGAAATTTCCGATATTACGGTGCTGCCGTTGCTCGATGAAGCGCCGGAGCTGGCGGAGGCGGCCGAGCGGGAGCAGCGGCTGGAGGTGCTGCTCGAAGCGATCTTGGCGCTGCCGGAGCGTTGTCGGCAGGTGATGATGCTCCGGCACCTCGATGGTCTCGCCTACAAGGAAATCGCCGGGCGCCTCGGGATTTCGCCGGAGACGGTGAAGGTGCACATGATCAAGGGCGTGAAGGACTGCACCCGGTTTTTCCGTCAACGCGGCTTGCTGGGAGACGCCGGCCAATCGGTCCGCATCGCATCATGAATCCGCTGAATTCAGATTCGGGGTCGTCCGACGATGCGATTGAAACAATGGCGGCCGAGTGGCTGTGCGAACGCTCGGAGGGCTTCGCTCCGGGGCGCGCGCAGGCGTTTGCCGCGTGGCGGGCCGCCGATCCACGGTATGACGCGGCGGTGGCGGAGACCGAGCAAGCGATGGAACTCCTGATGGAAATGCCGGCGGTGCGGGCGCCGTTGGAAGCGCGAATTGCTACGGCGACGCAGCCGGTGGCGCCGGTCCTGCGTTGGGGTGGATTTCGTCCGCCGGTGTGGGCCGCAGGGCTCGCCGCCGCTCTAGTGCTTGCGGCAGGCGTGTGGTGGCTCGCGCCGAACCGTTCGACCGAACCGCAGCGCTATGTGACGGCGGCGACGCGTCAGCAACAGATCGCACTCAATGACGGCTCGGTCGTGAATCTCAATGTAAGCAGCGAAGTAAGTGTCCGCCTCACGTCGAACGAGCGCCACGTGACGCTCGCGAACGGCGAGGCGCACTTCGCGGTCGCGCACGATACGGCGCGGCCTTTCATCGTGACGGCCGCGGGCGTCTCGGTGCGCGCCGTCGGCACGGCCTTTTCAGTGCGCGTCGGCGCGGCCGGCGTGGAAGTGCTGGTGACCGAGGGCAAGGTCGAGGTGACTGAGGTGGTGCGGGGTGTGCCCAAAGCCCATTAATGGGGTGGG